>NZ_FXZF01000126.1:0-1016 GCF_900169375.1 Brevibacterium sp. Mu109
CCTTTTCACTGGTCAGAATGCTCCGGTGGACCATCCTCACCAGCTGATTGTGCACGCTTGAGGACGAATAGCCGTGTTCATCGAGGATCCCGACGATGACAGGACCCGGAAGTCCCTGCGCGCGGAGACAGCCGAAAGCAGAGATGACGTCAAAGGCGATCCTGGTCAGGCGATACCGATCGCCCACATCTGCCGAACGTTTCGTGTGATCGTGGACACCCGTCATGACCAGATCCTAACGTGAAATCACAACGATAGTGTTGAGACGGCCGCTGAAATCGGCCCCGAACACAAGGAGCAGCGTCATGGACGACGAGGCATACGAAACGAATCTACGAGTATTTCAGAGGGCACGGACCACCGCGGTCCTGACCGCATCGATCACAGCGTTCATCACCTTTGTGGCCTTCATGATCGCAGGTTTCGACATTCAGGTCACTGCAGCGTGGATGTTCGCGTTGAGTCTGATGTCAGCGTTGGCGCTGTTCGTCGTCATGCACATCCTCACGACCAACGAGCTCAGGCGGAGGCAGCAAACGCCTCAGCCATGAATGACCGAGTCGGCTCAGTCCGGCCACTCCCCCATCGTCAGCAGTGAGTACCCAGACTCCCCCATCATGCTTGGCGACGCTGTGCTCCCAATGGCTCGCACGCGAACCATCCTCTGTCACGACGGTCCAGTCGTCTGCCAGGGTGATGGTCTCGCTGCTGCCGGCTGTGAGCATCGGCTCGATTGCCAGACACATTCCGGATTTGATTTTCGGTCCGTTCGACTTCGCACGATAGTTCAGCACCTCGGGCGGCATGTGCATGGCAGTGCCGATGCCGTGGCCGGTGAATTCCTCCACCAGCCCGAGTTCAGGAGCCTCGCTTGAGACATGATCGTCGATTGCGTCACCGATGTCGCTGACTTTGTTTCCGGCGGCGAACGCGGCGATGCCGACCCACATCGCCTTCTCCGTCGCCCGCGACAGCGCGATATCGGCGCTCGAGCCGGTGGAGTCGCCGGCGACGAT
>NZ_FXZF01000125.1:0-1017 GCF_900169375.1 Brevibacterium sp. Mu109
TTCTGGGTCAGGGCAGAGCTGTGGACGGGTGTTGTGCCAGTCATGTCGATTTCCTCCATTGGAATCGGTGGTGGCTTCGACGCGGTGAGCCGACAGTTACGCGGTGTGCAGACCGCGTTTTTGTCGGATCACCGCGTCGGTGGCTGCTCGTCGTCGGGGCCGCCGAGGCGGTCGCCGGGGCACCGTGGGCGGTGCGGGGGCCTGCGCCCGCCGCAGCAGCGCCGCCGGGAGGTCGGGGTCGACGATCGTCGCCGACCGTTCCCGCGTGAGGAGGTAGCCCTCGACCGCGAGCTGGGCATACGCGGTCTCGACCGTCCCGCGGGAGACGCCGAGGTGGCCGGCAAGCTTCCGACTCGCAGGCACGGGCTCTCCCGGCCGCAGCTCCCCGCGCGCGACGAGGGCCCGGATCCCGGTGACGATCTGGTCGGGCAGCGGCGAGTCGTGGTCGAGTGCGATGCCGAGGGACTCACGGGTCGAGCGCGGAAGTGCGGGCATGGCTCCATGCTACCCACTACTGGCCCAAACTTCTCGATGGATTCTGGCTCTCCGTATGGGCCACATTGAGCTCTAGCCTGGAGTGGACGCGTCGGCGGCCGACGTGCAGACAAACCCTTGTCCCACCCATCCACGGTGCCCGTCCCCCTGGGCACCCGTGCGACAGAAGCGAAGCGAAGGCACAGCAATGACCGAGACACAGACCCTGCTCAACACCGGACTCGCCCAGATGCTCAAGGGCGGCGTTATCATGGACGTCGTCAACGAGGAGCAGGCCAGCATGGCGAGGCGCAGATCCTCGAGAGCCTCGGAGTCGACTACATCGACGAGTCCGAGGTCCTCTCCCCCACCGACTACGTCAACCACATCGACAAGTCCGTCTTCACCGTCCCCTTCAGCTGCGGGGCGACCAACCTCGGCGAGGCGCTGCGCCGCATCCAGGAGGGCGCATCGATGATCCGCTCGAAGGGTGAGGCAGTCACCGGCGAGGTCTCCGAGGCGATGCGCCACCTGCGCACGATC
>NZ_FXZF01000124.1:0-1024 GCF_900169375.1 Brevibacterium sp. Mu109
CGACGGAAGGAGCCTAAGCACGGTGGTCCCTAAGCACGCCATGAGTGGTCCCCACGCGCACTATCGGCCGATCAGCGCAGTGGCCCCCAAACACACGACTGGTGGACCCCAAAGAAGCGAATATTCATCTGTGACTTGTGACCCATGCAAACCCCCGGTCGGAGCGCATCCGGCCGCGAATGAGAGGCAATAACCCCTGATGATGATCCTGCTTCTAGCCATCGCCATCGTCGGCCCGTTCGTCGCCGCACTCCTCGTCCGCACGCTGCTGCCGGCGCCGAAGCCGGGCGTCGGTCTCGTGCTCCTCCTCGGGCTCGCAGGCGGCATCGGCGGCTTGCTCGTCGGCTTACTCCTCGGCCTGGCGATCACGCCGAACGCCCCCGCTGTCCCCTGGTTCGCTGGTGGAGCCGTCGTGGGCGGCGCGGTGCTGACCTGGCTCGTCGGCCGCGCGGTGTCGAAGCGCCGCGGGGCAGCCCAGCAGGTCGCCCGATGATCCGTCGAGCCGCGGCGGCGCTCTCCGGTGCCGCCCTCATGCTGGCGATGGCCGGGTGCAGCAGCACCATCGAGATGCCCCGTGCGTCGTCCGACTACCTCGAACAGGACGCCAACGCGGTCATCGAAGAGCTACAGGAGGCCGGGTTCGAGAACATCTACCTGGAGCAGGGCACCGAGCTCTGGTTCAACAACCTCAACCACACCGAGAACACCGTCGAGGCAATCACCCTAGACGGCATGTCGACGTTCGAAGCGGGCGAAGCCGCAGACGCCGATTCCAACATCGTGATCACGTACTACTGGTGCACGGACTACGGCTGCGCAGGCGATTTCCTCTTCGACGAAGGTTGGTAATCGGAAGCCTAACTCCGTCGAACCGAAATAGCACATCGAAGATTAAGGGGCTCTTCCCGGTTCGTGGTGATGGGGAGCGTCGCGTCGTTGACGTAGAACGGCTCGTGGTCCTGCTGTGATGGGTGTTGTCAAGACATCCGAATCTCAGAGGACCACGAGCCTGTGCACGAGAGTA
>NZ_FXZF01000123.1:0-1024 GCF_900169375.1 Brevibacterium sp. Mu109
ATCAAACTTCATCAAACGTCAATATAGTCGTACATCAACTATCGAGGATGTTCGACATGTTTCTTCTTGCGCTCTGTGCCATCACCTGGCTCGCTCTGCTCGGGTCGTCGGTGTCCCTGTGGGTCCTGCTCGAGCGGCCGCTCGGAGCGAGCGACCTCGTCATCCTCGTGCTCGTCACCACGGCCGCCGCAGCGTTCGCCCGGCTCGGCCTCATCTCCCTGCTCGGCCTCGCCCTGCGGATCCTCCCGCGCGGCCGAGTGCGCTCGTGGGTCTCGGCGCTCGCACTGCGCTGGGCGCCGCGCCTGCTCGGATCGACCATCCTCGCCGCCGTCGCAGTCACCGGCACCGCGGTGACCGGCTCCGCTTCCGACCGGGTCCGTGATCCGAGCGCCGAGGCGGTGTCTGCGACCGCAGCCCTCGACCCCGACCGAGCACCCGATCCGGGGTGGCCGACGATCCCCGCGGACCCGCGGGATCCGGGATGGCCGACGACTGGCCCGGACGATGACGACCGCCTCGGCGATCCCCCACCCCCGACGGACCCACCCGACGGCGCCGAGGCCTCCGACGGCGACGGGACCGCTGACGATGCGGACGAGGCCGATGACCGCGATGGATCCGATTCCCCGCGCACGCACGTCGTCACTGCCGGTGAGAGCCTGTGGTCGATCGCGGGCGAGCTCATCGGGGCGGGCGACTCGCAGGCCGAACTCGTCGCTGACATCTACGCGGACAACCGGGACGCGATCGGGCCCGACCCCGATCTCATCATGCCCGGACAGCGATTGGTCATCCGCTCATGACCGCCCCTCTCGTCCTCAGCCGTCCTCGCCGCGCCGCGCACAGGGCATCCGTCCCGCGACCGCCGACGACACCCGTCGAACCGATCGCCGACGACGCCGACCGCATCGCCGCAACGGCGACGTCGCTGGCCGTCGCCTGTCTCGAGATCTTCGCCGGAGTGCGGAGGAGCGAGTCGATCGGCCGCTGGGTCGATGCGGAACTGCTCGCGAAGATCGACCGG
>NZ_FXZF01000122.1:0-1044 GCF_900169375.1 Brevibacterium sp. Mu109
CAATCCGCCCTACCTCCTCCCTTTGGTCGAGGTCGTCGGCGGAAAGTCCACGTCGGCCGCCGCTGTCGACTGGGCCGCAGACTTCTTCACCCACATCGGCAAGTCCGTCATCCGCATGGACCGCGAAGTCCCCGGCTTCATCGCCAACCGACTGCAGGAGGCACAGTGGCGGGAGGCCCTGTACATGGTCGAGCAGGGCGAGGCCACGGTCGAGCAGATCGACCGCTCGATCACCGATGGTCCGGGTCTCCGTTGGCCGTTCCAGGGGCCGATGCTCACGTTCCACCTCGCCGGCGGGGAGGGGGGTATGGCGGATGTCGTGGCCGGCTGCGATATCGAAGCCGGTGAACCCTCCATTGCCGACCTCGTGGCTCATCGTGATGCCGGAATCATCGCCCTGCGTCGACTCACGGCGCAGTTGGACGCCACGCCAGACTCCAGCAAAGCCCAGTCGGCGGACGGCACTTCGGGGCACCCGGCATCCCCCGCCGCGGTTTCTGCTCCCCCGTCCTCCGCACCGACGGCGGCGACCGCCTCGGCGAGGGCCAAGATGACGGCCTGACCGTCGGGAGAGGACGTGCCGTGGGAGATGACACCGAGGACAGGCTGCATCGCCTCATCGTGCCAAGACCGCGCAGGCGCGGTCAACGCGACGACGAGACTCGGCCTGAGCATCGGCCCGACGACGGTGATTCGCCGTCCTCAGGCTCGGCAGTCGTGTGGGCCCAGCGGCCCCCCGTGGGTACCGTCCCGAACAGTCCGTCACCTGGTGGAGAATCGCGACATCATGGCCCCGACGAACAGGAACTCCGTGGAACTCAACCGAAGCTGCCTGAGAGTCGATACGGCGAAGAGCACACCTTGCGAGCTCGCAGTGATGACAAGCAGACAAAGAAAGATCACGAGCGATCCGACCGCGTCGTCCCAGGTCAGCCTAACGACCACGGCGGCTGTGCAGCCGAAGGAGAAGAGACCGAGCAGCCACCGCAGCAGACGGCCGGCAGTCTCGCCGTTGCGTTCGAGGATTCGACCGATGACATACGG
>NZ_FXZF01000121.1:0-1044 GCF_900169375.1 Brevibacterium sp. Mu109
CACCCGCCGACGCATGTTGATCGAGTCGATCTCCCTGAGGAACGCCACCGCCTGATCGGCACCGAGCTCACCGGCACGGGCCATGAACGCGCGGATGTCCTTGGGCAGGCACCCGCCGCCGAAGCCGAGACCCGCGTTGAGGAACTTCCGACCGATCCGGTCATCCATCCCGATCGCATCGGCAAGGAGCGTGACATCGGCACCGGAGGTCTCGCAGAGTTCGGCCATCGCGTTGATGAACGAGATCTTCGTGGCAAGGAACGAGTTCGCCGCGGTCTTGACGAGCTCGGCGGTCGCGAAGTCGGCGACCAGGCGCGGAGTGTCGGCTTCGAGCATCGAGGCGTAGACCTCGTCGAGGGCCTCAGTGGCCGTCTCCCCGGCTTGCCCGTCGGCGACACCGTAGACGAGACGGTTCGGGTGGAGCGTGTCCTCGACGGCGTGGCCCTCGCGGAGGAACTCGGGGTTCCACATGAGGACTCCCCCGGCGGGTTCGACGAGTCCGGCGAGGCGACCGGCAGTGCCCACGGGCACCGTAGACTTGCCGACGACGACCGCCCCGGGCTGCAGGTGCGGCAGCAGCGCATCCACAGCCGCATCGACATAGGTGACGTCGGCGGCGAACTCGCCGGGCTTCTGCGGGGTGCCCACGCACACGAAGTGCACGCGCGCCTCGGCGGCATCGGCGATGTCGGTGGTGAAGTCGAGGCTGCCCTTGTCCTGGGCTTCGAGCAACAGGTCGGCGAGGCCGGGTTCGAAGAACGGGGGCCTGCCCTCGCGCAGGGCGCTGACCTTGGCCTCGTGGACATCCGACGCCATCGCGGCCGCGTGCACGGCTCCCAGGTACCCACAACCGATGACCGAAACCTTCACCCGCACACTCCCGTTCGAACCGAGCAATTTCACGCACACTATATGTCACCTGCTTGCACGATATCTGGAGGCGGAAACAGTACGCTTGGATTCGTGAAGCGTTTCCTCGATTTCCTCACCAATTCGACGGCAGCGGTGGCACTCGCGGCCATCGTCGTCGTCGGAGTCGTCCTG
>NZ_FXZF01000120.1:0-1046 GCF_900169375.1 Brevibacterium sp. Mu109
TACTCGGGAGTCTCGATCGGCTACGCCCTGGGTGCGATCCTGGGCGGAGCATTCGCCCCCACGATCGCGGAGACTCTGCTGGCACGCACCGGTTCGTCGCTGTCGATCGCGGCCTACATGATCGGCGTCTGCGTCATCTCGCTGCTCGCTGTCAGCCTGGTCAAGGAGCCCAAGGGCGCACCGCTGGGCATCGTCAAGCACACAAGCTGAACGCGCATAGCCCGTAGGGTGGCAGGCCCGTCTGCAGACTGGCTCGTTGCATCAAAAGTGATCAGCCTGTCCATTCTCACCAACTGAGGAGGCTCCAGTGACGCAGGTGTCCTACCCCGATATCGAAGCAGCGGCCGCCCGGATCGCCGGTCGAGTGCGTCCGGTGACGGTGGCCTCCGCCCAGCCCGGCCAGGCACCCGCTGCGCCGACGTCGACGGCCGCGACGTGGAGTGCCCCGCCAAGCAGCGACCCGGCTGGTTCGGGAGTCCACTTCGCTCTCGAATTCATGCAGTACACGGGATCGTTCAAGGCCCGCGGAGCGCAGAACTTCATCCAGACCCACTTGGCTGAAGGCACTCTCCCCGATGCCGGTGTCACGATCGCCTCGGGCGGGAACGCGGGACTGGCCTGCGCGTGGGCAGCTCGCGATGCCGGGGTTCCGGCGACCGTGTCCCTGCCCTGCGAGGAATTCGTCAAGTCTTCAGGGGCGCTGGCTTCACACGCGTACGACAATCCGCTCATCGCCGCCGGTGCTGGGACGATGATGACCGAGATCCTCTCTCAGATCCCTGACCTCGATACGATCGTCGTCTCCGTCGGCAGCGCATCGGATACTCACCTCCTGCCTGCGTCCCTCCACCCGGAGAACGCCGGCCGCTTCGCCAAGCCCCAGCGCCTGGTGGGGTGGCGCCCCAAGGCAGTCGACCCGCCGGGGCAGGAGCAGAGCGAGCTCGACTTCGTCCACACCCGGGGTGTGAAGAGCCGCGAGCGGCGCGAGGGCTCCTAGGCCCCGCGTGCGCGTCCCCTGCTCGACCTCCCGTTGGACTAGCCGATCG
>NZ_FXZF01000119.1:0-1052 GCF_900169375.1 Brevibacterium sp. Mu109
CGCGAGCGGGGCTATTCCGAGACCACCGTCGACGATCTCGCCGCAGCCTCGGGGATGTCGCGGCGGACGTTCTTCCGCTACTTCCCGTCCAAGGAGGACGTCATCTCGGGCAAGTGGGTGGGGATGGGGGAGGACATGATCGCCCGGCTCCTCGCCCGCCCCGGTGACGAGGATCCGTGGACGTCCGTGCGCGCGTCGATGTCGGGGATCGTCGACCACTACGCCGACCCCGACCGGCGGGCCGACAGCTTCGCCCTCGACGAGGTCATCGACTCCACCCCGTCACTGCGGGCGGCGTTCATCGCGAAGGTCGACATCCTCGCCGAGGCGGTCGCCGTTCACCCGTCCGAAACATCACATGACGCACCCAGACTTCCCGCACCAGCCGGCTCCGATGATGCACAGCAGTCGCGCGCCCGGCCCTCCCACTCCCGCGCCTCGGCGGGCCTTCGCCCCGGACCTCGCCCGCGGTCTCATGCTCTGCCTCATCGCGATCGCCAACGTCTCGGCGTACCTGTGGGGCACGAAGGCCGCGACGATGATGAGCGGCCACCCGACGAGCGACTCCCCGCTTGATACGACCCTGTCCGTGCTCACGATCCTCTTCGTCGACGGCAGCATCTACCCGATGTTCGCGTTCCTCTTCGGCTACGGCATCGTCCAGTTCACCCGCAGCCGCACCGCCGCCGGCGACGACCCGCGGACGATCACCTCGATGCTCGTGCGCCGCAGCCTCTGGCTCGTCGTCTTCGGTTTCATCCACGCCGCGCTGCTCTTCGGCGGGGACATCCTCGGCGCCTACGGTCTGTGCGGTCTCATCCTCGGCTACCTCATCCAGGCCGCCGGGGACCGAGCACTGAGGATCACCGTCTGGATCCTCGCCGGCATCCTTGCGCTCTTCGTCCTCGTCCAGGTCTTCTTCATCGTCGTCTCCCTCGTCCTCGCAGGCGACTCGGGCACCGGCGCGGACATGACGCCCGAGGAATCCGCGGCGTTCGGGGCGATCACCGACACCCTCCTCACCCAAGGCACAGGAGAGACGAACTACCTCA
>NZ_FXZF01000118.1:0-1058 GCF_900169375.1 Brevibacterium sp. Mu109
AAGAGCCTCTCGGCCATCGCCTTCGCATGGGCGGCCGAGCGCAGATGGGCCTGCAGGCGCCTGCCGGCACCGGACTCGCGGCCCTCGAAGGCCGCGACAACCCGGTCGCGTCCCCGCGGAACACTCACCGGTGCCGCCTCGGCGGTGACGCTCGGCGCGGTCGACGCCTCCGGGTCGGTGAACACCGTGTAGGCGGGATCGAGGGGCACGAGGGCGAGCTCAACCGCCGCGCTCGTCACAATGAGCGAGAAAAAGTGGCCGTAGACCGCGGGCATGAGATACCAGGACGGGCCCGTATCGAAGCGGAACCCGTCACGGACGATCCGACCGATGCGCCCGCCCACCTCGGTGTTCTTCTCGAAGACGTCGACGCTGTGGCCGTCCCGGGCGAGCAGGGCGCCACCCGCCCCGATGACGCTCACCTGCGCCATCACGAACTCCGGCCGCGCAGGGTGCCCAGGGTCGAGCGGGCGAGGAGACGCGCCTTGACGTGGCCGGGGATGCGGATCCGCTCCCGGTAGAGCCGCTCGACGGGGGCAGCGGCGATGGTGTCGATGAGCGCGGCGAAGAGCGCGGTGGCGGCGCCGACGGCGAGCCTCGCGTCGTAGGGCAGGAGCGGGATCGCAGCCTCGGCGTCAGCGTGCTGGCCACGGATGGTAAGGATCCCGCCGTCCCGGGCACTCGTGGTCGGGCGCGCGTCCTCGGTGAGGTCGCGGAGGAAGTTGATGTTCTGGAAGGCCGCGCCGAGACGGCGGGCCCCGCGCTCGAGGGTGGGCAGCTGGGTGTCGTCGCGGGGGTTGTCGTGGAGGAAGATGCGCAGGCACATGAGGCCGACGCCCTCGGCGGATCCGTAGACGTAGTCCGCATGCTCCCCGGCGCTCAGGCACCGCACCTCGGGTGCCGCCGGGTGTCCCGCAGGCGATTCGGCGTCGAGATCGGAGCGCATGGCGGCGAAGAACGGTTCGATGAGGTCGCTGCCGATCCCCGTGTGCCGCGCCGTCCGGGCGAACGCGTGGATGATGAGATTGGTGCTCACCCCGCGCGAGAGCGCCCGATAA
>NZ_FXZF01000116.1:0-1072 GCF_900169375.1 Brevibacterium sp. Mu109
AACAGATCGACGTCGTGGGGTGCGACGAGCATCCGGGCGGGGCCGAGGCTCCGGGCGTGGGAGGTCAGCTCAGCCAGCAGCCTCGCTGCGTCCTCGGCGTCGTCGGAGACGATGCAGGTCAGCGCTCCCCCGGCGGTGGGGAGTGCCCGGGACTCGGCGGGACTCCGGCCTCCGGCGATGGGGGTTTCTGGTTCGCGGGGGGTCGCGCCCGGGCGGAGGTTGGGGGGGGCTCCGGGGGGGGGCGGCGCCGTGGGATTGGGCGAAGAGGCCGACGATGTCGGCGAGTGCGCGCATGGGCTCGGTGAGGAAGGCGGTCATGCCGAGGATGCCGATGAGCGCGCCGACGCTCATCTGGCCGTCGATGAGGCGCAGCCCGGCGACGACGAGGACGATCGCGAGGACGACGGACATGACAAGCGCGCCGAGGCCGGCCAGGCGTCCGGTGCGCTCACCGGTGGCGACACCCGCCTCGGCGGCGGCATCCGAGGTGGCGCGGTAGCGTTCGGCGGCCCACCGTTCGCCGCCGAGGGCCTTGATGACGCGCAGCCCGCTCATGAGGTCGGCGGCCGAGCGGCCGGCCTGCGCGACGGCCTCGAGCTGGGCACTCGCCTTCGCCGAGACTGACCGGCCGGGCAGCGAGACGATGGCCAAGCCGATCGGGACGGCGATGAGGACGACGAGGCCGGTGACGGGATCGGCGACGAGGAGGAAGACGGCTGCCGTGATCATCCCGAGGACCGCGGCGATGCCGCGACCGAGTTGCGAGAACGACTGCGCGGCGGTGTCGGCGTCGGCCGACGCGATCGAGAGGACCTCCCCCGAGGCGCGGTCGGCGGGCAGGTTCGCCGAGGTGAGCGCCGCGTGGGTGATCTCGACCCGCAGCGCATGCGCCTCATGCTCGCGGGCGGCGTTGCACCACCGCGCGCCGAAGCGGTAGCCGTAGCTGAGGACGGTGAAGAGGAGCAGGAGACCGGCGATGGAGACGCTGAGCATCGGGATCGAGCGCGGGATGATCGCGACGTCGACGACGATGCCGATGGCCACCGGTACGAGCGCCTCGCACACCTGCCAC
>NZ_FXZF01000113.1:0-1102 GCF_900169375.1 Brevibacterium sp. Mu109
GCCGACATCGAATCCTCCCGCAAGGACCTCATGCAGCTTGTCGAGGAGGTCGACCGTCACGTCGAACGCGTCTTCGCCGAGGCCTACGCCGACACCGCGCGCGAATTCGAGGACATCTTCTCCCGTCTCTTCCCCGGCGGTGAGGGACGATTGAGCCTTACCGACCCCGACGACATGCTCACCACCGGCGTCGACGTCCACGCCCGGCCCGCGGGGAAGAAGGGCAAGCGGCTGTCGCTGCTCTCCGGCGCCATGCTCGCCGCAATCTTCAGGGCCCGGCCGAGTCCGTTCTACGTCAGGGACGAGGTCGAGCCCGCCCTCGACGCCCTCACCCTCTCCCGCCTGCTCACGGTGTTCCGGGAGCTGCAGGACTCGAGCCAGCTCATCGTCATCACCCACCAGAAGCGGACGATGGAGATCGCCGCCGCCCTCTACGGTGTTGCGATGCACGGCGCTGATGCCTCGTCGGAGGCTCCGAACCGGAGATGCTCAGGGGAGTCCCAGGGAATTCTCCAGCAGCCACACGACCCCGGATCGCTCATGCCCTGTGCAGGGACTATAGACTTGTCGGACGAAGGAGCACTGTCGGAGAACATGAGGAGCGGGACGTCCATGGCCGAGTCGGCTGAACCACGGGGTGACTGCCCGGCATGAATGCAGTTCTCGTCGTCATCGTCGGCCTCGCCATCTCCTTCGCCCTCGCCCTCGTCGTCGTCCTCCTCGTCGCCCTCCCCGGGCTGCGGGCGGAAGGCCGCCTGAAGTACTCCTCTGACGTGCAGCGGTTCCGTCTGCCGGGCCAGTGGACCGGCTACGACGACGAAGTCCACGAGTTCTTCGGTCACGACGACGGCACCTCCCACCTCGCCACGCGCGAGCCCCCCCCCCCCCCCCCGGGAGCCGGCCCCCCCCCCCCCCCCCCCCCCCCCCCCCCTTCCCCCCCCCCCCCCCCCCCCCCCCCCCCCGCCCCCCCCCCCCTCCCCGCGCCCGCCCCCCCCCCCCCCCCTGGAAAATCCCCCGAACCGGCCCCCGGTGGGCCCCCCCCCGCCGGTCTGCTCTTCAGCTCCCGCGGCAGCCGAGACCACCCCTCACCGCCGTGGGCACT
>NZ_FXZF01000115.1:0-1075 GCF_900169375.1 Brevibacterium sp. Mu109
GATGGCGATGACGATCTCTGCGACCTCGCCGTTCTGCAGGCGAGGCATGAGCTCCTTGATCCGCAGGTTGTCCGGGCCGACGCCGGCCATCGGATCGATCGCTCCCCCGAGCACGTGGTAGAGACCGCGGTATTCGCGAGTGCGCTCGATGGCGACGACGTCCTTGGGCTCCTCGACGACGCAGATCATCGTCCGATCACGGCGCGGGTCCTGACACACGGTGCACTCGGCCTCTTCCGAGACGTTGCCGGCCCGATGCCCGGGAGCTTGCCGAACTCTTCGACGAGGGCCTGAAGGGCCCCCTCATACACTGCGCTCATCCGTCTCTTGCATGGATGATCTCTCCGCCGAGGACCTTGGCGATGACGGCCACGCCGACCTGCGGGGCGTCGGTGATGTCGAGGTCCGTCTCCGGATCATACTCGTCCTCGTCCCGACCGGAACCGGTGGGCTGAGCATCGACCGGTGCCGCCGCCGAGGTGGGTGCAGGCGCATCGAACCCACCGCTGCCAGTGCCGGAGCTGCCAGCCGAGTATCCGCCGGTGTCCATACCGTGACTTGCATGGCTTCGCGCCGTTCGCTCGGGCTGCGGGCGCGGTGGGTGAGCCACTCCCACTTCCCTGAGGATGAGCGTTCCCCTGCGCACCGTTCGCGATCCCTGCTCCCCCGGAATCGATGTCGGAATCCCCATAGGCGCCGAGGTAGTCCCCCTCGTCGTCCTCGGGCGGCGGGACGACGACGGCACCGACATCGACGGCACCGCTGCCGGCACTCGTCGCATCGGCGTCGTCACCGGCAGACCGGCGATCGT
Source organism: Brevibacterium sp. Mu109 (assembly GCF_900169375.1). NCBI lineage: Bacteria > Bacillati > Actinomycetota > Actinomycetes > Micrococcales > Brevibacteriaceae > Brevibacterium > Brevibacterium sp. Mu109. The sequence continues at coordinate 812 of NZ_FXZF01000115.1, forward strand.
CTCCCAGTCGCCGCGGCCGAGGTTGAGTTCGTGGACGACGGCTCCGTCCTGGTCGAGCACCCTCCTGCGCGGATGCGTCGTGAAGGTCAGCGGGCTCGGCGCCCGACCGAGACCGACATGGACCCACCAGGCAGTCGAGTGCGAGACGACGAGCCGCGCTGGGATCTGCGCCGCCAGCGCACTGATGCGATCCTCTGGTCCGAGCACCGCACCCGACCGCACCCACGTCGTCTCCGTCAGCGGGACGAGCAGACCGTCGAGGGT
>NZ_FXZF01000112.1:0-1129 GCF_900169375.1 Brevibacterium sp. Mu109
ACAGCGGCGCGGGAACCGGCGTCGCAGCCGGGGTCGAGGACTGCTCGAGGGGTGCGGGTACGGGCATCTCGACAGCTGTGGGTGGTGGTCGGGGCGAGTCAGCGATCGGGGTGGTGTCCCACGCCTGCTGCGGCGTGATCCGTCCGGGCAGTCCCTGATGCGGTCGCTGCGTGTTGTAGATGATGTCGAACTCATCGACGAGACCCTGCAGCACCCGCACGGAGTCGGCTATCGGTTGTTTGTCGAGCCAGCGGAAGAGTGTCTGGTGGAAGCGTTCGTTCTTGCCCTGGGTCGTCGGCTTGTACGGTTTTCCCGTGATCGTCTCGACTCCCAGACTCGTGGCGCGTGTGACGAGTCTTCCGGTCCAGCCGCGGCGTGAGGGGTTCATCGCCACCCCGTTGTCCGTCAGCAGCCGTTGCGGTACCCCGTATGCGCGTACGCCCTTGTTGAAGACGGCCACTGCGGCACGGCTGGTCTCACCACCAGCGACAATCGAGGCAACAGCGAGACGTGAGTGGTCGTCTTGGAGTTGGAAGATCACGCATTTGCGGCCGCGGGTCAGGACGTACTCGGTGGCATCGAGCTGCCAGCACGCGTTCGGTGCGGGGTAGACGAAGCGTCGCCATGCCGCTCGCGGCTTCTTGCGTGGTTGCAGGCGAGCTACGTCTCGTTCGCGGAAGGTCCTGGCCAGAGCAGCGATCGAGGGGGTGCCCAGGCCCATGCTGTGCATCCGGTCATGCACGCTGATCGGGCCGTGGTCGAGTCCGGAGGCTTCCAAGGCCGCTCGTACCTCGATGGCCTGGTCCTTGAGCTTGTCGCTGATCCGGGATGGGGAGGAGTGCGGCTTCCGGGAGCGTGGTTGAAGCACCGCGGCTGGGCCCTCTTCACGAGCGCGGGCACGCAGAGCGTAGAACGTCTTGCGGGAGATGTCGTGCTCGGCGCAGAACGTGGAGACCGTTCCGCGGGGAGCATCTTCGGGCCATCGAGAGATAGCGAGGCGGACGCGGGGATCAACGGGTTCGTTTCTGCTCACCCCTCAATCACAGTCGGGAAGTGTCACCACCAAGACGCCCCACACTGTCACCGATGTCCTGATGCAGAACTGTCACCCATCTCTTGAGACATAACA
>NZ_FXZF01000111.1:0-1132 GCF_900169375.1 Brevibacterium sp. Mu109
CGAATGGCATCGCCTTCGTCACCGCACGCATCACCATGTACATCTCACCGAAGAAGCGCTGAAGCACCGCGGCTCTACCAGGTCACCGCCTGGAACCCTTTACCGGCCCGACAGCAGCAGCACGCGTTGAGCGTGCGTGACTCCCCCGCCTATCGGGCGTGGCGGCCTGTTGAACTCGGCAAGGCTCTCATCGATCCGCCAGTCATGTCCGGTGCCGCGTGAGAGATCAGCGGCATGGAGTGTGAGCTCGCATTCGTACACCAGCGCTCTGAACGACCCCGCGTGAGTCCAGAAGGATTCGAGCATGCCCTCTGCAAGGTGTCCGCCTCCCCTGGTGGCTTCGACCTCCTCCGTGCTCGCCTGCTGCAGCAGCTTCGTATAGCGGGCTCCCCCGCCGATCAGGTGATCATCCCGGGTGCGGCACTGCTCGCGGCCTTTGCGGCGCTGACCTTCCGTGAGCTGCCGAAATCGCCCGCGCACGTCATCGCCGTCATCGTCTCGGCAGTCGTGATGAGCATCTGCCTGCTGCTGGCCAAGACACTCAAACGGCACTGGCTGCTGGAATGGGGACTGGACTTCTCCCTGCTCATCGGCCTCGTCGCCGCGTATTTCGCCCACTATGCCGGTCTCGGACTGCCCGAAGCCTGAGGAGAGAACATGTCATCGATCATCACATCACCCTCGCACGCGGCGTTCGAGCGCACCACCAGCCGGTGGGGCTCGATCACGCTGTTCATCGGATTCCTCATCGCCACCTCGGTGCCGTTCTATCTGATCTTCGTCGCAGACGCGAACATCGTCTTCGGTGACGCGGACCTTGAGCTCGCCGCGGCCACCGCGCCCTATGGAGTCTTCGACAATGCCGGCCAGGACTGCTGCGCGCGCTCGCGCATCCTCGTCCACGACTCTGTCTTCGAGCGCTTCATGGAACTTCTCGAACCTGCGGTGTCCGGAGTTGTCGTCACCGACCCCAGCCTCGAGGAGGCAGAGATGGGCCCGCTCATCTCGCGCGGCCACCGCGAGAGCGTGGCCGGATTCCTCGAGGGCGTCGACATCGCGTTCACCGGCAGTGCCCCCAGTGGTGCTGGCTACTGGATGGCGCCGACTGTCGTGCTCCCGAAAACGCCGCGTG
>NZ_FXZF01000109.1:0-1149 GCF_900169375.1 Brevibacterium sp. Mu109
CACGACATACACCCCTTGACGGTGTAGTCCATGCCCCCGGCTGTTGACGCAGCGCGGGGGCCCTTACGTCACCCGACCCTACCCGGCAGACCGGCCCCGTCCATCGGCATCAAGATGGATACCCCTTAAATCTAAAGGCAGCTCGGGACGAGTACCGCGTTTATGCGTCGGAATTTGCGGCCACTCGGGGATCGAGAGGAGGAGTAGAGGATTGGTTGCGGCAGGCTCCTGAATGGTCTGACTCCTCTCGGATCTCTTGGTCGGCCGGACTCAAGCGGAGTCTATTGCGTACTCAGCATGAGAACGTGTCGAGTGATACCATTAGGGGATCGAGCTATCGTCCGTTCAATGCTCAGGTTGTTGGGTTCTCCAAAACTTTTAACGAGCGGCAAGGGAGGATTCCGGATCTGTTTCCGACCGCGGCGCACGCGAATTTTGGATTCTTGGTTACCGGAGTGAGCTCTCATCACGATTTCTCAGTCATTGCAGTCGACTCTATCCCGAATCTGCACCTGCTTGATTCGGGCCAGTTCTTCTCCCGCTATACCTACGAGCCCGTCGACGACGGCGAGCTCGCGATCGGCTCGACCGATGAGCCTATTGTCGACGGCTACCGTCGCATCGACAATGTTTCCGATGACGCACTCACGCGCTACCAGACTGCGTTCGGGGAACAGGTGACGAAGGATGAGATCTTCGCGTCGATCTATGCGCTCCTTCACTCGGAGCAGTACCGCACCACGTTCGCGGCCGACCTGAAACGGCAGCTGCCGCGGCTCCCGCTACCGGACAGTGCCGACGATTTCTACGCCTTCGAGCGCGCTGGACGCGAGCTCTTCGAACTGCACATCGGCTACGAAGACGTCACTCCGTTCACGCTCCACGAGGAGTGGAGCTTGGGAGCGGATCCTGCTGCGGCCTCGGCGCTGGAAGTGGTCAAGATGCGCTGGGGCGGGACGGCCCGAGTCAAGGACCGCACGCGGATCGTCGTGAACGAGCACCTGACGCTGGTGGGCATTCCGGGCTCTTCCGGTTTCAGAGTGCGTTGACCCGGGCCGATAGCTGCCCGGAGTGGAGCAGACAGCGCAGCACGTAGTGCTCGAAGTTCCTGAAGCCCAGACCAATGCCCCGCAGATGCTCGAGGCGTCC
>NZ_FXZF01000107.1:0-1158 GCF_900169375.1 Brevibacterium sp. Mu109
CTGCAAGTTCTGCGAACGGTGCGCACTGAAGAGCGCGCGGCCGCTGAGCTGGGGGCCGTCGAGCTGGTCGCCGAAGCGACAACCGGAGACCAGCGAGTCGGCTATCGCAAGTTCGTCTTCAACAAATGGCTGATCAGGATCGTTCTCGTCGGCATCGGCGTCGCCGTATGTCAGCAGCTGACGGGCATCAACTCGATCATGTACTACGGGCAGATCGTGCTCATCGAGTCGGGATTCGCGGCCAACGCGGCGCTCATCGCCAACAGCGCTCCCGGAGTCGTCGCAGTGCTCGGCGGATTCGTCGCACTCTACATGATGGACCGTGTCGACCGTCGCACGACGTTCATCACCGGGCTGGCACTCACCACTACATTCCACCTGCTCATCGGCCTGAGCTCGATGTATATGTCCGAGGACAATCCCCTGCGAGCATGGGTGATTCTCGCACTCATCGTCGGCTTCGTCGCGTCGATGCAGACCTTCCTCAACGTCGCAGTGTGGGTGTGGCTGGCTGAGGTGTTCCCGCTTCCGATGAGAGGAGTCGGGATCGGAATCTCGCAGCTCTTCGGGTGGGGAATGAACGGAGTCATCGCTCTGGTGTTCCCCTCACTCGTCGCCGCCATCGGCATCTCAGGAGTCTTCTTCGTCTTCGCTGGAGTCGGGGTCGTCGCACTGATCTTCGTCGCCACCCAGGTGCCCGAAACACGGGGAATCTCGCTGGAGAAGATGGAGGAGGGCATCGAATCCGGACTCGCCTACGACTTCCTTGCCTGGCGGAAGCTGAGGGACGAGCGATGAACGATCCTCAACTGGTGGCGACATGTTGGACGAGCGCCGGAGACGCGGCACCGATGCGCGCATCGGAGGCGAGTCCACACGCTGCCGTGACGCGCGTGCGGGTGGCCGCCGAAACTGGATGGGCGGGGGTGGGGTTCGTCCTCGACGATCTCCGCCAGGTCCGCGACACCATAGGATACGAACTGCTGGCCGAGGAGATCAGGGCATCGGGGCTCAGCCATGTCGAAGTCGAACTGTGCTCCCGATGGTGGACAGAGGACTCTGGTGATTGGCGGCAGGACTGGGCTGACCTGCTCGCGGCCGCTGGGGCGCTCGATGCATCGTTCATCAAAGTGGGGACGGAGATGGCGCCCCAGGTCA
>NZ_FXZF01000106.1:0-1161 GCF_900169375.1 Brevibacterium sp. Mu109
CGTCCGCCCCGAGGACTTCGCCACGGACTCCGACGCTGATGAGGCCGGCGCATCACTGGCCGAACGCCGAGTGATCAGGCCTTGACCGCGAGCACCGGCACCGGCGAGTCGAGGAGCAGCCGCTGGCTCACCGAGCCCATGAGGGCCTTGCCGACCCGGGATCGGCGCTTCATGCCGATGACGAGGCGCGCGATGTCGTCGCGTTCCTCGAGTTCGACGAGGACGGCGACCGCGGGACGACGACGAGATTCGTGTCGAAATGCCGGGCTTCGCCGATCGCGGCCGTGACGGCTGCGTCGGCTGAGGCGTTGTCGGGGACTGCCACCATGATGGCCATGGTCACTCCTTGGATGCTCGGTGGGCTGGGATGTGTCATCGAGGATACTCGGGACCCTCAGCGACCGTACTTCGTGCGGAACTCCTCCTCGAGGTCCTCGAGGGTCTTGTTCCTGGTTTCGGGGACCATGAAGTAGATGAAGATGAGGGCGAGGACTCCGAGGCCGGCGAACATGAAGAAGGTGTTCGCGATCCCCATGCCGGCGACGACGCTGGGGAAGAACTGGGCCACGGCGGCATTGGCCATCCACAGGGCGAAGACGCAGATGCCCATGGCGAACGAGCGGATCTTCAGCGGGAAGATCTCGGCGAGCATGAGCCATACGAGGGGTCCGAGCGTGCCCTGCATCGAGAAGACGAAGAGGACGACGAAGACGAGGATCGCGTACGCCTTGAACTGCCCGTCCGGGAGGAACACCGCGGAGAGGCCGATGAGGAGGTGGAACGTGCTCGTGAGTGTGAACCCGCCGAGCAGCATGACCCGCCGCGGCAGCTTGTTGATGAGCATGATGCCGACGGTGACGCCGAGGACGGAGAAGAGTCCGTTGAAGGTGTTCGCGATGATTGCGGCGTCGGCGGAGAAACCGGCGTCGGTGAGCAGCTGAGTGCCGTAGTACATCACCGAGTTGATGCCGGTGAGCTGCTGGGCGATGCCGAGGCCGACGCCGATGATGACGAGGCGCAGCACCCACTTCGAGGCGAGGTCGGACAGTCCGCCCGTCTTCGACTTCTCCTCCTCCTCGGCGAGGAGCTCGACCTCCTTCATCTCCGCCTCGGCGCGTTCGGTCGATCGGACCTGTTTGAGCACCTCGAACGCCTGGTCGT
>NZ_FXZF01000117.1:0-1059 GCF_900169375.1 Brevibacterium sp. Mu109
ATCGGCAACCTGAGGAAGGTGACCAACGCCGCCCGCCTCGCGGTCTCGACGCTGCTGTGGTTCGCGCTCACCGCCTTCATCGCCGTCGTCATCGGCCTGCTCATCGCCCTCATCATGCAGCCGGGCGTCCACGCCGATGCGAGCTCCCTGCAGGGCCAGGCGCCCGAACACGAGGGCAGCTGGATCGGGTTCCTCACCGGACTCATCCCGGTCAACTTCCTCGGCCTCGAGGTCTCGACGGCGCCCGGTGACACCGGGGCGCTCGTCTCCGAGGTCGACTTCAACGTCCTCCAGCTCATCATCGTCTCCGGTGCCATCGGCATCGCCGCGGTCAAGGTCGGCAAGGCCGCCGAACCGTTCCTCCAGTTCGTCGAAGCGGCCTTGGCTGTCGTGCAGAAGGTGGTCTGGTGGATCGTGCGCATCGCACCGATCGGCACCCTCGGCCTCATCGGCAATGCGGTCAACTCCTACGGGTGGTCGACCATGGGTTCCCTGCTGTGGTTCGTCGTTGCTGTGTACGTGGGATTGGCGATCGTCTTCTTCGTCGTCTATCCGACGCTGGCTAAGCTCAACGGCCTCTCAGCTCGTCAGTATTTCTCCGGCGTGTGGCCGGCCGCCCAGATGGGCTTCGTCTCCCGGTCCTCGATCGGCACCATGCCCGTGACCCAGAAGGTCGCGACCGACAACTTCGGCGTCCCGCAGGGCTACGCGGCCTTCGCCGTGCCCTTCGGCGCGACGACGAAGATGGACGGCTGCGCGGCCATCTACCCGGCGATCGCCGCGGTCTTCGTCGCGCAGTTCTTCGGCATCGCGATCGAACCGATCGTCGACATGGGCCGCACCGCGCTCAACGTCTCCGGACAGGCGCTCATCCCCGCGATCGTCGCGAAGCGCCACGGCATCCTCGATCAGCCCCGCTACGACGCCAAGCGCATCGACGGCTACGTGCCGGTCGCTGTTGAGGCGGCGGGCGGCACCGAGCTGACGGCGAGCGACGAGGACGGCAGTGTGGGTGCCGGCGCGGAGGGCGGCACCGCTGAGGGCCGCGCCGCGGCTGAT
>NZ_FXZF01000105.1:0-1186 GCF_900169375.1 Brevibacterium sp. Mu109
GGCTCTTCAGAGTTGAGTGTGGGTTGAGGCATCCAGCCCGCCGGCGATTAGGAGCATGCGGAGTCGATAGTGATCGAAGTTGCGGAACCCGCGAGCGATACGCCGACCGAGCTCGATGAGCCCGTTGACGGCCTCGGTACCACCGTTGCTGGCACCGTCGGTATCGAAGTACGCCAGGATCGTCGTCTTCCACTTCCGCAGAGTCCTGCCCAGCCGGGCGATCTCCGGGATCGGACACGTCGGCAAAGCCTCGATGACGCGGATGGCGAGCCGGCGGCCCTGGGCGAGAGCGTCCTGGTGGAACATGTCCCTCACGTCCTGGGCGCACTGGTAGGCGACCTCGACAGCGACATGATCCTCATGCGCGACGAACGCCGACTGCAGACGCGCCTGTTGCCGGTCGGTGAGGCGTTCGCGTCCGGCCCTCAGGATGGTGCGGATGCCGTAGAGGGGGTCGCCCCTGCGTCCCCGGTGCCCGAGCGTCTGCTGCTGGATACGACGGCGGACATCATCGACGGCGCTGGTGGCGAGCTTGACGATGTGGAAGGCATCGAGTACGCAGGTGGCGTCTTCCAGCTGGTCATCGATCGCGTTCTTGTAGCCCTGGAACGGGTCCAGAGTCGCGACCTTGATTCCATCACGGAAGGCGGGGCCGCGCGCGTGGAGCCAGTCCTTGTAAACCGTCCCGGAGCGTCCCGGGACGAGGTCCAGCAAGCGGGCGGTCGGGTGTCGACTGCGGGAGAGATCGACCATGCCGGTCAGCTCTTTCGGCCCCCGCCTGCGAGGACTCGTGTGGTGCCAGATGTGCTCGTCGACGCCCAGGACTTCGACGCCGTCGAAACGGGCCGGATCCGCAGCGGCGTCGGCCAGGCGGGGGCGGACCTGGGACCACAGGGTGTTCCACGTCGTGCCCAGCTGTCGAGCCAGCCCCTGGATCGAGGCGTTCTCGTAGCGCAGCTGACGAACCGCCCAGGACACCGCACGGGTCGTCAACCTACCGCGCGGGGCCGCTACCTGAGTGGACTGCTCGAGGAAGGACACCACCGGGCAGGCGGACTCGGGGCAGATCCAGCGGCGCTTTCGCCACCGCAGACGGGTCGGGCGTCCCGCGAAGGGCGCATCGATCAGAGTCACGGTCACACGTCCGTGGCCAGTGGCGATGACGCCGCATCCGGGACAGCCGGTG
>NZ_FXZF01000104.1:0-1186 GCF_900169375.1 Brevibacterium sp. Mu109
CTTCGTGTACTCGCCGGTGATCCGGTCGAGGACGCCGCGGAAGTCACCGGACTGGCCGACGGGCCACGTGATCGGGGTGGGAAGGAGGCCGGTGCGCTGCTGGACCTCGTCCATGAGGGCGAGCGCATCGAGTCCGGGACGGTCCCACTTGTTGACGACGGTGATGATCGGGATGTTCCGGTGGGCGCAGACTTCGAAGAGCTTCATCGTCTGCGACTCGAGGCCTTTGGCGGTGTCGATGAGCATGACGACGGCATCGCGGTACTCGAACTGGAGGGCCGCCGAGGAGATCGAGATCCCGCGGTCCTGCTCCATCTGCATCCAGTCGGAGACGGTGGCGCGGCGGCCGGCCTTTCCGTGGGTGGCGCCGGCCTGACCGATCGCCCGCGCGTGGAGGGCGAGCGCCTCGGTGGTCGTCGATTTGCCCGCGTCGGGGTGGGAGATGACAGCGAACGCGCGGCGGCGGGACGCCTCGTGTCGGATGTCCTTGACGGAATACTGGCCACAAGTCACCGCAATCTCCTATCGTTCTTCGCGCTCATCCGGCGTGTCCCCTCCGTCCCAGGGTGGGGTCAGCTTGTGCCGGGCGTCCGGCGGCCGGAACCATAGGGGCGGGGCGGGGCCGAAGGACCGCTGGCTCAAAGCCTTACCGCTCATCGTCGCGGGAGTCCTGGGTGCCCCGCTGCTGTGCGCGGCGATCTGGTTCTCCTGGCAGATAGCGCAGACGACGAAGTACCTCTTCGATCTCGGCACCTCCGGCAGCGAGGCGGCCGGGATGGTGCTGCTCAGCCTGTCGGGGGCCTTCTGCCTCATCTTCTATCTCGCGTTCCTCTTCATCGGCACCCGCCGTCGCCCGTGGACGTGGCGCCTCTGGTCGAGTGTCGCGACCCTTCTTGCCGCCGGAGCTCTGCCGCTGTGGTGGCTCTTCAGCGCCTTCTTCGCCGACGTCTGACGTTCGCGGGCCCCGGCGGCAGCTGCCGGTGAGAAATGGTCTGCTCAGAGCTGGGCGAGAGCCTTCGCGATGCGCTTCTCCGACACCGGATGTGCTGTGCCCAGCGAGTTCGCGAACAGTGAGACGCGCAGCTCTTCGGCCATCACGACGACCTCGACCCACTCGGTGGGCAGAGACACGATCAGCTGCGACCACTCGCCCTTCGCCAGTGCCGGGAAGCGGTTGCCGATCTTC
>NZ_FXZF01000103.1:0-1209 GCF_900169375.1 Brevibacterium sp. Mu109
AACGCCGCGAAGGACTGGGACGAGTGGTCCCCCGAGCAGACGTACTCGGAGTACTCCGGCTACTCCGCGCATGAGTACGACGAGAATCTCACGACCCCGATCCTCAACCGCGATGAACCCGACCCGGACACGCAGGCGATGGACATCGTCGCCGTCGACGTGGAGGACGACGACAACGACACCCGCGTGATCATCGACGACGAGGACGACGGTTCGTGGTTCCTCGGCGGGATGTTCGAGACCTCGCACGTGCGAAGGAGGAGGAGGCCAGGCGCCGCCTCGCCGCCCTCGATGCTTCGGCTGCCGCGCGGCGCGAGGAAGCCGAAGCAGCGGCCCCGCCGAAGCAGGTGCGCAGGCTCTCCCCGGAGACCGTCGACCAGGGCGAAAGCGGGACCGCGGCCGCCGGGACCGCGGCGGCCGGCGTGGGCGCGGCAGCGGCGGGAGCCGGTGGACCCGGGAACACCGCACCGACGAGCTCAGCACCCACCGGAGGGTCCGGGCACGGGAACGGTGGGGCCGCCTCGGCGAGCGAGGGATCCTCGTCGGCTCCGAGACTGTCCGGTGCGGAAGCCCGGGCGGCGAAGAAGGAAGTGTCCGCGATCGAACGGCGGATGGACAAGCCGAACACTCAGATCGCGCAGAAGCACGAGGCGATGGCCGGCCACGACCAAACCGACTTCGAAGGACTGGCGGAGCTCACGGCAGCGATCCGCGAGTCCCAGGACGAACTCGACGAGCTCGAGATGCGCTGGCTCGAAGCGTCCGAGGCGCTGGAAGCCTGAGGGTTCGAGGCGACGAACGACGATAACGCAGGACGACGGACCAGTCGAAGCCGAGGAGACGACGATGATCGATGAAGCGACGATGCGGCAGCGGCTAGAGGATGAGCGGGCGGAGACGCAGGCGCTCATCAGCCGCCTGACTCAGGGAATCGATGAGGTCTCGGCCGCTCGCCAGGGCGACAACAGCGACGACGAACACGATCCGGAAGGGGCGACGCTCGCCTTCGAACGGTCGCAGGCCGCGACGTTGCTCGAACAGTCCGAGGACCGTCTCGAGGAGATCGCCGAGGCGGTTGACCGCCTGAACGCTGGCACGTTCGGGACCTGCATCGGCTGCGGCAGACCCATCGCCGAGGCGCGGCTGGAGGCCCGCCCCTACGCGGCGAAATGCGTGAATTGCGCCGCCCGCGACTATTCGTTTCCATCC
>NZ_FXZF01000102.1:0-1211 GCF_900169375.1 Brevibacterium sp. Mu109
AGGTACTCCGCTTCGCGCAGTTCCTTGCTGCTGGAGATGCGCCACCCGTAGCTCGGAGTCGACCGCTCCCGGTTCGTCGTGGGGAGGCAAATCAGTCTCAGTTGCGGCGGTCCTCCGCCGGAGAATCGACCGCCAGCGAGCCTGACGACGAACCAGGTGGATGACCATGGCCAGCATCGCGCAACGCCGGAACGCTCTGCAAGCGGCCGATGACCTCCTCAACGACCTGGAGATCGACCAGGCGGAGGCTGTCGACGTCTTCGACATCGTCGATCGACTAGGACTATGGCTGGTCTTCAATCGCCTCGACAACCTCCTGGGTGCGTCCGTGCCCAAGGGGAACGGCGGCATCATGCTCACGACTCAGCGCGGTCCAGCGGTCCAGCGGTACACCGCAGCGCACGAGATTGGGCACTGGGTCCTCGACATTAACGAGCCGGCATTCGACAGCGAGGAGGACATCTTCTATCCCACTGGCGACCGCGAGCAGCTCGCCCAACTGTTCGCGGGACAGCTTCTGATGCCGCCCCCTCTCGTTTTTGCAGCCTGCGCACGCCATGGAGTCACCGACTACGTCAGCGCCCGAGACATGGGAGCAAGTTACGAAGCAGCCTCTCGCCAGCTCTCGAACTTGGACATCATCAGCACCGCAACACGCGACGATCTGCTTAGACGCAAGCCTGTTCAGGCCAAGACGGAGCTGTGCCATGGGCACCGACCTCGCGGTGCCGTTGACGTGTGGCCAGTCGGTCTCACCGCGGGAGGAACGCAGGTGCGCGTCACTGAGGGGGATGAGCTCGTCATCACCCTGCCTGAGAATAGGACCACTGCCTATCGCTGGATGACCGAGCACGAGATCTCCGCCCGCTCGTTGCATGTCTCTAGTCCCGAGCCCGGACCTTTCACCGACGTCGTTCGAGCATCCGGGGAGGGTCCAGAGGGTGTGACGAGACGGCCGGTACACCGGTCGACCGCATCGATTGACCGTGCCTTGGCGCGGATTCCCGGGAACAGCGATAGACGTCGAATCTTGCCCAGGTTCGAGAGTCAGGGTGACGACACCTCGCAACACTCGGATCAGGACGCAACCGGGCTCCCGGACGAGTCGCGATCGGCACTAGAGCCGGTTTCGGCGCGGCTGGTCTGCGTCGAGGACCATTTCACCGCGGGCTGGGCACGCATCGCACCATCCGAGATCAGGAGCGTACGCC
>NZ_FXZF01000101.1:0-1212 GCF_900169375.1 Brevibacterium sp. Mu109
CTGATAGGTCTTGCGGTCGCCCTTGAGCTCGGAGTCGACGGCCTCGCGGAAGGGCCCGTAGAACGCCGAGGCGTACTTCGCGGTGTAGCCGAGGACGACGACATCGGTGAAGCCATGGTCGTCGAGGGCCTCCCGGCACACGGCGACCTGGCCGTCCATCATCCCTGAGAGACCGACGACGTGGGCGCCGGCTCGGGCCTGGGCGACGGCCATCGACGCGTAGCGGACGAGGGTGGCGTCGTTGTCGACGCGGCCGGCCTCGTCGAGCACCCCGCAGTGGCCGTGGGAGGTGAACTCGTCGATGCAGAGGTCGGCCATGATGACCGTCTCGTGGTGGACGTCCCCGGGCAGGCCCGAGAGCGGCGCGGGCTGGCTGAGGGACTCCTTGACGAACATGGGCAGGACGAGGTCGGCGGGATGGAGCCGGACCTCGCTCACGAGGCGGCGCATCGCCGGGGTCGAGCGCAGGCGGCGCGGACGGATGATCGGTGCCATGTCAGGCCTTCTTTCTCCGGCGTTTCTGGCTGGGGCGCATCGGGGTCTGCCCGGCGGCGAGGTCCTCATCGCGCATCCTCGTCGCAAACGCGACGAGTCCGTCGATGAGGGAGGTGAGGTTGGCCTCCTCGGCGAGGACGTCGACGCGCAGGCCGTGCTCCTCCGCGGTGTTCGCCGTGGCCGGTCCGATGCAGCAGATCACCGAGGTGGCGGCGGGTTTGCCGGCGATGCCGACGAGGTTGCGCACCGTCGAGGAGGAGGTGAAGAGGAACGCGTCGAAATCACCGGCCTTGATCGCCTCCCGGATCGGAGCCGGCGGCGGGGAGGCGCGCACCGTGCGGTACGCGGTGACGTCGTCGACGTCCCAGCCCTTCTCGAGCAGGCCGGCCACGAGCACCTCGGTGGCGATGTCGGCGCGCGGCAGCAACACGGTGTTCATGGGGTCGATATCGTCGACGTAGTCCGGCCAGGCCGCGGCCAGGCCACGAGCCGAGTGTTCGCCGTCGGGGACGAGGTCGGGGGTGATGCCCCAATCGATGAGTGAGGCGGCGGTGCGGCCGCCGACGGCCGCAACCTTGACACCAGAGAGCGAGCGGGAGTCGAGACCGAAGTCCTCGAACCACATGCGCTCCTCGCGAACAGCGTTCACCGAGATATAGCCCCTCCATTCGTACGACCCGCCGTCGAGATCGCGGATCTCGTTCTCCACCTGCTTCG
>NZ_FXZF01000099.1:0-1232 GCF_900169375.1 Brevibacterium sp. Mu109
AAGGGGTATCCATCTTGGTGCCGATAGGTGGATCGGTGCGGGCTGGTGGTCAGGGAGTTCGGCGCCAGGGCCTGGGAGAGGTTGCCTGGTCGAGGCTACTGGGCCTCGAGCGAGGTCCTCTTCGCCCCTGCGGACGAGTCTTCTTCGGCTGGGAGTCGCGGACGAGATCGCGGTAGGTCACTGGGGACGCGTCCACGGCACGTTCCAGGAGGCGTAGGAACACCAGGCCGCGGTGGCGTGAGTTGCGCCGGTTGAAGCGGAAGACGAACTCATCGAGGTACTCGGGCAGGTGCTTGCCCGTGCCTGCACCCTGGTAGGTGCCCTCCAGGGTTCGTTTGGCCAGTGCGAACAGTCGGTGAACCGCCGGCAGTGACTCGTGCGCTGGCCTTCCCGAGGAGGCGACGTTGATCGCCTCGTGCTCATAGCCGTGAAGGGCTGGCGGGTAGGACCTGAGCCCGTCGGTGACCACGACCGAGTCCGTCGCTATGGTCTTCGCTGCGAAGGCCTTCAGCGACGCCGTGGTCGCGTCCTCGATCACGCCCATCCGAGCTCTGCCCCACCCGTGGTCGGTGATCTCGATGGCCCCGGCGACCAGGGTCTTCCCCAGCGCTCCTCGTCCCCGCACGCCGGGGCGGGGCCCGCCGATGAACGTCTCGTCGACCTCGACCCTGCCCGACAGCAGAGCGCTCTGGTCACTGGTCATGACCTGGCGGAGTCGGGCCAGCATCGCCCACGCGCTCTGGTACGAGCTGATTGGCAGCACCCGGTGCAGGTGCGCGGCCGGAACGCCCGTCTTCGAGGACGTCACCAGCCAGACCACCTCGAACCACACCGACAGCGGGATACGGGTCTTGTCGAAGATCGTGCCCGAGGTGACCGACACTCTGCGCCAGCAGCCCCGGCAACGATGCCGGCCCACCGTGTCGCGTCCGGCCGACGTCGAGGCGCAGTGCGGACAGCAGAACCCGTCTGGCCAGCGGAGCCAGTCCAGGTAGTCCAGGCACTCTGCGTCCGTGGGGAACCACGCCCGGAGCTCGGCGAGGTCGCGCGGGTAGTCCAGTCCGGGTTCGAGATCGTCGCCACTGCGCGCGCCGGTAGAATCGGCCACGACATACACCCCTTGACGGTGTAGTCCATGCCCCCGGCTGTTGACGCAGCGCGGGGGCCCTTACGTCACCCGACCCTACCCGGCAGACCGGCCCCGTCCATCGGCATCAAGATGGATACCCCTT
>NZ_FXZF01000098.1:0-1293 GCF_900169375.1 Brevibacterium sp. Mu109
GCCGACTCACGTCCGTCGAGACCACCGGAGGCGAGGTGAGCACCGACCCCGACCACGCCCTCGAACTCAGCGCCTGAGACCCCTCAGCGAAGGATCCAACCGTTACACCACTACACGGGACTTGACCTGTCCAAGTAGGCGAGCGACCGCCACCACGGAGGCTCCCGCTGCAATCGCCAAGCTCGCTGCCGTATCGCGAAGATTGTGAGGCGTGATCTCTAGGCCAAGAGAACTACATGCCGGATCGAACACACGCCGACGCCAGTTCGAGTTGCGAAGTGCCGTCCCCGTCGATGAAGCAAACAGCAGCTCGCTCCCACCTTTAGTAGCAGCCCACGCGGTCAGCTCCCGATTTACGGTCGCTGGAAGCGGAACGTCTCTGGCTTCCCAATCCTTCAGGGAGGACCGGACCGGCTTGTTCGTCTCAGCCATGGCGTGTGTCAGTCGGAGGCCACCTGGCCGGAGGCTCTGAAGGGTGAGCGCGGTAGCTTCACCCCAGCGCAATCCTCCATACGCCATGACCAAGATGAGTAGCCGGTCCCGAGCTGTCTCTGACGCTTCAGCGAGTTTCCATACTTGCGTATGGGTCAACGGACGGGGTTCATTTCGCTGAGTCCTAGGCAGCTTGATGCCCACCGTTGGGTTGCGTGCCACTCGGCCATCACGAACGGCCATGGAGTATGCCTGCCGTACGACTCCTAGTGCTTGGCGAGCAGTCGAAGGCGACCGCTGAGCGGCGAGCGTCTGGGCCCACTCTGCGACTTCACTCGGTGCCACACTTGTCAGTGGCCGACGGCCAAAATTCGGGACCACGTGATTCTTGATCAGACCCTCGATGCGGAGAGTGCTCGTTCGCTTCGTCTGTCTCCGGGCTGTCATCCACACGTCCAGCCACTCACGTACGGTGATCGAGCCCGCAGCGGGGCTAATCCACGTTCCGCTCGCTAGTGCGTCAGATTGTTGGCGCTCCCACGCTCGAGCGTCAGTCAGTCTCCGGAACGTACGCGATCCCACATAGCGTGAGCGATGGTAGACCCTCACACGGTACGTGCCGTTCTCACGCTTCTCGATCACGGCTACGACCTCGGCAGGATGTGCACAGCGCACTCAGCAACGTCGCGAATCAGCTGTTGTGCCCGAGACTCTTCTCGTCCGCCGTTCTCAAGTGGCGCGTAGCGTCGGTTGGTACGGATAGTCCACGTACCTGGTACTGGTGCTCGGTGGGAGTGGTACTGGCCCCGAGCGTGTGCTCGGGGCCGGCACCTGTCGTCCTGGCGGCTACTCCCAGTAGCC
>NZ_FXZF01000097.1:0-1320 GCF_900169375.1 Brevibacterium sp. Mu109
CATGTCGAGGTCTTCCGGATGGAGTGTGTGAGAACTTCCATCATCGGGAGACCTCGACGTCTATCCGTGGAGCGACACGACCCGGCCTTCAGCACCTGGGGTCTACACCCTCAATTACGAAGAGCCCGAAAACGCTCGCCGCATGGGGAGGAACCATGTGCGGAGCCGCCACCGCAATGGCCGCAGGGACACTCTTGTCAACCTGGTTGCGCCTAGGTCCTGCCGATGAATCGGCCTCCGCACTCACGTACACCAACCTCAACATCGACCTTTCGACACTCTCTTTGTCTGCGTTGCTCATCGCATTGATTGGAATCCTCAACGATATCGCTGCGGCGCAAGCCGCGACCGTTTTCTCTCACACCGCCCCAGACACACGGCCCCAATGGAAAGTGATAGTCCCGACTGCCCTTTCCGTTGGAAGGGACCACTCTGCCTCAGCGATCTACACCATCAGCTTCTCAGTCGTCGGAGCGGGCCTCGCCGCGTTCGTGCTCGCCCACACCTACAATCAGCCTTTATCGGCCTTCCTCCAGACCGACACCGTGTCCACGACACTGACCCAGATGCTGGCAGGTGTCATCGGGATTATCATCACCATGCCGGCAACAACAGTGTTCGCGCTTCTCCTATCCCGGATTCCTTCCACAGCTAGTTCGTCTCGGGGTCCGAAGCACTAATCGGCTCGCATTATAACGATCGTTGGCCCAAGAGCCAGCCAAGCTCGAGGCGAAACCCGTGATCGATCGAGCATGTCGCGACAATACCCATGAAGACCATGAACGCGGCCCCCGGCATCTGAAATCATTGAACAACTTCAACTCGGCGGCCCTCTTCAGTCGAGGTCACGCTCCGAGGCCGAAGACCGATCTCCAGTATCAAACTCGATAGCGCCCTCAACGAATCTCGTCGACACCATCCCACCCAGCACTCATGAACGAACCCCTCGGCTATGCGAAGGACACTGCATGATTCACCTCAGGCCGTTGAAGTGAAGATCCAGCGGGATTGAGCCCATCAACTCCATACTCCCCCAACGCAGCACCAGTAAACCTAAATCGCTGAGCTTGCTGATCGACGCATTCGCTTCCCATCTCGTCACTGAGATAGCCACGCACTCACAACTACCTAGGCTGCATGGGTGGAATAGTCGATTCGATCGAACTGCGCTCGGCAGTGCTTGGTCCTTATCTGGCTCTTCACGAACGAGGGTGTAGTCGAGGTCTGAAACCGCCGGCTTCGAGCAGACTCCTGTCGATGTAGTGCCTCAGGTTCCGGAACCCAAGCGCGATCCCGCGCAGATGCTCGAGTCGGCCATTG
>NZ_FXZF01000046.1:0-10331 GCF_900169375.1 Brevibacterium sp. Mu109
CGCGGGGATCAACGGGTTCGTTTCTGCTCACCCCTCAATCACAGTCGGGAAGTGTCACCACCAAGACGCCCCACACTGTCACCGATGTCCTGATGCAGAACTGTCACCCATCTCTTGAGACATAACAGATCTTCGCCCCGTGGCGTTCCTTCGCGACGAGTTTCTGCTGCGGGGCGAAATGATTCGTCAGGAGCCGCTGCAGCGCCCAGATCCGGCCCAGCAGCTCCAGCTCTGCTGGAGTGTCGTAGCGGTGGTAGCCAACCGTCTGGCGCACGATATGCCAGTTCTTCTGCTCCACGTGCGCCCCGTCGTTCTTGTTGCCCGACCGGGACCGGGTGAACGTCAATTTCTCCTGCTCACACCAGCGAAACAGCTCCCAGTTGATGAACTCGCTGCCGTTATCCGAATCGATGCCGCGGATCGGGAACGGGAACGCCGCGGTAGCGTCCTTGATCGCGGCGAACACCCACTTCTGGGCCTTGTTCTTCACCGAACGAGTCTCGGTCCACCCGGTCGCGATGTCGGTGATATCCAGGGTGAAACAGAACTCGCCCTGCGCGTTGCCGCCCTCGTGGCCGACCAGATCGATCTCGACGAACCCGGGCACCGCGTCGTCCCATTCGGCCCAGGTCCGCATCGGGATCGAGTCTTTGAGCAGAGTGCCCGGTTTGGTGTGGGACCGGCCCCGCGGGGCGAGTTTGGCCCGGTCGGCCTTCAGCCGCCGGTCGATGGTGGCCGGGGCGATCTTGACCAGCAACGCCGCCGTGGCGTCATCGATCTCGAGCTCCTTGAGCCGGCGCAGCCGGGGCACCAGGTCCGGCAGGGCTGCTGCCAGCAGTCGCCCGCACGGGGTGCCTTGGACTGCCCAGCAGAACCGCAGAGCAGCGATCACCGCCTCCCCGTAGATCGGTGGCCGGGGCGGGCGTGGTTTGACGACTGTGAGCTCGAGCCGTTGCCGCAGTGCCCGGCGTGCATGATCACGGTGCCAGCCGGTCGCCGCGCACAACTCGTCCAGGATGATCGTCTTCTGCGCCCGGCTCGACCGGGCGTACCGGGTCGCGGTGGCCTTCGTAAATGCCTTGCGTTCACTCATCGTCAATCGCTCCATGCCTCACCGTGCCGGGCCAGCGGACACCGGCCCGGCAGACACACCGCTACGCGGACATTCTCAAATGATTCTTCGAATGCTGCTACGCGGACATCTTCTATGAGTCAACGCGAGGGGTGGCCAGTCCGGTGCCCCGTCGCCTATCCTGTATTCCAGATACGCCGATACGACACAGCGTGGGAGAGCCGCTCAGGCGGCGCCGTAGGTGCAATCCCTCCCCGGGAAACTCTCAGGCCCAGTACCGCGATGTGCAGGCGACTCTGAAGCGGGCTGACCGTGCGTCCGAAGAGATCCGGACGGGCAGTGCAGGACGTCGACAGAGCGGGGAGGACGAACCGATCAGTGTCCGTCCCCGTGATGGACGCACCCGACGGAGGAGATCCTCGATGACCGCAGGCGCTGAAACCCGGACCCCTGATGCGGCCGCCGCACTGTCGCACGTGAGTGCGGCACGGGGAGACGCACCCCGCCCCTTCGCTGACCGGCACATCGGTCCGCGCGCTTCGCAGACGCAGGAGATGCTCGCAGAGCTGGGCTACGACTCGCTCGAGGCGCTGGCCGCCGAGGCCGTGCCGACGAACATCGCACAGGCGGATCCGCTCACCTACGCTCCGATGGGGGAGCGCGAGACTCTCGCACGGCTGCGTGAGCTCGCCGCGAAGAACACGATGCGCGTCCAGATGATCGGGCAGGGCTTCCACGACACGACCACCCCGGCGGTCATCCGCCGCAACGTCGTGGAGAACCCCGCCTGGTACACCGCCTACACCCCGTACCAGCCGGAGATCAGCCAGGGCCGCCTCGAGGCCCTGCTGAACTTCCAGACCGCGGTCCAGGACCTCACGGGACTCGACATCGCGAACGCCTCGCTCCTCGACGAGGCCACCGCGGTCGCAGAGGCCGTCCTGCTCATGCGCCGCGCCTCGAAGAAGGGATCGACCGTGGTGCTCGACTCCGAGCTCCACCCGCAGTCGATCGCCGTCGTCCGCGCCCGTGCCCGCGCGATGGACTTCACCGTCCGCGTCGAGGACCTCTCCCGGGGCCTCGTGGGCGAAGAGGTGTTCGGCATCGTCGTCGCCCAGCCCGGCACCTCCGGCCGCGTCCGCTCCTTCGACGACGCGATCGCAGGGGCCAAAGAGCGCGGCGCGCTCGTCACCTTCGCAGCCGACCTCCTCGCGCTCACACTGCTCAAGGATCCCGGCTCGCAGGGTGCCGACATCGCGGTGGGCTCCGCCCAGCGGTTCGGCGTCCCCCTGTTCTTCGGCGGCCCCCACGCAGGCTTCATGGCCGTGAAGTCGGGCCTGCAGCGCCAGCTGCCCGGCCGCCTCGTGGGCGTGAGCTACGACAAGGACGGCAAGCCCGGCTACCGCCTGGCGCTCCAGACGCGCGAGCAGCACATCCGCCGGCAGAAGGCGACGAGCAACATCTGCACCGCGCAGGCGCTGCTGGCGGTCGTGGCGAGCTTCTACGCCGTCTACCACGGACCCGTGGGCCTCAGCCGCATCGCGTCGCGCGTCCACCGTCTGGCGACCTCCTTCGCCGCCGCAGTCGTCTCGGTCGACGGCACGTCGCTGGCCGGCGGCGACGACGCGGAGTTCTTCGACACCGTCGCGCTGACCGTCCCGGACGCCGATGCCGCTGTCCGTGCCGCCGATGAGGCGGGCGTGAACATCCGCCGCATCGATTCCACGACCGTCGCCGTGAGCTTCGGCGAGCCGCACACCGTCGCGGATGCGAACGCGGTGCTCGGCGCGCTGGGAGCGACGGAGACGATCGACGAGGCGTCCTTCGAGGCTGCGGGCGAAGGCGCGTTCGGGGACGCGGCGATCGCCGCCCCGGCCTGGACGACGGACCTCCACCGCACCACGGAGTTCCTCACCCACCCGATCTTCCGCTCGATCGGCTCGGAGACCCAGCTCATGCGCTACATGCGCAAGCTGGCGGATCGCGACCTGGCGCTCGACCGGACGATGATCCCGCTTGGCTCCTGCACCATGAAGCTCAACGCGGCAGTGGAGATGGAAGCGATCACGTGGCCCGAGTTCGCCTCGATCCACCCCTACGTCCCGGCCGAGCAGTCCGCCGGCTGGCGCGAGCTCATCGGCGACCTCGAGGACCTGCTCGTCGAGGTGACCGGCTACGACCGCGTGTCGCTGCAGCCCAACGCCGGCTCCCAGGGCGAGCTCGCCGGGCTGCTGGCGATCCGCCGCTACCACCTGGCCAACGGCGACGACGCCCGCCGCGTCTGCATCATCCCGCAGTCGGCGCACGGCACCAATGCCGCATCCGCAGTGCTCGCGGGGCTGGACGTCGTGGTCGTCAAGACCGCGGAGGACGGCTCGATCGATCTGACGGACCTCGACGCGAAGCTCGAGAAGCACGCGGACACGCTCGCGGGCATCATGATCACCTACCCGTCGACGCACGGCGTCTTCGAGGAGGACGTGCGCACGGTCTGCCAGAAGGTGCATGAGGCGGGCGGTCAGGTCTACGTCGACGGCGCGAACCTCAACGCGCTCGTGGGCCTGGCGCAGCCGGGCGAGTTCGGCGGCGACGTCTCGCACCTGAACCTGCACAAGACGTTCTGCATCCCGCACGGCGGCGGCGGCCCCGGCGTGGGCCCGGTCGCGGTGCGCGAGCACCTCGCACCGTACCTGCCGGGCGACGCGACGGACCCGCGCCTGGTCGCGGGCGAGTTCGACGGACTGGGCGACCCCATCAGCGGCACGATGTTCGGCTCCGCCGGCGTCCTGCCGATCAGCTGGGCGTACATGCGGCTCATGGGCGGTGAGGGCATCACGGAGGCGACCCGCACCGCGCTGCTCACCGCCAACTACGTGTCGAAGAAGCTCGCGGACGCGTTCCCCACGCTGTACACGGGTGACACTGGGCTCGTCGCGCACGAGTGCATCCTCGACCTGCGTGCCCTCACGGCGCGCACGGGAGTCACCGCAGAGGACGTCTCCAAGCGCCTCATCGACTTCGGCTTCCACGCGCCGACCCTCGCGTTCCCCGTCGCCGGCACCCTCATGATGGAGCCGACGGAGTCCGAGGACAAGGGCGAGATCGATCGCTTCATCGAGGCGATGCTCACGATCCGGGAGGAGATCGATGCGATCGGCACCGACTACTCCTACGAGGAGTCGCCGCTCGCGAACTCCCCGCACACCGCGACCTGCGTGATGGACGACTGGGACGGCGCATACACCCGTGAGCGGGCCGTCTTCCCCGTCCAGGGCCTGCGCCTGACGAAGTTCTTCCCACCGGTCCGCCGCGTCGACGGCGCATACGGCGACCGGAACCTCGTCTGCTCCTGCCCGCCGCCGGAGGCCTTCGAGACCGTCTGATCCGCATCCGTCGCCGGGAGCCCGCCCGCGCTGGGTGCCAGCAGGCACCTCGGGCGCCGGCGGGGACCGGCGGATCCCCTCGCACCACCAGGAGTCACCGATGACTGAGACCACTGCCCTCCACGACCTGCACGCCCGACTGGGGGCGTCCTTCACCGATTTCGGCGGCTGGGACATGCCGCTCAAGTACGGATCCGAGCTCTCCGAGCACAGGGCCGTCCGCGAATCCGCCGGGATCTTCGACCTCTCCCACATGGGCGAGGTGCGGATCACGGGCGCTGATGCCGCCGCGTTCCTCGACTACGCGCTGCTCGCCAAGTACTCGATCCTGAAAGTGGGCCGTGCGAAGTACGGCCTCATCGTGAACGGATCGGGCGGCGTGCTCGACGACCTCATCACCTACCGCCTGGCCGACGACGAGTTCCTGGTCGTGCCGAACGCAGGCAACGCCGTCGCCGTCGCCGAGGCCCTGGCCGCCCGCCAGCGCGAGTTCACCACCCAGCTGGTGCCGGGCGCGGACGCCACCGTGACGGACGAGTCGCCGGACACGTCGCTCGTCGCCGTGCAGGGGCCCAGCTCCGAGGCGATCCTGCTGACCGTCGTGGGCGGAGGCGACGAGGGTGCGCAGGCCGTGCGCGAGGTCGCGTACTACGCGTGGACCCGCATCACCGTCAGCACCGCCGCGGGTGAGAAGGACGTGCTGCTGGCGCGGACCGGCTACACCGGCGAGGACGGGTTCGAGCTCTACCTCGGCAACGACGCGGCGGAGCCCGTGTGGGACGCGCTGGTCGCGGGAGCGGAGCGGGCCGGCATCGACCTGACCCCCTGCGGACTGGCGGCCCGCGACTCGCTGCGGCTGGAGGCGGGCATGCCGCTCTACGGCAACGAGATCACGCTCGAGACGACCCCGGTCGACATCGGCATGGGGAAGATGGCTCTCAACGCGCTCAAGCGGGAGCACCTCTTCGCGCGCGAATCCCTCGCAGCGATCACGGAGTCGGAGCCCGCGCGGAAGCTCGTGGGACTCGTGTCCGACGGACGCCGTGCCGCACGCTCCGGTGCTGACGTCCTGGTCGACGACCAGGTCGTGGGCACCGTGACATCGGGACAGCCGTCGCCCACGCTCGGGCATCCCGTCGCGCTCGCCTACGTCGACCAGGCACACACGAGTGCGGGCACCGAACTGGTCGTCGACATCCGCGGCAAGGCGCACCCCTTCCGCATCGTCGACCTGCCGTTCTACTCGCGCGGCTGACTAGCGTGCCGCTGACTGCGCGCGCGGCTGACACTCCACCCCTTCTGCATCGAAAGAGGAACCATCATGGCGGAACTCCCCGCACTGCCCAAGGACTACTCCTACTCCGCGGAGCACGAGTGGGTGAACGCGACCGCTGAGAGCGTCGCGGGCACGACCGTGAAGGTCGGCATCACCGCCGTCGCATCCGACGCGCTGGGCGAGGTCGTCTTCGTCGAGGCGCCCGAGGTGGGCGACACCGTGACCGCGGGCGAGACCTGCGGCGAGGTGGAGTCGACGAAGTCGGTGTCCGACCTGTACTCGCCGGTCACCGGCGAGGTCACCGCCGTCAACGAGCTCGTGTCCGCGAACCCCGGGATCCTCAACTCCGATCCCTACGGCGAGGGATGGCTGTTCGAGGTCGCGGTGACTGAGGCGGGTCCGCTCATGGACCATGCCGCCTATGCGGAAGCCAACCACCTCTCCTGAGGTGCCAACCACCTCTCCGGAGGTGGCCCGGCCGGGACCTGCGCGGTCCCGGCCCGACGGGTCGAAGAGGCCCCGTCGACACCATGCGTTTGGAGGCGATCATGCCCATCAGCGTCTTCGATCTCTTCACAGTGGGGATCGGCCCGTCCAGCTCGCACACCGTCGGCCCCATGCGGGCCGCGGCGAGCTTCGTCGACCTCGTGGGGGACCGGACCGAGGATGTCGCAGCCCTGGAGGTCGATGTCTACGGCTCGCTCGCGGCCACCGGCCGGGGACACGGCACGTTCGATGCGATCCTGCTGGGACTCGAGGGGTGCCGACCCGACGAGGTCCTGCCCGACGAGGTGGACGAGCGCACCGCACGGATGGCGGAGTCCGGCATCGTCCGGTTCGGCGACCGGGTGGAGATCCCGTTCGCCGTCGCAGACATGCGGCAGCGGCCGCTCACCGTGCTGGAGCGGCACACGAATGCGCTCGAGCTGCGGGCGCGGACTGCGACGGGCGAGGAGCTGGCCCACGAGATCTACTACTCGGTGGGCGGCGGATTCGTCGTCACCCAGTCCGATGAGGAGGCCGCCGTCCTCGGGACCGAGGCCGGCGAGTCCGCGCGGGAGCCTGCGACGCCGCACGACTTCCGGACCGGGGATGAGCTCCTGGAGATCGCCAACCGCGAGGGTCTGGAGGTCTGGCAGGTGATGCTCGCGAACGAACTGGGCGCGGGCCGCACGGAGCAGGAGGTCCGCGACGGACTGCTCCACATCGCGAAGGTGATGGAGGAGTGCGCCGCGCACAGCCTCGACCGGTCGGGGCACCTGCCCGGTGGCCTGTCAGTGCGCAGGCGCGCGCATGACTGGCACCTGCGGCTCAAGGAGGAGGACCCGGATCGCGATCCCCGCTACTACCAGGAGTGGGTCAACCTCGTCGCCCTGGCTGTGAACGAGGAGAACGCGAGCGGCGGACGCGTCGTCACCGCGCCCACGAACGGTGCGGCGGGGATCATCCCGGCCGTGCTGCACTACGCGCTCAACTATGTGGACTGGGTGCAGGAGGGCGGTGACGCGGCCCGGGACGAGGCGACGGTGCGGTTCCTGCTGACCGCCGGCGCGATCGGAGTGCTCTACAAGGAGGGTGCGTCGATCTCCGGTGCTGAGGTGGGCTGCCAGGGCGAGGTGGGGTCCGCCTCGTCGATGGCGGCCGGCGGCCTCGCGGAGGTCTTGGGCGGCTCGGTCGAGCAGGTGGAGAACGCCGCGGAGATCGCGATGGAGCACAACCTGGGGCTGACGTGCGATCCGATCGCCGGGCTGGTCCAGGTGCCGTGCATCGAACGGAACGCGATCGGTGCGGGCAAGTCGATCAATGCGGCGAAGATGGCGATGTGGGGCGACGGGGACCACTACGTGAGCCTCGACGAGGTCATCGCCACGATGAAGGCCACCGGCGCGGACATGAGCGACAAGTACAAGGAGACCGCGATGGGCGGCCTCGCCGTCAACGTCGTGGAGTGCTGACAGGTCTGCTGACACGTCGTGGGGTGCTGGCATGTCGTGGAGTGCTGAGCGCAGGTCCCAACCTGATCGGGCAGGTCCGAACCTGATCGGCGAGTGAGTGCAATCCGGCCCCCGGGAGGATTCCTGGGGGCCGGATTGCACTCACTCGCTGTCCGATCCTCTGCGGCAGGCGGTGTCTGGAGGCGTCACGGCTCGACGGGTGCGTCCTGTCCTGCGTCGACGCCCTTGCGGTCCAGCCAGTCGACCGGATCGATGAATCCGACTCCGGAGTCTGCGTTCCAGATGGCGCCGTTCGGGTCCTTGGAGTTCATGAAGACACCCAGGTGGAGGTGGGGTCCGGTGCTGTTGCCGGTGTTGCCGGACTTCCCGATCTGGGTGCCGGCCTCGACGGTGTCGCCCGGCTCCACCTGCACCTCGTCGAGGTGGCCGTAGTACGAGTACATGCGGTCGCCGTTGATCACACCGTGGTCGACGACGACGCCCTTGCCGGTGTGGTGGTCGAGGGCGCCGCCCTCGCCGGTGGTCGCTGTGCGCAGCACGGTGCCCTCGGACACGGACGAGACGGGAGTCCCGACCGGGACGGCGAAGTCCGTGCCGACATGCTCGGGGCGCTCAGGCGACGCGAACTCGCTGGTGGGCGCACCGGTGCCCTCGGGTACTGGTGAGCTGTAGATCCGGTCGGAGGCCGCCTGCTGCTGCGACGCGGGCACCGATCCGGCGGTCTGCTGCGTGGATGACTGGGCAGGGGCCTCGTCCGCGGCGTTGGCCGCGAGTGCGGGGCCGCCGACGACGAGTCCGGCGCTCACTGCGAGGCCGAGTGCGGAGCCGAGCCCGCGGCGCAGCGCGGAGCGGTGAGCCCTCGCGTCGGGTCCGGCCGCGTGAACGGGGCTGAATGAGCGGGCGGTGCTCTTCGTGTGGGCGGAGTTCCTCGAGTCGAAGTCTGCGGGAGTGCGGTCGATGGGCGTCATAGTACTCACCTGTCTCCTCGGTCGGCTTCGTGCGTCGCACGAGTGCATGTGCACCGTGGTCGGTGCGTCTCCACCCGAACACAGCCCGGCTGAACGGTTCCTGGCCGCCGACAGGTCCGGCCCCCGTGGCGGGAACCGGGGGATGGCGGCAGGACCCGCATGCTGTGCACTGTCGGACCACATGCCTTCATGTCGAGAAGAACGACGATCGGAACGATTCGCGCACGTGACTCGGAGGTGACGAGAATGCGGCGCTGAGGCGTGGTTCACTCACCGTTCGCATGCGTGGTCACCGCTGCGTCCACAGGAAGTCAGACGCCGCTGATCACCGCGTCAGCAGCGATTCCGTCGTCGAGGCGCCGGGGACGGACACCGTCACGTGGGTGCCCCACGGGTCGTTGACCGTCACGCGGTCGCCGTCGTCTGCGGACTGGAGCCCTGTACCGCCCAGGCGTGCGGTGAGGGCGTCGAGGTCCTCACGGCCCGGGACCGTGATTGCGACGTCGCCGAGGCCCAGGCTGGATGCGCGGGGACCGGCACCTGCGCTGTTCCACGTGTTCATCGCGACGTGGTGGTGGTAGCCGCCGGCCGAGGCGAAGAGCGCCCCGGGGTGGGTGCCGACCATGGTCTCGAAGCCCAGGGCGCCCACGTAGAAGTCGCGGGCGCGGGCGATGTCGCCCACCTGGAGGTGCACGTGGCCGATGATGCCGGCGTGGTTCTCCGTGTCGGTGAGTGCCGTTTCGGTGAGGTGCGTCTGCAGGTACGCGTTGGGATCCAGGTAGAGCGACGCCATGTCGACGTCGCCGTTGGGCTGGTAGGTCCAGGCGGAGCGGGGGCGGTCGCGGTACAGCTCGATGCCGTTGCCCTCCGGGTCCGTGAAGTAGAACGCCTCGGAGACCAGGTGGTCGCTCGACCCGGCGAAGCGGCTCTCCGGATGCTGGGCGGCCCGGGCGACGGTCGCCGCGAGTGACGCCTCGTCCTCGAAGAGGAACGCGGTGTGGAAGAGACCTGCCTGGCGGCGGTCGACGCCGGGCAGCCCCGGGGTTGCGATGAGGCGGATCAGCGGAACGCCGCGGCGGCCCAGGATGCGGACGACCTCACGGCCGGCCGTGCGCTCCTCGATCGGTGTGAGCGCCAGGGCCTGCGCGTAGTAGGAGCTCATCTTCTCGAGATCGCCGACGTGGAGCGTGACCGCGTCCATCGTCGTGGCGGGGTTGAGGATGGTGTCTGTGGTGGCGGGGGCTGCGGCGTTCATGGTGTCTCCCAGGGTTGCTGTGCGAGGGCTATGACGGCTCTTCAGAGTTGAGTGTGGGCACGCCGATGGGGCGAGGGTGCTGGGGATAGACGTCGAGGTCCCTGATGATGAGCGGACTTCTACCCCCGCGCATCTCAAGGACCTCGACTATGCCCCATCCTACGTGCCCCTGCGCTGCTGCCCTGGATCGTTGCAGCAGATGTGATGTCCTCCTCGGTCTGCCCGACCTGCACCTCGTTGACGCTCACGTCACGGACACCGCCGTTCTCCTCGACGTCGAGGCCTGCGACCCGCTCACCGGCTGTCCCGGATGCGGCGTCATCGCCACTGGCCACGGACGTGTGACCGTGACTCTGATCGATGCGCCCTTCGCGGGACGCCCGACCCGTCTGCGGTGGCGAAAGCGCCGCTGGATCTGCCCC
>NZ_FXZF01000043.1:0-11864 GCF_900169375.1 Brevibacterium sp. Mu109
TCATCGTGATGACTCCTATTCGAGGATTCTTGGAAGGTTGACTCGAAGGATCACACGGTGGCCGCGTCTACATCCGGGTGGGTGTGTCCGGGCCTCTGTGCGTTACACCACTCTATGGGGCTCTACCGCGCCGCGACGACGGCGCAGATGACGTGGACGCGGCCCTCCGGTACGGCGATAAGCCCCGCCGCCACCATGGGGCGGGTGCGGAAGCAGTCTCTGTGGTCCCTCTTGAACCTCTCATACAGGTCCTCGAGCGCATGACGGAGCCCGAGGACTATCTCAGTCTCAATGGGACGATGCGGACACGCCTGGGGTCGGCTCGGCGGGAGACCGGCCGGGCTCTCGCCGCATTCCTCGGTCTGCCGCAGATTCTGTCAGAGATCGTCGCCGGAAGAATTCCCTTCAACCGCATCGATCGTCTGCTGTACAGGGTCGTGAGTTCGCAGCTCACGATCAGTCAGATGAATGCGGTCGATGACATGGCGATGACGATGCGGCCGGAGATGTCACTCGACCAGTTCGAGCGCCGTGTTCGCGAGTTCATCCGGGACAGCTTCGACCCCGCCGTGCGGTCACCGGAATCGATCCACAGGGACCGTGGGATCCGGTTCGTGCCGGAACAGGACGGCAGCGGAACTCTCGTCATGAACGGTCCGATCCTCCCGCTGAAGCTGAAGTACGAGCGAGTCCGCGCCACTGCTCGGGCGCTGCGGCGCCAAGAACTGGCGGGGCTGGACATCAACGCGGGCGATGCGGGCGACGTGAACCAGGACAGTGCGGACGGTGTGCTGCAGACGCTGGATGACAGGACTATCGAGCAGTACATGTTCGACCTCGCAGTCGGGGCGGTCCCGCAGACGGACGTGCGCGTCGTGCGAGTAGCCCCGGAGGCGACGCAGCCCACCGCCGGACAGGGCGGAGCTGCTGGCGAAGATCACGACCCGGACGCCGCGAACGATGCCGAGCAGGAGAGCTTCGTGGCTACTGTCGCGTGCCCCACGGACGGTGCATGGCTGCGCAAGCAGGCGGCGGTGACGGTGACGATGTCACTGTCGACGCTCATGGGACTGGGGAACGAGTCCGCGACCCTCGATCATTCGACGCCGCTGCCGGCAGCACAGGCGAGGCAGGTCGCCGCGAAGGCGACCGTGTGGCACAGGATCCTCTACGACCCGGCGACCGGAACAGTCACCGATGAGGCGACCAGAACCTATACGCCGACTGCGGCGATGAGACGTGCGGTGGAACAGAAGTGGCGATCGTGCATGGCACCGGGCTGCACCAGGTCCTCGACACTCTGCGAGATCGACCACTGTGAAGCGTTCTGCCACGACGATCCGGGCAGGGGTGGGCCCACTCACCCGTGCAACCTCGTACCGTTGTGTGTCATGCACCATCAGCTGAAGACGAATGGCGTGATCCGCCTTCGACGCGTGAGTGCGGACGAACTCGAATGGACCCTGCCGCTCGGGGTGGTGACGCGCACTGTGGCGCCTCCCTCCGATCCAGGGACTCAGCACAGCACCGTGGCGGAAGAGGTCCTGGGGGTCCATCTGCGGTCGGCAGAATTCTCCGGAACCGCCGTAGATGAGCTGCTTCACGGAGCACCGCGTCGCACAGATCTGTTCGGCAGCTCGGTCATCACCGTGGTGCTGCCGCGGACCTCAGGTTCCGCTGACGGAGGTGACGACCAGCCGGGTGAATACGACCAGCCGAGTGAACACGACCAGCCGAGTGAACACGATAAGCCGGGTGAAACGGTCATCGATGATGACCCGCCACCGTTCTGATGTGGTTCATTCGGGTTCTTCCGGTTCTAGAGCGCGTGCTGCGTGTGTTCACAGTCCCGACGCGAGTGCGAGGGGAACCGCGATATCGGCGGAGTCGGGGGTGCCTGTGGCAGAAGCACCTTCATGACCAGTCGCTTCGGAGCCTGCAGTCATGAGGCCGACTCGGACGAGCGCGGCCGCGACCTTCGTACGGTCCGCCTCGGGTCCTTCGACCAGTGGTCGACGCACGGCAGGGTGCGGGATGACGCGGAGCTCGTGGAGCGCCGCCTTCGCCATGATGGCCCCCTGCGACGTCCGCATGAGCGCCTCCGTCAGCGGCGACAGCGCCGTGTGGATGCTCCGCGCGGTCCCGAGGTCGCCGCGGGCGACTGCACGGATGAGGTCCGCGTTCCGATCAGCGGTGACATTGCCGACGACGCTGACGAGGCCGGTGGCGCCGCTTGCGAGGTACGGCAGATTGAGCTCGTCGATCCCGCAGTAGTAGGCGAGATCCGTGTGGGCCATGACCGACATGGCCTCGTAGAGATCACCCTTCGCGTCCTTGACCGCACGGATGCGCGGATGCTGCGACAGTTCGATCAGCGTCGCGGCCTCCATGGCAGTTCCTGCTCGGCCGGGGATGTCGTAGAGCATGACCGGCAACGAGGTCGCGTCGGCGACGTCGCTGCAGTGGGTGACGATGCCGGCCTGGGTCGGCCGTGAGTAGTACGGGCACACGAGCAGCAGTCCGTCGGCACCGGCCTCTTCGGCGCGCTGCGCTCGGTCGATGCTGGTCACCGTGTCATTGGTCCCGATGCCGACGATGATCCGGGCGCGACCGGCCGCGCGGTCGCGGACCAGGGTGATGAGTTCCGTGAGCTCGGCGTCGGTCAGAGTGGGTGCTTCCCCCGACGTGCCGGCGACGACGATCCCGTCGCACCCTGTGGCCACCAGGTGGTCCACGAGTCCCTTGACGCCGGGCTTGGACACGCTCCCATCAGTCTCCATGGGTGTCACCATGGCGACCAGGTTGGTTCCGAAGCACTGGGCGGGCGAGGACGGGAGGTGTGTCATATGTCGATCCTCGCGCCTGACGAGCATGCGGTCCAGCGATGCTTATTCACGTTCATTGCGTAGCATTGCTTCATGATCGATGTGACTGCGCTGCGGGCCCTGCGCTCGGTGGCCGCCCATGGGACACTCGCCCGTTCTGCGGAGGACCTGGGCTTCACCGCCTCGGCCGTCTCGCAGCAGATCAAGCGGCTCGAACGCCAGCTGGGCACAGAGGTGCTCGCCCCGGCGGGCAGAGGAGTGGTGCTGACTCCGGCGGGTCAGGCCGTCGCCGATTCGTCTCCGGACGTCTTCCAGGCTCTCGAACGCTGCCTCGAGGCGGCGCGATCGGTGGCGGAGGGCACTCCCAGCGGCACCATCCGTCTCGCCGCGTTCTCCACCGGGATCCGGGGGCTCATCGCACCGATGCTGCCCGCGCTGGCGCGTTCGTGTCCGGACCTGAGCGTCCGCGTCCTTGAGCAAGATCCGGACCAGGCGCTGCAGAGCCTCGACTCCGGCACGGTCGACGTGGCTGTCGTGCACGATGCCGACGGCCTGCCGGTGACTGCACCGGACTCGATGACGCGTGAGCTCGTGCACAGCGACCTCGGCGACGTGATCATGCCGGAGGACCACCGTCTGGCGAACCTGGGGCGACCGCTCACGAGCGATGACTTCACCGATGTCGCCTGGGTGACGAGTCCTCCCGGCACGGTGTGTCACCAGTGGTTCTGGCGCGTGTTCGCCGGCGCGACGGTCACCCCGGACGTCCACCACCTCGTCGACGACTTCGCGTCGCAGATGGCGCTCGTCGACGGCGGCGAGGTGATCGCGCTCATGCCGCGGCTCGCCCGGCCGCCCCTGCGAGAGGGCCTGGTGTCGGTTCCCCTGCTCCGCCCGCCGCAGCGCGAGGTCCACGCGGTGTGGCGCCGGAGCGCTGACGCGAGCCCTGCCATCCGCGCGGTTCTGGCTCATCTCGTCTCCGATTCCTGAGCGGGCTCCGGTGATGTCCGACCTGAGCTCTAGGGTGGACCACATGGAGGACCACCAGACCACTGACGCATCCGCCGGGCCCACTCAGCCGGACGGCTGGGAACCGCCGCTCGACGAGCCTCCGTACGACCCGGAGTACGACGATTCCCCTCCGGAGTCCGACGGCGCTGCTCGCGGGTACGAGGGCTCGTCGTCAGCCGAGCGTGATGCGGGAGTCTCCACCGCCTCGGCGGCGGCCTTCACCGACAGGCCTCCGCTGGAGGTCCTGTCAGAGGTGTTCGGCTATGACGAGTTCCGCGGCGACCAGGCGGCGATCATCGACCAGGTCGTGCGCGGGGGCGACGCGGTCGTCCTCATGCCCACCGGCGGCGGGAAGTCGCTGTGCTACCAGATCCCCTCGCTCCTGCGGGAGGGGACGGGCATCGTCGTCTCGCCCCTCATCGCGCTCATGTCCGACCAGGTCGCCGCGCTGGAGGCTGTGGGGATCCGTGCGGCCTTCCTGAACTCCACGCTCGAGCCGCACGAGGCGCAGGCGGTCGAACAGAGCCTGCTCGCGGGTGAGATCGACCTGCTGTACATGGCGCCGGAGCGGCTGGTGCTCCCGCGCACCCTCGACCTCCTGCAGCGCGCGCGGATCGCACTCGTCGCCATCGACGAGGCGCACTGTGTCTCCCAGTGGGGCCACGACTTCCGGCCCGACTACCTGGGTCTGTCCGTCCTGGCGGACGTGTTCCCGGACGTCCCCCGCATCGCTCTCACGGCGACGGCGACGCGTGAGACCCACCGGGAGATCAGCACGCGCCTGCGGATGGAGGAGGCGGAGCACTTCGTCTCCAGCTTCGACCGGCCGAACATCCAGTACCGGATCGACCCGAAGGACAGGCCGCGCGATCAGCTGCTGCGGTTCATCTCCGCGGAGCACGATGGCGACGCGGGCATCGTCTACTGCATGTCTCGCAAGAGCGTCGAGACCACAGCCGCATGGCTGAACGACCGCGGTGTCACCGCTCTGGCGTATCACGCGGGACTCGATGCCCGGATTCGGCACACTCATCAGGAGCGGTTCCTGCGCGAGGACGGCATCGTCATCGTCGCCACGATCGCCTTCGGCATGGGCATCGACAAACCGGATGTGCGGTTCGTCGCGCACCTCGATCTGCCGAAGAGCATCGAGGGCTACTACCAGGAGACCGGTCGCGCGGGGCGTGACGGGCTACCGTCGACCGCATGGATGGCATACGGGCTGGGCGACCTCGTCAATCAGCGGCGCTTCATCGACCAGGGCGACGGCAGCGACCAGTTCAAGCGCAATGCGCGGACCCACCTCGACGCGATGCTGGCACTGTGCGAGACGGTCACCTGCCGTCGCGTCCAGCTGCTGCGGTACTTCGGCCAGGACTCGGAGGCCTGCGGCAACTGCGACACCTGCCTCACGCCTCCCACCACGTGGGATGCCACCGTTCCCGCGCAGAAGCTGCTGTCGGCGCTGATCCGGCTGGACCGGGAGCGGGGCCAGAAGTTCGGCTCCGGTCAGGTGCTGGACGTGCTGCTGGGGCGGCCCAACGACCGATCCACCCAGTCCCGCCACGATGAGCTGAGCGTGTGGGGGATCGGGCAGGAGCTGTCGGAGAAGCAGTGGCGGAGCGCGCTGCGCCAGCTGCTCGCACGGGGGATCGTCGAGGCGGAGGGCGACTACGGCGTTCTGGTGCCCGGCCCGGAAGCCGGTCCCGTCCTGCGCAGCGAGGCCACCGTCGAACTGGCCGAGGACCGATCACCGGCGTCCCCATCGTCCGGCCGATCCCGTGCGGGCGGCGGGTCCGGGGGGTCCCGCAGCCGTGCCGCCGATTCGCTCGAGCCGGCCGCGCGCGAGGTGTTCGAGGCACTGCGCGAATGGCGGACGTCCGTGGCGAAGGAGAAGCAGATCCCGCCCTACATGGTGTTCTCCGACGCGACGCTCGTTGCCATCATCGAGACGAACCCCACCTCGATCGGTGCTCTCGGCACCGTGAGCGGAGTGGGCGCGAAGAAGCTCGCGGAGTACGGAGAGCCGATCCTGGAGACGCTCGCGGAGGCGACGGGCGGCTGAGAGGCGCCGTCACCTCACAGGAACTCGACCCCCTGTGCCAGCGGCAGCTCGCCGGAGTAGTTGACGGTGTTCGTCGCCTGGCGCATGTAGGCCTGCCACGAATCGGTGCCGGACTCGCGCCCGCCGCCCGTCTCCTTGTTGCCGCCGAACGCCCCGCCGATCTCTGCCCCGGACGTCCCGATGTTCACGTTCGCGATGCCTGTGTCCGAGCCCGCGAGGAACTTCTCCGCCTCGGCCAGGTCGGACGTGAACACGGCAGACGACAGTCCCTGCGGCACCGCGTTGTTGAGCGCGATCGCGTCATCCAGCTCGTCGTACTCCACGACGTAGAGGATCGGCGCGAACGTCTCCTCGTGGACGACCGCGGTCTGCGAGGGCATCCGCACGACGGCTGGCTCCACATAGAAGGCGTCCTGCCCGTCCTGCGCGAGCACGCGATCGCCGCCGCACAGGACCTCTCCGCCCTGTTCCCTGGCCGTCGCCAGTGCCGCCTGCATCGACTCGAACGCGCCCTGACCGACCAGCGGCCCCACGAGCACGCCGTCATCCAACGGCGACCCGATCGTGAGCGTCCCGTACGCCGCGACGATCTTGTCGACGAACTCCCCGGCGATCGACGAATGGACGAACAGTCGCCTCAGGGTCGTGCAGCGCTGGCCCGCAGTGCCCGCGGCCGCGAACACGACACCTCGCAGTGCCAGATCCGCATCCGCGCTCGGTGCCACGATCGCGGCGTTGTTGCCGCCCAGCTCCAGCAGGCTCCGTCCGAACCTCTGTGCGACCCGCGGCCCGACCTCGCGGCCCATCCGCACCGACCCGGTCGCGGAGACCAGCTCGACGCGCGGATCATCCAGCAGGATCTCGCCGACGCTGCGATCGCCCACGAGCACGTGGTTCACGTCCGTCGACTGACCGCACTCCTCGAACGCCCGCGTGAGCAACTCGTTCGCACCCAGAGCCGACAGCAGTGCGAGCTCCGACGGCTTCCACACGACAGGATCGCCGCACACGATCGCGAGCGCGGTGTTCCACGCATACGGGGCGACCGGGAAGTTGAACGCGGAGATGACGCCCACGACGCCCAGCGGATGCCACGTCTCCATGAGGCGGTGGCCCGGCCGTTCGCTGGGCAGCGTCTTGCCGTACAGCTGCCGTGACTGGCCGACGGCCAGCTCGCAGATGTCGATCATCTCCTGCACCTCGCCGGCGGCCTCGGACGGAGTCTTCCCCGCTTCGACGGTCACCAGCGCGGCGAGGTCCTCCTTGTGCTCCTCGAGCAGCCGGCCCCACCGCTGGACGACCTGCCCGCGCACCGGTGCCGGAACGGATTTCCACTCCGCGAACGCGGCGTGCGCCCGTCCGATCTTGTCCGCAGCGGACTTCGGCGTGTCCGCCTGGGCCCACCCCAGCTCCTGCCCCGTGATGGGGCTGCGCAGCCGGACTCCCGCCGCCGAGGCCCCGGCCGCGATCTCGTCGAGGTCCAGTCCGCAGCCGCTCAACCCCCTGCGGGTCAGTTCGCGGATCTCGTCCTGTGTGGGAAGCGTCATCGTCTCTCCTAGTTCTGCTGTGCTGTCAGAAGTCGCTGTGCTGTCTCTGCCTGCTGTGTCTCTGCCTGCTGTGCGTCCGTCTCGCTGTTTCCACCCTCACACGATCGTGAGCTCCGTGCGGAGTTCGCCCGCGCTGAAGCGGTCGAGGCTCAACCCGCTCACATCGACGAACGGCTCGCGGTCGAGCACGAGGTCGCGCACCACCTCGCCGACCGCCGGCCCCTGCAGGAACCCGTGACCCGAGAAGCCGCATGCGTAGTGGAAGCCCGCCACCTCGGACGACGAGCCGATGAGCGCATTGTGGTCCGGCGTCACCTCATAGAGTCCGGCCCACCCGGCCCGGACCTCGACCTCGTCCAGATCGGGGGCGCGGGCCTCGATGAGGTCGCTCAGGTGCTCCAGCCAGCACGGGTCCGTATGCAGGTCGAACTCCCACGTATCCTCCTCCTCCGGCGCCCCCATGAGGAGTCCGTCTCCCTCGGAGTGGAAGTAGAACGAGGTCGAGAAGTCGATCGTGAACGGCATCGCGCGCGCATCGACGTCGAGAGGCTCCGTGACGGCCACATGGCGCTTCAGCGGACGGATCGGCAGGTCGATGCCCACCATGTCGCCGATCGCCCCCGACCACACACCTGCGGCACAGACGATGTGATCGGTCTCGATCCGCTGCTCCGTGCCGGTGGACGGATGCTGATCCGCGGCGCCGGCCTGCGCCACCGTCACGGCCGCCACCCGACCGTCGACGATCTCGATGTCGGTGGCCTTCGCCTTCGTCGCGATCCGTGCTCCGGCGCGCCGGGCCTCGTGCGCGAACGCGGCGACGGCCGCCTCCGGCGTGCAGTGCGCATCGTCCGGATTGAACACGGCTCCGATCAGGCCGTCGGTGCTGATCACGGGGGAGAGGGCATGCGCCTCCTCGACCGTGAGCATCGTCGTGCGCAGTCCCAGCGAATTCTGCAGGGCGACGTCCTTCTCGAACCGGGCGACGTCGGCCTCATCGCTCAGCAGGAACAGATAGCCGGTCCGCAGGAGATCGAGCTCATGGCCCCGTTCGTCCTGCAGCCACGCGAACGTCTCGAGACTCCGCGCTCCCAACCGGATGTTCGCCTCATCGGAGAATTGGCTCCGCAGCCCTCCTGCCGCCTTCGATGTCGAGCCGGAGCCTAGATCGGACCGCTCCAGGACCAGCACACTCTGTCCGGCGCGCGCCAGTTCGTAAGCGCTCGCGAGTCCCATGATGCCGCCGCCGATCACGATGACGTCCACACGCTGCGGCAGTTCCGTCCTGCTCGCGCACGCGTCCGCGGAGGATCGCTCCGTCTTCGTCGTACCAGTGGATTCCACGCCCACTCGCCCCCTCACTCGTCAGCCCCGTTGCG
Organism: Brevibacterium sp. Mu109; assembly: GCF_900169375.1. Taxonomy (NCBI): domain Bacteria; kingdom Bacillati; phylum Actinomycetota; class Actinomycetes; order Micrococcales; family Brevibacteriaceae; genus Brevibacterium; species Brevibacterium sp. Mu109. The sequence goes on from NZ_FXZF01000043.1 coordinate 8,828, forward strand.
GACTGTGAAGTGGATCTCATGTCCCGCCCAGTCTGATCTCGCCGGATTCTTCACACAAGCGATGGTTCGTGACAGTATCCATCAGTAAACCTGACAGTGAGCTCGGGTGAAGGCGTGCGACGACGGCGAAGGAGCCTCATGCAGTGGACTCTGGCGCAGCTGCGCACCTTCTCCGCGGTCGCGGAGCTCGGGACGATGACGGCGGCAGCCGGGGCTCTCGGCTACACGCCCGGCGCGGTCAGCCAGCACATGACCGCACTGCAGCGGACCGTCGGTGTTCGGCTGCTCGCGCCGACGGGCCGTCGCGTCGCGCTCACCGAGGCCGGGATCGCGCTCCTGCCCCGGATCCGGACCCTGCTGGCGGCGGAAGCGCAGGCCGCCGAGGCCGTGGCCGGGGGAGAGCCCGCGGGCCGCCTGCCGGTGACGGTCGGGGTGTTCGGCTCCGCCTCGGTCGTCGCGATCGCACCGGCCAAGCGGCTGCTCGAGCAGTCCGACGTCGAGCTGCGGGCTCGGGAGGTCGACGTCGAGCAGATGCAGGACGCCGTCTCCGCGGGGCGCATCGACGTGGGCATCGGCATCGACTACCCGTCGTCCCCGCTGGCGCCCCAGCGGGGTGTGCGCATGCGCGTGCTGACGACGGAGTCGTTCCGCATCGTCCGTGCGTGCACGGGTGAGGACGCCCGCACGCCTGCTCGGAATGGTGATCCCACCCCGTTCGACGCCCATCCCACCCCGCTCGAGACGGCCGAGGCCGCGTGGATCCTTCCGCCCGGGGACTCCCGGTTCGGCCGTGCCGTCCGCTTCGCGCTGGCGGAGAGGGCGATCGCTCCGCGCGAGACGCACATCGTCGTCGACACCGCGGTCACGCTCGCGCTCGTCGCGGCCGGAGTGGGTCTGGGGCTCGCGACGCCGACGATGCTCGCGCTGGCGCCCGTGCCGGTGGAGGGCGTCCCGGGCACCGAGTGCGGGGAGAGGCGGATCGTGGCGCTCACGAGGTCCGAGCTGGACGCCCAGCCGGGCGTCGTCGCCGCCGTCGATGCGTTCGCAGAGGTGCTCGGGGACGAGCGAGATGTCCGGACGTGAGTGAGCGGCTCGAAGACGGCTGAGGGGGCAGCGGACGACCACTGCCCCCTCAGCCGACCGGGACCTCGGCGGCGGTTCGTCTAGGTCGTTGGTTCGCCTACGTCGCGGTGAGCGACGGGAACCAGGTCGCGATCTCCGGGACGAAGACCATGAGGATGACCAGCCCGAACTCGATCGCGAGGTAGGGCAGGGCCCCTCGGATGATGTCCCCGATGTCGACCTGCGGGACGACGGATTTCATCGCGTACAGGTTCAGGCCCACGGGCGGCGTGATGACCGCCGTCTCCAGTGTCACGACGAGGATGACGCCGACCCACAGGGGGTCGTACCCGAGCGACTCGAAGATCGGCAGCAGGATCGGCGTGATCACCAGCATGAGCGAGGCCGCGTCGATGAGGCAGCCCAGCGCCACGACGATGACCAGCAGGATGATGACGATGAGCGACGAGGGGATCGTCAGCCCACTCACGAAGGTGGTGAGGCCCTCTGCTGCCCGGACCACCACGAGCATCTGCGTGAAGACGAATGCGGAGCCGACGATGATGAGCAGCGAACCGGAGATCTGCGTGGTGTGGAGGAGGATCTTCTTGATGTTCGTCCACGTGAGCGCACGATCGAAGATGCCGACGACGAGAAAGGCGCCGATCGCGCCGATCGCAGCCGCCTCCGTCGCGGTCGCGATGCCCGTGTAGATCGAGCCGAGCACGATGATGATGAGGATGAGCGCGGGCGCCACCTTCACCATCGCATCGAAGCGCTGCTTCCACGTGATGCCCTCCTCCGCACGCGGCGCGATCTCCGGCTTGAGCGTCGCCATGGTGAGGACGAACAGAGCCATGACGGTGGCGAGCAGGAGGCCCGGGACGATACCGCCGGCGAACAGCGCACCGATGCTCACACCGGATACCGACGAGTAGAGGATGAACATGAGGCTCGGCGGGATGAGCATCGCGAGCGCTCCGGACGCGACGACGGCGCCGGTCGCGAAGCTCGGGCGGTATCCGCGTTCGAGCATCTCCGGCACGGACATGCGGCCCACGACCGTGACGGCGGACAGGCTCACGCCGGACAGCGCGCCGAACACCGTCGACGATCCGACCGCGGTGACGCCCAGACCACCGGGCAAACGACCCAGCCATGCGTGGGCGAACCGGAAGATCGCGCGCCCCAGGCCGCCCACGGCGAGGATCTCGCCCATGAGGATGTACATGGGGGCGGCGACCAGCGCGTAGCTCTCCAGCTGGCTGACGAACGCGATGGGGATCTGCTCGATGCCGCGCGGGCCCTCGAGCAGCAGGAGCCCGACCAGTCCCGACGATCCCAGAGCGATGAAGATGGGGGTCCGGAGGTAGACGAGGAGGAAGAGCAGGATGATCGCGGCAGTGACCGCGAGGACGTCAAGCATCGCCGTCTCCCTTCGGTGCGGTCTGGGCGGATGTCGCAGCCGGCGCAGATGTCTCGGCTGCCGCAGCGTCGTCATCCGCGGATTCGATCAGTGCGCCCTGTCGTTTGAGGGCTCTTCCGGTTTCAGAGTGCGTTGACCCGGGCCGATAGCTGCCCGGAGTGGAGCAGACAGCGCAGCACGTAGTGCTCGAAGTTCCTGAAGCCCAGACCAATGCCCCGCAGATGCTCGAGGCGTCCGTTGATCGCTTCGACCGGCCCATTCGACGCACCTCCACGGTCGAAGAACGCCAGCACCTGAGCCTGCTTCCGCCACAACGTCCTCCCCAGCTGAGCAAGCTCCTCAAGCCCTTTCGGCAGGCCTCTGCGCAGACTCTCGATCACTGCCTGCATGAGACGCCTGCCCGTCTTCCGATCGGGATGCTCGGTCAAGTCCCTTTTCGTGGTGTTCTTCGGTAGTTCCTTTAACTTGGTATTAAGCAGCGGGGTCGGGCTACGAATCACGCGGTCAGCGGCATCACCACCCCGACCGGGTCGACCTCGGTCTGCCCAT
>NZ_FXZF01000040.1:0-12808 GCF_900169375.1 Brevibacterium sp. Mu109
CCGACTCACGTCCGTCGAGACCACCGGAGGCGAGGTGAGCACCGACCCCGACCACGCCCTCGAACTCAGCGCCTGAGACCCCTCAGCGAAGGATCCAACCGTTACACCACTACACGGGACTTGACCGTCAGTTCGAGGCGGTGCGGGTCTCCGCGCTGATGAACCACGCCTGCTGTTCGAGCTCGGAGAGGAAGCCGTGGAGCAGGTCCGCAGTGGTCGGATCCGCTTCATCGACTTCGTCGTGCACGTCGCGGATGGTCCAGACCGTTGCTTCGATCGCCTGGACGACGAGGTCGATGGCGTCATGCGTGTGCACTTCGCCCTGCGGGAACTCTGCCAGGGAGGACTGCTCTGCCACGACAGCAGGCCGGGCATCCGGTGTGGCGTGCAGCGAGCGCATTCTCTCCGCAGCGACGTCCGCATCCGCACGAGCGATGCTCACGAGTTCATCGAGGTTACGGTGGAGATCCCGGAAGTTCGGTCCCACGATGTTCCAGTGGGCCTGCTTGCCCACCAGGTGCAGCGCCGTGAGATCGACGAGGACCCTCTGCATGTTCTTGCTCAGCGCGGCAGGCGCTTTGAAGCCGTTCTCCGCGTTCTCCCTGCGGGTCGACTTGGCGCCAGCAGGCTGTGGAACGGAGACTGTCTTGGCCATGGTGAACCTCCCAATCCGTTGCGTTCTGTCTTCGCCAACGTATGCCCCGAATCTGAGAGAAAGCAAGGCGTGTTGTTCTGTTGGTGCGTTCGGCGCGGTCGCCTGGGAGCTCTTCCCGTCTTCACGGGTGCTCTTCAACTTCCGTCGCTACTCTCTTCCTCATCTACCCGAGGGGAGCACGAATGGGCATCGACAAGTACCTCCGTCAGGCGAAGGACGCTCTCAGTGGCGAACGGGGCCGTACGTTTCTGGACAAGGCGGAGGAGGCAGCGACTAAAGCTGCGGGCGACAAGCACAGTGACAAGATCCGCAAAGCGCGCGACGCCGCCGACAAGGCGCTGGGCAATGATGACGATGACGACGGCACTCACCCGCGACGGTGAAACGGCGGAAGGCGCCCCCAGCTTCGACTGGGGGCGCTGTCATTAGGTCTCCCGCGGACTGCGGCAGTGAGGGGCCGTCGGTCGAATCTGACGCTCAAGTAATGTCTGTGGCTGCTGTCATCCTGTGGCAATGGACGATCTTCCTACGTGGGTGCTGTATCTCAGGGCACTGGCTCCGACCGGAGCATTCGTCGCCGCGACAGTGGTTGCTTGGTTTGCATGGCGCGGTCACGTTCGGCAGACGCGCGCAGACCTCGATGAGAGATTCTGGCGGCGACTCACGTGGGCCATGGAAAGAGTGGGGGCAGCTGATATTCACGACGCGAATATGGGCATGGTCGTACTCAACGAGCTGCAGATGGATTCGAGGGTTGAGAAGCGGGAAGAGACGATGCTTCTGAAGCTGGTCGACAACGTCTATGCACGCATCGACGAGGGTACGTATGTGCATCGTGACGAGCCCCCGCGGGACTCAGCGCATCGTGGGGGCGCGTGGTTTGCGCGGGTCCTCGGAAGAATCGTGACGTAAGGTTGCTGCACACAGGGAGGAGCTGGTCGTCATGACAGTCTCGGCACACAGCTCGTCGGACCGGCGCGCAGCCGTCAAGCTTTACAAGCTGAAGGACGGTCGAGAGATCCGGTACCGGACCGAAGCTGAGCGGCGTTTGATCGAGGAGACGCAGCGTCTTCAGATTGCACTGGAGAAGAAGTCGGAGTCGGGCACTCCGAAACGATCTCGACGGTGAGGCAGTAGAACCACGTCCCGACGGTGCCCAAGAGGGGTCAGTGCATGTGCGCTCACGCCTCGACCAGTGTTGTGGTCAGCTCGGCCGGTGCGCCAGCGCCGTCTCCTGGAAGACCTGGTCCGCGAACGGGGCGAAATCGTAGTCGTCCGCGTTGAACCATTCGTGCATATTCTCGAAGCCGCCCTCCTCGGTGTACCCGAGCTCGTCAGCAACCTGCCGCCACTTCTCCACTGCCTCCGCCATGCGGCCCTGGACGTCTGATCCGATGACTTCCGATTCTTCGACGTCGGCCAGGAGCTCGTCATTGGTCTCACCGATGCGCTGATCCGCGTCCTCGTCCATGGGCCCGATCTCACCGCCAGCCTCCATGAGCTGATCGATGGCCCGGGCATTGCCTTCCGCGATGACCGAGTTGCTCGAGGCGAAGCCCCCGGTGTGGGAGTCGAAGATGATCTGCTGGTAGGCCAGGGGCAGGTTCCGATAGCCGACGCCCCCGAGGTTCGCTCCGGCTGAGCGACCGGAGAGGCTGTTCTCCTCCGTCGTATATGCCAGATTCGTGGCGACTTCCAGCAGCCCCGTCTCCTCCGCAGTCGGCAGCTGGGTGATCGTGCAGTCGACGGTGCCGCGCTGCAGCGCCTCGAAGACCTCGACGTACTCCAGGGAGACCGGCGAACCGCCCAGCTCAGTGACCTGCTGTTCATGGGCGACGCTGGCGATGCGGACCTGTCGCCCGTCGTAGTCGTCGAGCGATGTGCCGGCCTCCCCACAAGCGGACAGGTACGTCCCCGTGCTGATCATCGGCGTCAGCGGGGTCAGACCCTGCTCTTCGTAGGTCGCGAGCAGCGCGTCTGAGCTCCACGCCATGTCGACCAGGGCCGCGTTTCCGATCATCTCGCCGAGCACAGGCGAGTTCGGCATGCCGGCCGTGGCGGTCGCGAGCGCGTCGAACTCCGGGTGCTCGGCGGGCTGGTAGATGGGCAGGGCGTAGGAGACGTCGATGCGTCCATCCGCCAGCGCATCGTCGATCTCTCCGTAGCCTGCGATGGACTGACCCCAGACCACGTCGACGGAGATCTTCCCGCCGGAGCGCTCCTCGACGTACTCCTGGAAGTGGTGACCGTTCGGTGCGGACATGGCGTCAGGTGACATCGCGCCTGCCTGGAAGGTGATCTCCACGGGATCGAGGTCTGCGACGACTGCGTCGACCTCCTCCTGCGAAGCTCCGTAAGCGAATCCGCTTCCGCTTCCGCTTCCGCTTCCGCCGCCGCCTTCGCCATCGGCAGTGCCCGCACCTCCTGCACAGGCACTGAGAAGCACCACTGCTGAGGCGGCGACCAACGCGCCCACGGTGAGTCGGTGGTCCTGGGTTGCTGTCACGCTCATTCCTCTATGGTCGTCGATCCACCGGCAGTCACAGGCCAGACCACACACCAACAGACCACTGCGCTCCCGAACACCGGGAGCGCAGTGGTCTGCACGCGAAGTATCTCCGGGATGATCAGTTCGGCCGGTGCGGCAGAGCCGTCTCCTCGAACACCTTCTCAGCGAATGCGTCGTAGTCGTAGTCGTCCGCGTTGAACCACTCCGGCATGTTCTCGAAGTCGCCCTCCTCGGTGATCCCGAGCTCCTCAGCGACCTGAGTCCACTTATCGATCGCCTCGTCCGTCCGACCTGTCACGTCGGATCCGATGACGCCGCTGTCCTCGATCTCGGCGAGCAGTTCATCATTCGTCTGTCCGATGCGCTCGTCCGTCTCCTCCTCCATCTGAGTGATCTCACCGCCGGCGTCGAGCAGCTGCTGGACGCCTCGTGAAGTGCCCTCCGAGATGACCTCGTTGCTCGCAGCGAAGCCTGACATCTGCGAATCGAAGATGATCTGCTGATACGCCAGCGGCAGGTTCTGGTAGCCCACTCCGGCGAGGTTCGCCCCGGCGGATCGACCCGAGAGGCTGTTCTCCGCAGTGGTGTACGAGACGTTCTTCGCCACCTCGAGGAGCCCCGTCTCCTCGGACGGCAGCATCTGGGCGAACGTGCAGTCGACAGTTCCGCGCTGCAGTGCCTCGAAGACCTCCACGTACTCCATGGAGACGGGCGAGCCGCCCAGCTCCTGCACCTGGGCTTCGTGCGCCACACTCGCCACGCGGATCTGGCGACCCTGGTAGTCGTCCAGCGTGGTCCCGTCGTCGCCGCACACAGAGACGTACGAGCCCGTGCTGATCATGGGTGTGAGTGGTGTCAGGCCGAGCTCCTCGTAGGTGCCGAGCAGCTCCTCCGAGTTCCACGCATTGTCCATGACCGCGGCGTTGCCGATCATCTCGCCGAGCACCGGCGAGTTCGGCATACCCGCGGTCGCCGTCGTGAGCGCATCGAATTCCGGGAACTTCGCGGGCTCATAGATCGGCAGCGCATAGGACACGTCGATCCGACCGTCTCCCAGCGCATCGACGATCTCCGCGTAGCCGGCGATCGCCTGGCCCCACACCACGTCGACGGTGACCTTCCCGCCGGAGCGCTCCTCGACGTACTCCTTGAACTGGTTTCCGTTCATCGCAGAGACGGAGTTCGGCGACTGCGCACCCGCCTGATAGGTGATCTCTACGGGATCGAGGTCTGCGATCGCCGCGTCGACCTCCTCCTGCGAGGCGCCGAATTCGAAGCCGCCGCCGGCCTCGCCGCCCCCGCCGCCTCCTCCCGCAGAGCCTGCGCCTCCCGCGCAGCCGCTGATGAGCAGACCCGTCGTGGCAGCGATGGCGACCGCTGCAGAGAGTCGGTGTGTTCGGGCTGTTGTCATGTTCACTCCTCGTTGAGTTCCCAAGGCGTCGACGCCCTGGCCTGCCGTCCGCCGCATCCTTGCGGCATCGGACAGACCCGGACGTACGCCAACCGGTGTCCACACACTACTGCGAAATCCCTCTGATTTGAAGATGATCTCAACTTCGGCTCGCGCTGTGCTCCAGCCACATGGGCTGGAGCGCGGGACCACCGTCCGGCAGAACGATGGCGTCGCCGAGGTCGTGGAAGCCGAGGCGCGCATAGAGCCTCCGGTTGGCGACGGTGGACGCTTCCAGATACACGGGAAGCCCGTGGGCTCGCGCGCGGGCCAATCCAGCCGTGACCATCACCGTGCCTGCACCCCGACCGCGGCTCGACGGCAGAGTCGCCATTGCGGACAGATGCATGTGCTCCTCCGGAGGTGTGCGGGCCCGGGTCGCGGCCTCGACGTGCTCGAGCCTGCGCTTGATCGGATCGTCCGGGTACGCCTCTGTAGCCCTGGGGTCCGACGTCTGCCGCGCCGAGGCATCAGCGGTCGCGCTTCCGCGGCTGGGCACCCAGATCGATGCAGCCACCGCTGTTCCTCCGGAGTCCCGCGCGAGGATCACCGCACCGGCGTCAACGGCGGACTGGAGCAAGGACGAGAATGTGTCGCGCATGTACGCATGTCGATCCACAGCGTTCGGGATGGCCCACGCGATGACTGCCTCATCGGAGAAGGCCATGATGCTCACGCGGACGACGGTGTCGAGGTCGGACGATCCGGCTGGGTGCGCGGTGAAGCGTGTGGCAGACATGGAGCACTCCTTCGTCAGGATCATGTGGGCACGTGCGCCTCACAGAATCAGCCTCCTGCACCCGGCGGCACGGAATACAGTGGTTCCGTCACGCTGAAAGTGCGACGAAAGAGGACGCGATGGTGTGCGCGGAATGTGGACGAGACGTCGTCCAGGCGAAGACGGGACGGCCGCGGAAGTACTGTTCGCGCTCCTGCCAGGCACGCGGCTACCGTCGCCGACGGGACGAGGGACGACTCAGCGCAGCAGCGGCCGCCATCTCATCTGGAGGTGCTTCCCCGTCGCTCATCGACGCGGCCATCTCCATGGCGGACACGAGGGGGATCCGCGCACTCACTCTGCGCACGCTCGCACGCGACAGAGGCATCGCGATGTCCGCACTGCAGCACGACCTCGGCAGTCGCGATCGTCTCGTCGCGCTGATGGTGCAGCAGATCTTCCGCGAGTCCACGTCGCAGTCGCGGTCGCAGGACGGCGAGGACGCCCCGGTCGATGAGGAACCTGTTGATGCGCTGCTGCGATCGGCCGATGAGGAGTGGCAGGCGTACCGCGCACACCCGTGGCTGGTCGAGGTGATGACGACGACCAGGCCCCCACTCGTCCCCGCGGTGCTGGCATCGGTGCAGGCGGTCATCGGAACGTTCATGCGCGTGGGACTCGACAGCGGTGAAGCGTTCAACAGGTACCTGGCGCTGAGCGCCTACGTCCAGGGGATGGCGACCCTGCTCACGGCAGAGCGACAGGAATCGGACCGCACCGGCACCAGCTACCGCTCCTGGTGGCTCGACCAGTTCCGTGCGATGGGCAGGTCCGGTGCGACCACCAGACACCCGTGGCTCACCGAACTCAGCGCCACACGGTCACAGGAATCCTTCCACGCCGACGCCGCCTTCTACGACGGTCTGCCCCGGATCGTCCACGGCCTCGTGACGTCGGACTGAGCACCGGGAGCCCAGCGCACAGCGATGCATGACCTGCACGAAGGAAACGTGATGGACTGTCCGTTGTGAGCGGATCAGGAGAACGTCCGGGGGAGCAGGCTGATGCGGTCGCGACACCGCCGAGCACACGTGTCGCCGCCTCCCGCTGGAACGTGCTCCGCTGGCAGATCGGCTACGGATCCTTCGGCGTGCCGCAGGCCGCGGCCCCAATCGCCTTCGCCCTCATCGCGTTGCCGCTGACGGGATCGGCGGGAGCCGGTGCGGGACTGGTCTTCGCGATGACCGCCGCACAGGTGATCGGCTCCGTCCCGGTCTCCCGACTGGGCAACCGCTTCAACGCGGTGCACTACCTGCGCGCTCTCATCGCAGTGCGGACCCTCGCGCTCGCCCTCGTCACGGTGCTCGCGGCGGTGGGAGCACCCTTCGCGACCCTCATGGTGGCCGTCATCGCCGCGGGGCTGGTCAACGGCGCCGCCTACGGCTTCCAGCGCACGCTGCTGAACCACCTGGTGGAGCCGCACAAGCTGCCGCGCGCCCTGGGCGTCGCCGCCACCCTCAACGAGGTGTCCTTCGCCCTGTCGCCCGTGCTCGCCTCTGTGTTCGGCGCGTTCTCGCCGGTCTGGGCGATGGTGGCGATCACAGTGCTGGGCATCGGACCCCTGGTGCTCACGCCGAGCATCCCGGAGGCCCGGGGCACGCGCACCACCAGGACCGCCCGCCGGTCGCGCGCCCGTCTTCCCTGGGCCGTCTATCTCTGGCTGATCTGCTCGGTGGCGACCGGGGCCTCGGTCGCGGCGATCGAGGTCGGTGCCGTCGCATTCGCGCTGTCGTTCGGCCTGGCCCCCGGCTGGGCCTTCGTCTTTGCGCTGGCGCTGTGCATCGGATCGGTGATGGGCGGGGTCTGGGTGAGCGTGCGCAACCGCACGCCCGGTCTGTGGAAGGTCGTGGGCTTCCTCGTCGCCTCCTCCCTGGGGCTGGGGGCGGCGCTGTTCGAGGCGCACCTGAGCGTCACGCTCGCCGGCGCCTTCGTCCTGGGGATCTTCCTGCCGATGCTCGGGACGTTCTACTCCCTGGCCCTGGACGGACTGGCGCCCGCGGACCGGCGCGCCGAGCTGTTCGCGCACCTGCGCACCGCGAACGCGCTGGGAGTCATGGGCGTGAGCGGCGTGCTGGCGCTGTTCGGCCTGCAGCTCGCGATCGTCAGCGGCCTGGGGATGCTGGTGCTCGCGACGATCCTCGCGACGCTGTACGCGACGACAAGGGGCAGGGCCTACACTGTGCAGTCGCGCCGTCGACTTTGAGGAGTGCGCGTGCCGCATGATCCCGCAGTGGTTCAACCGCCCGAGGTGACCCGTCCCCGCCGATTCAGGCGCCGGATGGAGGCGAAGTACCGCCGACGGCGCCTGCTTGTGGGCGCCACGGCGATCGCGACCGTGGGGACGGTCGTGGTGGGAGGCATCGCGCTGCGCACGCTGGAGTCGAACCTCTCCTCGTCCCCGATCCGCGCCGACGGCGATGCTGAGGTCCTCAACGACAACACCCACGGGACCAACATCCTCGTGCTGGGATCCGACACCCGCGATCTGGACGACAACACCTACGGCGACGCGGGTGGGGCCCGCAGCGACGCGATGGTGCTGGCCCACGTGTCGAAGGACTCCTCCCGCATCGACGCGGTGCAGATCCCGCGCGACACGGTGATGGACCTCCCGGCCTGCGGGGACACCGGGTTCGGTGCGTACGCAGGCGGGTTCGGCGCCGTCAACAGCGCTCTCAACCACGGCCCGGGCTGTTAGGTCACGGCGATCGAGGAGCTGTCCGGCCTGCGCATCGATCACTTCATCGAGATGAACTTCGAAGGCTTCGCCACGATGGTCGACGCGATGGACGGACTGCCCGTGTGCCTGCCTGAGGCGATGAAGGATCGCAAGGCGCAGCTCGACCTGCCCGCGGGTGAGCAGACGGTTGACGGTGAGGACGCACTGTCGCTCGCCCGCACCCGGTACGCGGTGGGCGACGGCAGCGACATCGCGCGCATGGGCCACCAGCAGCGCGTCATGTCCGCGATCATCCAGCGGGCGAAGAGCACAGAGGTGCTGGCACGACCGGACCGTCTCTACGGCTTCCTCGACGCGGTGACCTCGTCGCTGACGGTCGATCCGGACCTGGATTCGATCCCGGCGCTCGCATCGCTGGCGCAGACCGCGGTCGGCGTCGACGATGACCAGATCACGTTCATGGTGATGCCGTGGCAGGCGGCGCCGGAGGATCCGAACAGGGTCGTGCCGGCGGATGAGGCGGCAGAGGTCTTCAGCCGGATCCGCATCGACGCGCCGATGGACGGGTCGGACCCGACCCGATCCGCTGACGAGGATGCCGCAGAGGAATCCACAGAGGACACCGCCGCCGAGGCCGCGGAGACCGACGCCGATGAGGCGCCGGGTGACAGCCCGGTCACCGTCATCAACGGCTCCACGATCGACGGGAAGGCCGCGCAGGTCCAGCAGCGCGCTGAGGACTGGGGCTTCACAGTGGCGGACACGTCGACGGCCGCGAGCGCGCGGCAGACGACTGAGATCGGTCACGACGGGTCAGCGCGGGCGGAGGCGACCGCTCAGCAGCTGGCTGATCGTCTGGACGCAGACGCCGTCGTCCACGAAGACGTGCGCAGCGGTGTGACCCTCATGCTGGGGCTCGACATCGAGGACGTGCTGCCCGCGGAGGACACCGCCGCCGAGGTGCCGGGCACCGACGCCGGTGAGGCGGACGATCCCGCCCATGACAGCGGGAGCACGTCGGGCGCCACTGTGGGGACTGCGGGGACGACGGTCGACTCCGTAGACCTGTGCGCCTGAGGAGCCGCCGCGTACAGTGAGTCGGCGTGAGCCCTGCCGCGTCCCACTCTGACCGCTCGTCCGACGTGCCTGCACGCGCGGCACGGCCGCCGCTACCGGTGTCCGCCGCGGCGTTCGTCAGCAGTCTGGACCGGTTCGCGATCAGCCCGCTGCTGGTGCTCGTCGCCCTCGATCTGGGGGCCACGCTCGCCCAGAGTCTCACGGTCGCCAGTGCCTACTATCTGGCCTACGGGCTCAGCCAGCCGGTGTGGGGCGTGCTCTCCGACCGCTTCGGACGCATCCGCCTCATGCGGGCGACACTCCTGGCGGCGGCGATCGCCGGCGTGGTCTCAGCACTGGCGCCCGGCCTCGTCGCGCTCATCATCGCCCGCGCGTTCGCCGGCGCGTTCTTCGGTGCGGTCGTCCCCGCATCTCTCACGTTCGTGGGCGACACCGTCGACGATGCTCACAGGCAACCTGCGCTGGCCGACCTCATGGCCGCAGTCGCGTTGGGCACGGCACTGGCCACGGCGCTCGCCGGAGTCTTAGGGGACTTCGCGCACTGGAGGGTGGTCTTCGCGATCCCCGCGGTCCTCGCAGTGGCGTGCGCGATCGGGTTGGGACGCGTGCACGAGGAACCGCGTGAAGCGCAGGCAGGAGCCTTCGCGCTGATCCTCGACGCGGTGCGGAACCGGTGGGTGCTCGCGGTCATCGGACTGGCGTTCATGGAAGGGGCCGTGGTGCTGGGCGTTCTCACGCTGCTGGCACCGGCGCTCCAGTCGCAGGGTGTGGGAGCGGGCGGTGCAGGGCTTGCGACGGCGGCCTACGGCATCGGGGTCATCGGGGCGACGCGTTTGGTGCGGGTGGTCTCGCGGAGTGTGCCGATGCCGGGCCTCATGGCGATCGGAGGATGCGCCGCGGTGAGTGGCTATGCCGTACTTGCGGTGCACGTGTCGATCGTGTCGGTCATCGCGGCAGCGCTGCTGCTGGGCATCACATGGTCGTTCCTGCACTCCTCGCTGCAGACGTGGGTGACCGGCGTCCTGCCGCGAGCGCGGGGAACCGTGGTCGCTCTGTTCGCGGGGTGCCTGTTCGCCGGCAGCGCCGTGGGCGCATCGGCGGGTGGAGCGGCGGCGAGCCAGCAGCAGTGGGGTCTTCTGTTCGGCGTCACCTCTGCTGTCGCGCTGGTGGTGACGGGTGCCGCGGTGGTCAGCCGGCGAGCCTACGAATCCCGTTCGCTGGGCTGACGACCCGCGATCTCCCACACCGCACGCCACTTCGCGGCGAGGGTGTCGATGTTCTCGTGCGCGTTCAGTCCGCTGGGCTGGGGGACGACCCACAGTGTGACATCGACGGGCCAGCCGGGCACATCGGCAGGGTCCTGCGGGCCCAGTGCCGCTTTGGGGAGCGTGAACGCTGTGCGGAACGCGGTGATGCCGGCGATTGCGACGGCACCCGGCTTCATCTGCTCTGCCCGGTGGATCAGTCGCTGTCCTGCTTCGCGCAGCTCCTCGCGGCTCAGCTGATCCGCGCGCACGGTGGGCCGGCCGGTGAGGTTCGTGAGGCCGATGCCGCGTGACAGCAGCTGCTGCTCGTCAGCCGCGGACAGGCCCAGCGAGGCGTCGACCTGATGGTCGGTCAGCCCGGCGCGGTGCAGGGACGGCCAGAAGCGGTTGCCCGGTCGGGCGAAGGGAGCGTTGACGGCTGCGGTCCAGAGCCCGGGGTTTATGCCGACGATGAGGAGCCGCAGGCGCACGCTCGGATCGTGGGGGAGGATGTCATCGACCCCGTCCGGAGCAGTGGTGTCCACCTGCGCCAGGTCGTCCTTCGTGGGTTTCCTGCCGCCGAGCGGGGAGGGGCGTCGTAGAGTCACGTACTCACCGTATCGAAGCTCGACCTGGACAATGGGATGACAGCAAGACCTCCGGCCACGGGTCGATGCGAGAAGGGTCGTTACCGACTCATGCGAACTGCACATCGTCTACGACTGTCGCTCGTGGCATCGGCACATCGTGGCTGTCCAGGGGTATTCGCACGCCGGATCGCTGTGTGCGCAGGTAATCGACGAATACGGCGACGGTGGCCTGCAGGGATGGACGCGCGTCGCCCGTCATGTCGTCAGCTGAGTTCGAATCGAGGGCGCACGAGTCATTGATCACCGAGAGCCTCACCACTTCGTCGTCAGCGCCTTTGACGAACACGTTCGCATTGCCGCCGGTTTGAGCGATCCTCCGCAGCAGAACGCCGAGGCGCTCGTCACCGAGAGCGACGACGACCATCCGCTGTCCGTGGTCATCGACAACGGGAAGTCCGACATCCGCGAGCGGTCCGAAGACCAGGCTCAGATCGACCTCTTTCCGGAAACTTCTCAGCCGTTCCGAAGTGGTGTCATCCATTGAAGCCACCCTCTCCTTGCGCGTGGAGCGCGTCTGCAATCCATGTGATCTCATCGATCGCCGCGGCCATCGCTTCCTCTACATCACGCACCGTGTCCAGCGTCATGAGTGATTTCGAAGGTGGCGCGTCGTCATCGAGATGTACGTGGCACATTCCGTGACAGCAGTCGATTCGCGGACCGTTACGCCAACTATCCCACTCGCGCTGGCGTATGACCAGGACGAACTCAGTTGTGTTTCCGTCCTTTCGCCAGAACCTCGTTTGAAGACGAATAGTGTCTTCGTCATCCAGAATCTTCTCGTGTTCCTTCTCCACGCATTTGTCGCGAGGTGGAGGGCGGTAGCTGCCCTCGAGGAGTTCGGACTGCCGTTCGGCGTCACGAGCGGCTTGCCGTTCGGCTCGACGGTCCTGCTGATTTCGGCGGATCACAGGAGTCACAGTATCCAGCGGTACGGACACTACTGTGGTGGCGCAGTGAGACTCACGAAGTCAGCAGTCCACGTAACCTTCGGGGGAGTAGTCCCCGTAGGTACCGGACCCTTCGCACGTGTGTGGTGCGTTGGCTTCGGCCTCAGCTTCCTCTTCACCCTGGCGGTCCCAGTATTCCTGCTCTTCTGCCCAGTCCAGCTGATCCTGGACCCACTCGTTGTACTCGTCCTCTCGCTCACGCTCGGCCTCTGCGCCGCGGCACTGATAGGCGGGACCGTTGCAATGCCATCCGTCATGGATCGGCTCCGATTCGGGAGCTCCAGCCGACGCCGGCTCAGCCGCAGGGGCAGGCTCGGCCACCGGTTCGGGCGCGTGGATCGCGCTCACGTGATCGCCTGTCCACGCCCCGACCACACCCGGCTCACCCGCGACCGTGATGGCCGGCTGGGGCGCAGCCTGGCTGACTGGAGAATCGTCGCCGACCTCGCAGCCGGTGAGAGCCGCCACTGCAAGTGCCGCGGCCACCAAGAACCGTGCTTTCATGTTCCCGCCTTCGTGATGCGACCGACCTGCATTTCGGTGAGACCGATCTCTTTCGCCACTCGATACTTCGTCGCACCGGAGTCGACGGCCTCTCGGATCGCAGTGTCGCGCACCTCGCGCGCTGCACGCAGTTCGTTCTCAAGGCTCGCCACCTCTTCATGGCGGACTCGCGCCTCGTCTACCTGGGTGAGTCCCATAGAGTGGTGGCATTCCCACCAGGGACTTCACCCCCAAAAATGTGAAGAACCATCGTGGGATCCCGCTAGTAGTTCCGCCAAGAACCTCACGAAAGGCATCCCACGATGGCTGAC
>NZ_FXZF01000036.1:0-14387 GCF_900169375.1 Brevibacterium sp. Mu109
CTACAGCCGCATGAAGCAATGGCGGGGACTGGCCACTCGTTATGACAAACTCGCCATCGTCTACCGCGCAGCAATCGTGCTCAACGCAGCAATTGCGTGGCTACAACATTTGTCGGACACGCCCTAGGCCCGCGAGTCCTCCCACGCCCCGTGCAGCTTCGCGAACCGTCCGCCGGACGCGATGAGCTGGGCGGGAGTGTCGTCCTCGACGAGCCGACCGTCGTCCATGACGAGAACCCGGTCCGCGATCTCCACGGTGGACAGGCGGTGGGCGATGATCACCGCAGTCCGTCCCTCCAGCACTGTCGCGAGTGCCTCCTGCACCTGCCGCTCCGAGGGGATGTCGAGGTGAGCGGTGGCCTCATCGAGCACCAGGACGTCCGGGTCCGCGAGGAACGCGCGTGCGAAGCTCACCAGCTGCCGCTGGCCGGATGACAGTCGTCCGCCGCGCTTGCGCACGTCCGTGTCGAAGCCGTCGGGCATCCGTCGGATGAACGGGGTGAGCCCCACCGCATCCGCCGCGTCCCTGACCTGCTGATCCGTCGCCCCGGGCCTGCCGATGCGGATGTTGTCCGCGATCGATCCGCCGAACTGGTACGACTCCTGCGTCACCATGACGACCGCCCTGCGCAGGTCGTCGTCCGCGACCTCTCGCAGGTCCACCCCGTCCATCAGGACCCGGCCGGCCGTCGGATCGTAGAACCGGGTCAGCAGCTTCACGAGCGTTGACTTCCCCGCACCTGTCATCCCGACGAGCGCAACGGTCTGCCCCGCCGGGATCTCCAGGTCGAACCGCGGCAGCACCGGAACACCGTCGCCGTAGGAGAACGCGACGTCGTCGAACTCGACCCGGCGACCCCCGGCCCGCACCGCCGGCAGCGGGGTGGGGCTGGTGGGCTCGACGACCTCGGGCACGGCGTCGATGACGGCGGTGATCTTCTCCAGCGCGGCGGACGCGGACTGGTACATCGTGAACGCCTGGACCAGCTCGTCGAGCGGTCCGTAGAACCGGCGCACGTACAGCAGGAAGGCGGTGAGCATGCCGACCTGCAGTGCATCGCCGATCACCAGCCAGCCGCCCACCAGCAGCACCGCCGCCATCGACAGGTTGCCGATCAGCCGCGTGCCGGCGGCGAACCACGCGGTGTTGCGGAGGCTGGCCGCAGTGGCGTTGCGGAACTCCCTGTCCTCCTCGACGATGCGTCGGTCATTGACGTCCTCCCGGCGGAACGACTGGACGGCGCGGATGCCGCCCAGCGTCTCGACGATGTGGACGATGACCTTCGCGATCGCCGTGCGGGTGCGGCGCTGATTCCGGCGCTGGGCGCGGTTCGACACGATCGACACCCACAGCAGCGGGATGAAGCCCAGGAACACGACGATCGCCATCCGCCAGTCCATGACGATCAGCGTCACGGCGATCGCGCCCATCGCGGCCAGTCCGATCGCCGTCTCCTGCAGCGAGCCCGTGAGGAAGACCTGGATGTTCTCCATGTCGGATGTCTGGCGGGACACGAGCCTGCCGGAGGTCGACCGCTCGTGGTACGCGATGCCCAGGCGCTGGACATGGTCGAACAGGCGCCGGCGCAGCGAGACCATGAGGCGCTGCGCGAGCGTGCCGGTCAGTCTCGTGCCGAAGAAGTCTGCGACACCCGTGGCGAGGGTGACCAGCAGGAACGCAGCCAGTGGGATCACCAGTGCGGTCGTGTCGCCGTCGATCGCAGCGGGGATGCCGCGGTCCATCGCCTGCGCGATGAGGGCGGGGCCGATCGCGTTGCCGATCCCGAACAGCAGCAGGATCACGACGAGCACGAGGTAGCCCGTGCGCTCCGGCCGCGCCAGATCGAACAGCAGCCTGCGGGCGCGCTGCGCGATGTCCGGCGGCAGGGTGTCGGGCTCGTGCGGGCTGCGCCGCTCCTGGTCTGAGTGGTCGCTCATACCTCCACCCCCATGAGGTTCCGGTAGGCCGCCGAGGTCCCCAGCAGCTCCTCGTGGCCGCCCACCGCGAGGATCCGTCCGTCGTCCATGACGGCGACGCGGTCGGCCAGCGCCGCGGTGGAGGGCCGGTGGGCGACGATGAGGGCGGTGGTCTCAGCGAGCACGGTGCGCAGGCGCTCCTGCACGCGGTCCTCGGTGTCGACGTCGACGGCGGACAAGGGGTCGTCGAGGACGAGGAACCGCGGTCGGCCCGCGACGGCGCGTGCCAGCGCGATGCGCTGCCGCTGCCCGCCGGACAGCGAGAGGCCCTGCTCGCCGACCTCGGTGTCGAGGCCGTCCGGCAGCGCGCGGACGAAATCGGCAGCCTGGGCGATCTCGAGCGCCTCCCACACCCCGTTCTCGTCGATCGCGGTGCCGCCGTCGACGGACTGCGTGCCCATCGCGACGTTCTCCTTGACAGACGCGGAGAACAGGATGGGCTCCTCGAACGCGACGCCCATGCGGGAGCGCAGGTCCGCGAGCGCGAGGTCCCGGACGTCGTGGCCGTCCACGCGCACGGCGCCTTCCGTGACGTCGAAGAGGCGGGGCACGAGTGCCGTCATCGCGGTCTTCCCGGTGCCGGTCGTTCCGACCAGGGCGAGCGTCTCACCGGGTGCGATCCGCAGGTCCACGCCTGCGAGCAGGGGAGTCTCCGCATCCTCGTGCTGGAAGACGACGCGGTCGAACTCGAGCACGCCAGTAGCGGGGTCAGGCGAGGAAGCGGCTGCCGAGGTGACAGCGGCGGCCTCCGCCGCCTTGGGATCGGTGATCCGAGGCTCCAGATCCATGAGCTCCCAGTAGCGGGTGGCGGCGGTCGCGGCCATGAGCGCGTCGGCCAGGAGGAACCCGAACATCTCGATGGGCATGCGGAGGTACATCATGAGCGTGATCGCGGCGACCGTCTGGCCGAGCGTCGCCCAGCCGGTCACGACGCCCCACGCGCCGACGGCGGCGAAGGCGACCAGCGCCAGCTGCGGCAGCAGCATGATCGCGCCGAACAGCCACGCGTCGAGCCGGACCTTCTCCAGCTCGTGGCCGCGCAGGCGTTCGACGATGAGGCGGAATCGCTGCGCGGCCCAGGGGCTGCGCCCGAAGGCCAGTAGGACGCGGATGCCCTGGACCGATTCCTCGACGGAGGTGGAGACCTCGCCCATCGTGTCCTGTGCGGCGCGGGCGGCGATCTTGTAGCGGGAGTTGAACCACGCGACGCCGGCCATCGTCGGCAGGCTCATGAGCACGAGGAGGACGACGAACACCGGCTGGATGAAGGACAGGATCACGCCGCCGAGCACGACCAGGCACGGGGTGATCACCAGGAACGGCAGGCCGAACGCGGTGAAGCGGCGCAGCTGGGTGAGGTCGTTGGTGGCGCGCGACAGCATCTGGCCGGAGTCCCACTCGTCGTGGTGGGTGATGTCGAGGCGCTGCAGGTGGGAGAAGAGGCGGCGGCGCCACAGCACTTCCCAGTCGGCGGTCATGCCGGCGGTGATCATGCGGCGGATGAGCTGGGCGAGGGACTCCGCGAAGCCCACGGCGACGACCAGGAGGGCGATGAGGACGAGGCCGCGGTAATCGTGGTCGGCGATCGGCCCGTCGACGGCGCGACCGGTGAGGACGGGGATGAGGAATCCGATGCCCGTGGAGAAGAGCGCGAGCAGGATGCTCACCGCGTAGCGCCATGCCCGGGGACGGATGTCCGGCCAGAACCTGAGGAGATCACGCATGGTGGGCCAATCCTATGCCGAGTGCTGTGCCGGGGGTGCTGACCGGCCCGGCTGCTGCCTGAACCGGCGGCACCCGTCAGCCGCGTCGCAGGCGGACGACGACCTCGGCGTGGGCGGTGTGCGGGAACATGTCGAGCAGCCGGGCGGCGGTGATGCGGTACGACGACATCGTCTGCAGGTCGTGGGCGAGCGTCGTCGGATTGCAGCTGGAGTAGATGACGTCGCGGACGCGGGAGCCCTCGACCCACGCGGCGAGATCCCGGCCGAGGCCCCGCCGCGGGGGATTCACGATGAGGAGGTCGGGGCGGTGCGCATGCCCGTCCCTGGCGGCACCCCCGTCTTCGTCCCCGGTGGCGAACAGAGCGGCGTCGGCGGTCGTGAACTCCACGTCGAGGCCCAGGTCCTGTGCCGTGCGGGTCGCGGAGTCGATGGCCTGCTCGGAGACCTCGACACCGAGCACCTTCCGGGAGGCGTCACCGATGGGCTTCGCGCAGTGCAGTGCGAAGCCGCCCACACCGCAGAAGAGGTCCCACACGACGAAGGGGGAGTCGCGCTGGGTGGCGGCCAGCGCCTCGGCGGCGGCTGCCTCAGCAGGCGCGCAGTCGTCGACCCAGGAGGCGACCTGCTCGTACAGCTGGGAGGCGACGTGCGTGTTGGTCTGCAGGAAGGACTGCGGGCGCACCCGCAGAGGGATGCGGCCCTGGCGGACGGTGAGCGCTTCGTCCCCGTGGAGGTGGATCTCGTCGGGGCCCTCGAGGACGGCGGCGTGCTCGGGCTGGATGTTCGCGGTGACGACCCGCACCTGGAAGCCGTTCGCGGCGACGGGGTCCGTGAGCAGGGCGATGTGCTCCTGGAGGCGAGGGGCCGGTCGTGCGGTGCGCAGGACGAAGCGGACCATGAGCTCGCCGTCGGGGGACGCGGTGATGAGGACGTGCTTGAGTTCGCCGCGACGGCGGGCGACGTCGTACGGGGAGACCTGCGCCCGTCGGATGAGGGCGGGGAGTGCGGCCAGTGCCGCGTGGATCGCCGGGGGATAGAGAGGGCAGTCGGAGAGGTCGATCCCGTGGCCCTCGACGTCGACGAGTCCCAGCGTGGGAGCCTCGGCGGTGCCGCCGGCGACCATCTTCGCCTTGTTCCGGAACCCGGCCTCGGGACTGCGGACGGGCGGCTGCCAATAGGCGGGCGACTGCCAATAGGCGGGGCCGGCCGCGTGTGGATCGGTCGGACTGGCCGCGTGCGAATCGGCGGGGCCGGCCGCGTGCGGATCGGTCGGACTGGCCGCGTGCACATCGGTGTGGCTCGCCGCGTGTGGATCGAGCAGCGCCGCGATCTCACTCTGCATATCGTCGAGGCGCCGCAGGGTGGGGACGGGCAGCAGGGTGCACGAACGGCACCGGCCCGCATCGAAGTGCGCGCAGGGGAGTGGGGGCGGATCCGCGACGACAGCGTGATCGACAGGGTGATCGGCTGCGCGATCGTCGGCGCGATCAACAGAGTGTGTGGCCATCGCGCTCCAGGATACGCGGCAGACTCCGTCTACACCGGACACGCGAGACACCTATGTCTCACCGTACGAGACGCGACGAGCCGAGATTCGACACGCGGACGATCGTGCTTGTAACCTCTCACACATGAACGTCCTTCTCGTCGTCATTACCCAGCGCGCGGTGACCCCGTAGCTGTCGACTGACGACTTCCCGCGCGCCCTTTCCAGAACGGAAGGGCGTTTTTTTATGCGAGGTGCTCCATCCCGGGGCGCTGAGCGTGAAGAGGAAGCGGGGCATGAGGACGCCGCGCAAGGCGTCCATCAGGGAATCGATCACACGAAGGAGCCCATCGTGGCAGGCCCAGCACCGGCGCAGACACCCCGCGCCACCCCCACTCCCAGTCCCGTGCCCGCTCCGGGCGGTGCCGCAGTCCGCGGCTCGCGCTCGCAGCCGGAGGTGATGACCGGCGCTCAGGCGATCATCCGCGCTCTCGAGCAGCTGGGCGTCGACACCGTCTTCGGCCTCCCCGGCGGCACGATCCTCCCCACATACGATCCGCTGCTCGACTCGGAGCAGATCAACCACGTGCTGGTCCGCCACGAGCAGGGCGCCGGACACGCGGCGACCGGTTACGCGGCGGCGACCGGCCGCGTGGGCGTCTGCATGGCGACCTCCGGTCCGGGCGCGACGAACCTCGTCACCCCGATCGCGGACGCGCACATGGACTCCGTCCCGCTGCTCGCGATCACGGGCCAGCAGTCGTCCAAGCTGCTGGGCACCGACGCCTTCCAGGAGGCGGACATCGTGGGCATGACGATGCCCGTCACGAAGCACTCGTTCCTCGTGACCAACGCCCAGGACATCCCGCAGGTGATCCGCTCCGCGCACCATATCGCGAGCACCGGTCGCCCCGGACCGGTCCTGGTCGACGTCACGAAGGACGCCCAGCAGGCGGAGCTCGAGTTCCGCTGGGACGACGAGCTCGACCTGCCGGGCTACCGTCCGGTGAACCGCCCGCACGCCAAGCAGATCCGCGAAGCGGCAGTGCTCATGGCGGAGGCCGAGCGTCCGGTCTTCTACGTGGGCGGTGGCGTGATCCGCTCGGGCGCCCACAAGGAGCTCCTCGCGCTCGCCGAGGCGACGAACATCCCCGTCACCACGACCCTCATGGCCCGCGGCGCGTTCCCGGACTCCCACCCGCAGCACCTGGGCATGCCCGGCATGCACGGGACGGTCCCGGCGGTCGCCGCCATCCAGAAGTCCGACCTGCTCATCGCGATCGGCTCCCGCTTCGACGACCGGGTCACCGGTGAGCTCGAGAGCTTCGCGCCCGGAGCCCGGGTCATCCATGCCGACATCGACCCCGCAGAGATCGGCAAGAACCGCATCGCGGACGTGCCGATCGTGGGCGATGCCGCGGAGGTGCTCGATGCCCTGCTGACCGAGCTGCGGACGAACCACTCTGCGGCTCTGGCCGCGGAGAGGCCCTCCTGGTGGGGCCTGGTCAATGGGTGGAAGCAGAGCTTCCCACTGGGCTTCGAGAAGAACGACGACGGACTGTGCGATCCGCAGTACGTCATCCAGCGGATCTCCGCGCTCACCGGCCCCGAGGGCGTCTACGCCGCGGGCGTCGGCCAGCACCAGATGTGGGCCGCGCAGTTCGTGGAGTACGAGCGTCCCAAGGCATGGCTGAACTCCGGCGGTCTGGGCACCATGGGCTACTCCGTGCCCGCCGCGATGGGTGCGAAGGTCGGCGAGCCTGACCGCCAGGTCTGGGCGATCGACGGCGACGGATGCTTCCAGATGACCAACCAGGAGCTCGCGACCTGCGTCATCAACAAGATCCCGATCAAGGTCGCTATCATCAACAACTCGTCGCTGGGCATGGTCCGCCAGTGGCAGACGCTGTTCTACGACGGCCGCTACTCGCACTCCGACCTCAACACGGGCCACGAGTCCGTGCGGGTGCCGGACTTCGTCAAGCTCGCGGAGGCGTACGGCTGCGAGGGCATCCGCGTCACCCGCAACGAGGAGGTCGACGAGGCGGTCCAGCGCGCGCTGGACATCAACGACCGTCCGGTCGTCATCGACTTCGTCGTCCCCGCGGACGCGATGGTGTGGCCGATGGTGGCCGCCGGCGTGAGCAACGACCACATCCAGTACGCCCGTGACATCCGCCCGGACTTCTCCGGCGAATCCGAGGAAGGTGAAGAGGCATGAGCCGCCATACGCTGTCCGTCCTCGTCGAGGACAAGCCCGGTGTGCTGACGCGCTTCACCGGCCTCATCGCCCGCCGCGGGTTCAACATCCACTCGCTCGCCGTGGGCACCACGGAGCTCGAGGGGCTGTCGCGGATCACAGTCGTCGTGGATGTCGAGGACACACCGCTGGAACAGGTGACGAAGCAGCTCAACAAGCTGATCAACGTCATCAAGATCGTGGAGCTGGAACCGGAGACCTCGGTCCGCCGCGCCCACATGATCTTCAAGGTCCGGGCCGATGCCGCGGTCCGGGTGCAGGTCCAGGCCGTCGTGGAGATGTTCGACGCCCGCATCGTCGATGTCGCCGTCGACGCGGTGAGCGTCGAGGCGACCGGCGAGCAGGACAAGGTCGATGCGCTCCACCGGGTGCTCGAGCCGTTCGGCATCAAGGAGATCGTCCAGTCCGGGACGCTCGCGATCGGTCGCGGCTCGAAGTCGATGACCGACCGCGCTGGGCGCTGAATCACAGCATCCGGGCGCTGAACCACACATCTGAGACAGAGTTCCGGGCTGCTGGGGCCCGTACTACGCTGGGATGCGGACATCTGTATCCCACCTTTCGAGAAGGAGAAATCCCATGGCAGCAGAGCGCTTCTACGACGATGACGCAGACCTGTCCGTCCTCCAGGGCAAGAAGGTCGCCGTCATCGGCTACGGCTCGCAGGGCCACGCGCACTCGCTGAGCCTGCGTGACTCCGGCGTCGAGGTCCGCATCGGCCTCAAGGAGGGCTCGAAGAGCCGCGACAAGGCCGAGGCGGAGGGCCTGACGGTCGGTACGCCGGCCGAGGTCGCCGCATGGGCCGACGTCATCACGATCGCCGCGCCGGACCAGGTCCAGGCGGAGATCTTCAACGAGTCCGTCAAGGACAACCTGGCAGAGGGCAAGACGCTCGTCTTCATCCACGGCTTCAACATCCGCTACGACTACATCCAGGCGCCCGAGGGCGTGGACGTCGTCATGGTCGCGCCCAAAGGCCCCGGCCACGTCGTCCGTCGTGAGTACGTCGACGGCCGCGGTGTGCCGGTGCTCGTCGCAGTCGAGGTCGACGCATCCGGTTCGGCGTGGAGCACGGCTCTGGCCTACGCGAAGGCGATCGGCGGCCTGCGCGCAGGCGGCATCAAGACGACCTTCACCGAGGAGACGGAGACTGACCTCTTCGGCGAGCAGACCGTGCTCTGCGGCGGTGTCTCGCACCTCGTCCAGTACGGCTTCGAGGTCCTCACGGAGGCCGGCTACCAGCCGGAGATCGCCTACTTCGAGGTCATGCACGAACTCAAGCTGATCGTCGACCTCATGGTCGAGGGCGGCATCGCCAAGCAGCGCTGGTCCTGCTCCGACACCGCCGAGTACGGCGACTACGTCTCCGGCCCGCGCGTCATCACGCCGGAGGTCAAGGAGAACATGCAGGCCGTCCTGGGCGACATCCAGAACGGTGCTTTCGCGAAGCGCTTCATGGACGACCAGGCCGCAGGCGCTCCGGAGTTCAAGGAGCTGCGCGCCAAGGAGGAGACGCACCCGATCGAGGCCACCGGCCGCGAGCTGCGCCAGATGTTCGCATGGCTCAAGGACTCGGACGACGACTACGTCGAGGGCACCGCAGCACGCTGATCGCTGAGGCGCTGAGCGGTTCTCAGTGCTGAACAGGTCGCTTTGCTGACGACGGTCCGCAGGGGCGCAGTCGGCTGACGAGTGGGGCGGGGAAGGGCAGCAGCCCCTCCCCGCCCCACTCGTCCGTGGGATCTTCTGTGGGGTCGTCGCGGAGGATCGTCGCGGAGGATCGTCGATCGTCGAGGGTGGAGTGGTAGACGGGCGAGCAGAGGAGGTCCGAGTGGAAGCCGTGCCCGGTGCGATCGGCGTCTGTGCTGCGGTCGCTGCCGTGTGGTGGTCCTGGTTCTACCCGGCTTACTGGGTGGGGGAGAGCTGGTACGGCACATGGACCTCCCGCGTCTTCCTCTACCTCATCCCGTCGTTCGCCGTTCTCGGCCTGCTCGTGGCAGCCCAGTCGATGCTGACCGCACTGGGTGTCCCGTTGCCGGGGGAGGTGTTCGATCCGCTCGCCGTCGGCCTCTTCGTCCTGCTGCTGGTGGGCTTCCTGGGCACACTGGGAGTGCCTCTCCCCGCTCCGTGGGCGCCTCGCTGGATGCGGCGGCGCAGGCGTGAGGACCGCGCGGCGCGCTAGACGCTCGCGGCCCGAGCCGGATGCCCGAACGATCTCGTGCCGGGTGCTCGAACGATCTCGTGCCGGGTGCTCGAACGATCTCGTGCCGGGTGCTCGAACGATCTCGTGCCGGGTGCTCGAACGATTCCGAAGCAGGCGCCCGGACGATCCCAGAGCCAGATCCCCCGGCGGCCCGACTCGAGTGCTATAGGGTTGAAGGGTGACCGAATACCGCTTCGAGACATTTGAACCGGCCCTGGAGAACGGCGCACCTGATGCGCGTACGACGGCGTACATGCAGGCAGTGCGCGCGGGGTTCCATGACAAGCGCGTCGAGGGGAAGAAGCTCCTCCGCAGGACAGAACGGGCGATGGCGGACGAGCGGGTGTTCACATCCGTGTACGCGGACAACGCACCGCAGCTGGCATTGCCGCCGGAGATCCCCGTGGCGACGTTCGCCCACTTCGAGAAGACCGTGAACGTGGGCGGAGGACGACTGATCCCCGCCCACCTCATCACGTGGGTGACCGTGCGGCCCACACATCGTCGGCGCGGGCTGCTGCGCAGCATGATGACGGGGAACCTGGCCCGTGCCGCAGAGAACGGGTACCCGTTCGCCGCGCTGACCGTGACAGAGGGCAGCATCTACCGGCGCTTCGGCTTCGGCGCTGCCACCTGGTACAACGAGGTGGAAGTCGACACCCGTGCAGGTTTCCAGATGGCGGTGGAACCGGACCGCCGGGTCGAGATGGTCGACCCGCACGTGCTCCGGGAACTCGGCCCGGAGCTCTACGACCGATTCCAGCAGATGACCCCCGGTGCTGCCGGCAGGCAGCGCGTCTACGTCGATGTGGCGTCCGGCGACCTCAACCTGTCGACGGACGAGGAGGACCTCGCGACGCGTGCGGCTCTCCACTACGACGAGGACGGCAGGCCCGACGGGTACGTGAGCTATCGGTTCGCCGGCTGGGACGTGAAGCCGGCGACGCTCGAGGTGCTCGACCTCATCGCGGCGAGCGACGCGGCGTACTCCTCGCTGTGGGCGTTCCTCGGCGCGGTCGACCTCGTGGAGCGCGTGCAGTTCGGGTACGCCTCGCAGCAGTCGCCGCTGCCGTGGCTGCTGACCGATCCCCGGCGTGTGCGGGTGCAGGCCCAGAGCGACGGAATGTGGCTGCGGATCCTCGACGTCAAGAAGTCGCTGGAGGCCAGGCCGTACTCCGTGGCGGGGTCGATCACGCTCGCCGTCCACGATGACATGGACTATGCGGAGGGCGTCTTCCGGCTCACCTCCGACGGGGCGAACGGTACGGTGGAGCGCCTCGCAGAGTCTTCGGACTCCGCGGAGGGCAGGGCGGCGGATCTGAGCCTCGGCGTTCCGGAGCTGGGGTCGCTGTACCTGGGCGGTGCCGATCCCGTCGTGCTGAGCAGGGCGGGGCGGATCTCCAAACGATCGGAGGACGCCGCGATCAGAGCGCGGGCCCTCTTCTCGCTCGAGCGCGCACCGTACGCGCCGAACGACTTCTGAGGCGATCGTCATGGGACGCTCTCCTCTTCTCGAATCGTTCGTCGCAAGCGCCCGCTGCATCCGGGCGTGGCCGCTCCTGCAGCGGGAGGACACCTCCCGCGTCAGTTCGTGCGTGCGCCGGTCCGGCGGGCCCACGACTCCGGACTGCTCCGCACCGGTGTCACGGGAGCCCGAGGTCTGCCGCACGCCCGTGCCCGTCGCGATCACCGACGGGCTCGTGCCGAACCCGGCGGCGTGCGAACGCAGGTGCCGACGCCGCCGAGGCTGACTCGGGTGTGACCTGACTCGGGTGTGATCTGTGTCGGTCCGTGAACGAATGTGACACGAGTTTACGAACGCGGTCACGTCACCCCCTAGCCTCGGTTCCATGTCGACACCCACGCCCTCCGCGACCTCGTCCGGTGCTCCGTCCGCGAATCCCTCCGCAGCCTCGGCAGCGAGTGCCTCTGCCGCCTCGGCCGCGGGTCGTTCCGCGAACCCGCGCTTCCGCGAGGCGACCTCGCCCGCGCACGCGAAGACGCTGCGCGCAGCGGGGGTCGGTACCGGTTCGCAGCAGACCGAGGTCCGGATCCGGGACTTCACGTTCGTGTCCGACGAGCCGGCGAAGATCGGCGGCCGTGACCAGGGACCGACGCCGATGGAGTACCTCGCCGGCGCGGTGAACAGCTGCATCACGGTGGTCATCGACCAGCTCGCGGAGCGGCGGGGGCTCCCCGTGTCCGCGGTGCAGACCTACACGCTCGCCAAGCAGGACACGAGGGGGCTCGGCGGCTCCGCCGACGTCCAGCCCTACTTCTATTCCTACCGGCTGCAGATCGTCGTGGCGACCGAGCAGCGCGACGAGGTGGAGCTCATCGGCTTCGCCGCGAACGCCGAGCACATCTGCCCCGCGATCAACCTGCTGCGCGATGCGCGCACAGGGCTCGAGGTGGTGTGGTCCTTCACGGAGGAGGCGTCTGACCGCGCGGCGGAGGCGCTCAGCAACTCCGCGTGGGGCTACTCGACGCAGGGCGTCACGGGCCCTCGCCCGTTCCTCACCGTGGTGAACGCCGATGGAGCAGGAGCCCGCGCATGACGACTGTGGGGCTGTGGACGCTGGGTCTGGCCCTCGCTTACACCGTGTGGCTGGTGGTCGGCGGCCGGTGGGTCGTCGCGCGGCAGGAGAAGGGTGCGAACTTCTTCGTCAGCGGCCGGTCGTTCAGCCCGTGGACGGTGGCGTTCTGCATCACCGGCCTGTTCTCCGGGTCGTCGTACATCGCGATCGTGGAGCTGAGCTATCGGACCGGTGTCTCCGCGATCTGGTACGGCGTCGCAGAGACGGTCCAGATCATCCTCATCGCGCTGCTGCTGGTGAAGCCACTGCGCCGGAAGCTGGTCGTGACGGTCACGGGGATCATCGGCGACCGGTTCGGCCGCGCGGCGCAGGGGGTGAGCGCCGTCATCACGGGGTTCACGTTCCCCATGTACTCGCTGGCGACGGCGATCGCGTTCGCGTCCGCCCTGACCGTCATCACCGATGTGTCGCTGTGGCAGTCGATCGCGCTGACGGCCGTGGTGCTCTTCGCGTTCCTGGTGTTCGGCGGGATGCGGTCGGTCGCCTTCAGCCAGACGATGAACGTGATCGTCATCGGGGCGATGTTCGTCGTGGGCGTGTGGGCGCTGCTGGCGTCGCCCGGGATCGACGGGCTGAGGGAGTTCACGGCGGCGAACCCGCAGATGACCGCGCCCTCGAGTGCGGGGGTGTCACTCATCGTCGCGTGGTTCGGGACCTTCATCGTGAACGTGCCGCTCGCGCAGGCCGCGTTCCAGATGTCGATGTCGGCTCGCACCCCGGAGGACGGCCAGCGCGGACTGTTCCTCGCCGCGGTGATCGGTGCGCCGCTCATCATCCTGGGCGTGGTCGTCGGGATCGGTGCCGCGAGCGTCATGCCCGGGGACGGCCTGCCGCTCATCGCGATCTCCGAGTACATCACCCAGACCGTCCCGCCGTGGGCCGCCGCCGTGTTCTTCCTGGGCATGTGGGCGTGCGCGCTGGGCTGGGCGGGTCCGTGCCAGTTCTCCGGGGCGACGTCGCTGGGGCGCGACCTGGGCGGTGCGCTGCGTCCGCGGGCGAGCCAGGAGCAGCTGGTCCGGTACACCCGCGTGGCGCTCGTGGTCCTCACAGTCGTGATGATCGGGTTCAGCATCCTGCGGGCCGAGGAATCGGCGTGGTGGAACATCATGGCCTGGACCCTGCGCAACGGCGCGACGTTCGCACCGGTGCTCGCGGCGTTCTTCTGGCCGGTGGCGACGCGGTCCGGGGCGATGGCATCGCTGCTGGGCGGGTTCAGCGCCGGGTTCGGGTGGTACGCGCTCTCCGGCTTCAGCGCCACGGACTTCTACCTGGGCACGCACCCCGTGTGGGTCGGCATGATCGTGAACATGGTCGCGCTGGTGTCGGTGAGCCTGCTCGGGGGAGGCTGGCGGCTGACCGGCGATGCGCGGCGGCGTGCGCGCGGGGGAGCTGCCGCGGGTGCGGCGGTCGTCCTCGCGGTGCTGCTGGTCGCCAACTGGGAGTGGGCAGCCGGGTACGGGCTCACGGGGCTGGCGCTGTTCCTCGTCGTGGCGGCGCTGTTCACGGTGGTGCTGCTGGTGACGGTGCCGGTTGGTGGCGGCGCTGGGGCTGGTGAGACGGCCGAGGCTGCGGAGAGTGCCGGCGCTGGTGAGAGGGCCGGTGCGGGTGCGAGTGCCAGCGTGGGTGAGATGGCTGGAGAAGGTGCCCGTGCGAGTGGGGCGGCGGGTGCGGTTCCCGATGCCGAGGTCGCAGCCGGGTCCGAGACCCAGGCTCGTGAGAGCGCGACTGCGGCCGCGCGGCCGGAGGCCTAGGGCGGGACCCAGACTTCAGTCGGGACTTGGACCGTTTCCGGGCCCGAGGCCGAGGTCGTTGCTGAGACCGTAGCCGTAGCCGTAGCCGTAGCCGTAGCCGTAGCCGTAGCCGTAGCCGTAGCCGTAGCCGTAGCCGTAGCCGTAGCCACGGCCGAGGTTGCGGTTGTTGCTATGACCTCTGCCGGTCTGGTGGCCGGCCGGTTCATTCTGCTCGAGTCGACGCACCCGAACCACCTCGATCTCGTGCTTCGCGGAGTTATGTGGCTCTTCCCGGTTCGTGGTGATGGGGAGCGTCGCGTCGTTGACGTAGAACGGCTCGTGGTCCTGCTGTGATGGGTGTTGTCAAGACATCCGAATCTCAGAGGACCACGAGCCTGTGCACGAGAGTA
>NZ_FXZF01000034.1:0-15845 GCF_900169375.1 Brevibacterium sp. Mu109
ACTCTCGTGCACAGGCTCGTGGTCCTCTGAGATTCGGATGTCTTGACAACACCCATCACAGCAGGACCACGAGCCGTTCTACGTCAACGACGCGACGCTCCCCATCACCACGAACCGGGAAGAGCCGGATAAGCCGCCGGATCATAGATCGGGACGTGGTACGAAATGTCGACGCGACCGTCAGCGAGAGCATCGTCGATCTCCGGGTAGCCCGCGATCGCCTGCCCCCACACCATGTCCAGGGAGATCTTCCCGCCCGACCGTTCTTCGATCTCCTCGGCGAATGCGTGTCCCGCCACTGCCGCCGGTGTGTCCGGCGACGAGCCGCTCGGCTGGTAGACGAGCGTGACGGGTTCGAGGTCGTCGATCACTGCATCGACATCCTCCTGCGATGCCCCGTAGGCGAACCCTTCGCCGCCTGCGGAGCCGTTCTCAGTGCCGACAGCGCCTGCGCATCCGGAGACGAGGAGCAGCGGGACTATTCCAGTCGTCGCGAGGGCTGCCTGGAGCGGGCTGCGAGGAAGCATCTTTCTCCTTCGAAAGGGTGCTCATCATCTGTGCTGCGCCTGTCGACTATGACCGGTGCAGTCAGTTTATGAAATCGACGTCGGTTTCACATTTCATGCTATAGCCGAGCATCGGGTCGGACAAGGGCACGTCCGCATACCGGCCGATCAGACACATCCGCGCTGACCACAGCGCTGCGACGGACAGACCACACTGCTTCAGCGGGCAGACCACAGCGCTGCGACGTGCAGAGACGCGAAGAGGGGCACCGGATCCCGGTGCCCCTCTGCGGTCTCTGCGAGACCGGTCGCCTCACTCCCCGATCTTCACGACCGTCTTGCCGAAGTTCTTGCCCTCGAGCATGGCGTTGAACGCATCGAGCACGTTGTCGAAGCCGTCGATGACCTCTTCCTGGTACTTCACGTCGCCGGACTTCACCCACGCCGTCATGTCGCGCAGGAAGTCGTCGTGCATCGCCTCGACGAACTCCGACTGGATGAAGCCGCGGATCGTCAGCGACTTGGTCAGCGACATCCGCATGACCTTCTCCATCGACCCGGCCGGAGCGAATTCGGCCGTCCCGTTGTAGTTCGCGACCATGCCGCACACCGGGACGCGGCCGTAGAGGTTGAGGCGCGGAAGCACGGCCTGCCACACGGGTCCGCCCACGTTCTCGAAGTACACGTCGATCCCGTCCGGAGCCGCCGCCTTGAGCGCGCCCCGCAGATCGTCGCCGCGGTGATCGAGCGCCTCGTCGAAGCCGAACTCCTTCAGCAGCGCGACCTTCTTCTCGCCGCCTGCGATGCCGATCGCCTTCGCGCCCTTGATCTTCGCGATCTGCCCGACGGCCGACCCCACGGGCCCGGTCGCCGCGGCAACGGCTACGGTCTCGCCCTCCTGCGGCTTCCCGATCGCCAGCAGTCCTGCATACGCCGTGAAGCCGGGCATGCCCAGCACGCCCAGTGCGGTCGTCATCGGCACCTCGTCCGGGTTCAGCACCCGCAGCCCTGCCGCGTCCTCGACCGAGTACTCCGCCCAGCCGCCGTAGCCCAGGACCACGTCGCCCACGGCGACGGCGTCGGATTCGGTGGCGACGACCTCGGACACGGTGGCGCCCACCATGAGGCCGCCGATCTCGACCGGCGGCGCGTAGGACTTCGCATCGTCCATGCGGCCGCGCATGTACGGATCGAGCGACAGGTAGAGGGTGCGCAGGACGGCCTGGCCCTCGCGCGGTGTGGGGATGGGCTTCGAGACGATGTCGAAGTCGTCTGCGGTGGGAGCGCCCTGAGGGCGGGCGGCGAGGCGATAGCTGCGGTAGGTCTCAGTCATGTGATCCACACTACTAGGCTGGTGAGCATGCCCGCCCACCCCACGCTGCTGCTGACGGCCTTCGGCCCGTTCGGCGGCGACCCGTACAACCCCACCGAGCACGCGCTGGCGCCCGTCGCCGAGGCCGCTGCCGCCTCCGCGCACGTCGTCACCGAGGTGCTCCCGGTCGAGTTCGACGCCGCGAGCACGCGGATCCGTCACCTCGTGCGGACCCACAAACCGGATGTGGTCGTGAGTCTCGGGCTCGCTGCCGGGCGCACCGCCGTCACTCCCGAACGGGTGGCCATCAACCTCGCCGAGGCTCGCATCCCCGACGAATCCGGCGCTCGGCCCGTCGGCCTCCCCCTGCGAGACGCCGCACCGGCGGCGCACTTCTCGACTCTGCCGCTCACCGCGATGGTCGCAGCGATCGCGGACACCGAGGTGCCCGCGGCCCTGTCGTACTCCGCGGGCGCGTTCGTCTGCAACGCGGTGATGTTCGCCGGTCTCGATGAGATCGCCGCCCTCAGGGCGGAGGACCCGACCGCGCCCGAGGCCGTCGCCGGCTTCATCCACGTCCCGCAGGTGGAGGATGGCGGGATGACTCAGGCGGAGATCACACGCGGCGTCACCGCCGCTGTCGTCACCGCGGTCGAGCACCGGGGCGAGCCGCCCGTCCCCGCGGGGACGGGCGACGCGCGCACGAGCTCCGACACGACTGCGCCGGGGGTCGGCGCCACGGAGTAGTGGTTCTCCCTCGTAGCGGCCATCCCCCGGCGCAGTCGCACACGTACCGCCGCAGCCGTCAGGCGCGGTCCGGGTCCTGGCGATCCTGGTCCTGTTCCCGACGGTCCTGCTCCTGATCCTGCCGGTCGCGATCCTGGTCGCCGCGATCCCGGTCCTGACCATCTCGGTCCCGGTCATCCCGATCCTGGTCATCCCGGTCGCCGTCACCCCTGTCGCCGTCGCCGCCCGAGCCGTCACCCGGCTCCGCGCCGTCCCAGTCGTCGGAGCCGTAGTGCACGTCCACACTGCCGCTCTCCGAGGAGACCGTCACGGGGACGACGCCCTCGCCGGGAGCCGTCTGCTGCACGGCGACGTCGGTCCATCCGGACGACGAGCTCGCATTCACCGAGTAGCCCGCCACGTCCTGCGCGCTCAGGCGCTCCTCGCGCGGCAGTGCGACTGTCACCGCTCCGTTCCTCGCGTGTGCCTCGATGCCCTCCAGAGGCACCGCGGCTTCGCTGAATCCGAGGTCGATCGCACCCGTCGCGGTCTGCGCCGAGGCGGTTCCGTCCACAGCGAGCTCAGGTGCGTCGATGTAGCCGGTCGTCGTCTCGAGAGTCAGATCCGTCATCGTCCCGGACACGCTGAGGAGACCCGTCCTCGTCCGCGCATCGACCGTGTTCGCGTCGACGTCGATCTCCATCGCCCCTGCCTGCGATTCCACGTTCACGGCACCGAACTCACCGGCCAGTGCGACGAAGCCGAAGTCGCTCGTCACATCGAGGTCGATGGGGTTCTCCTGGCCGGCCGGCAGCTCGACCGTCAGTGTGTCGCCGGATCCGACGTTCGGAGCCCACCAGCGGAACTCGGGCTTCGTCTGCGGCAGGGCGACCGTGACGGTCGACCCGTCCGCGGAGATGTCAGGAGCAGTGACCTCTGCGGATGCGCCCTCGTACGAGTGCAGGACCCGCGGCGCATCGATGTCATCGCGCACCTCCACCTCCACGGATGCGCTGCTCACATCGATCGCGAGGGCTTCGAAGTCCGCCGGGAGCTCGTGCGTCGTCTCCTCATACGTCAGTGTCGACAGTCCGACTCCGGTGTAGGCGAGCGCGGAGACCGGAACCAGCAGTGCGAGGACTCCGACCACCGCGACTCCCACGCGCATGAGCGATCGCGGCGCGGTGCCGACAGTCAGCGGCCGGGACGGGCCGGCCGAATCGGAGGTCGGCGGCTTCGGCGGGGCCTGGTGCGTGGCTCCCGCCGCCGGCTGGGGTCCGGGGACATGCGGTCCCGGGGAGCTCGGTCCTGGTCCGTTCGGTCCGGGCTGAGGCTGGTACTGGCCCGCAGCGACGTGGTTCGGCTGTGGCTGTCCCTGGTAGTGACCCTGGTACGGGCCCTGGGCATACGGGCCGCCCTGGGGGTTCTGGGGGTTCTGATTGAACTGAGGGTCCGGAGTATTCGGGGTGCTCATGATGTTTCCTCATGGTCATCGCAGCGTGCGCGTTGTGCGCGACTGCCGCGGAGGGTCTGCTGTGTCGTGGGGCGCATACCGGTGTCGGATGCGCCGGTGCGGTGGTGCGGAGCGCTCATGCTGCTCACGCGTCCAGGAAACGCAGGACGGCGAGGACGCGGCGGTTCTCGGCTGTGTCTGCGGAGAGGCCGAACTTCGTGAAGATCGAGCTGATGTGCTTCTCCACGGCTCCGGCGGACAGGTACATCGTCGAGGCGATGGCGGAGTTCGACTTGCCCGATGCCATGTGCTCGAGCACTTCGCGCTCCCGCCCGCTGAGGCCGGCCAGTCCATCCTGCTTCCGCGAGCGGACGAGGATCTGGGAGACGACCTCGGGATCGAGGACGGTGCCGCCGGCGGCCACTTCTTCAACTGCGTCGAGGAAGTCGCCGACGTCTGCGACGCGGTCCTTCAGGAGGTAGCCGAAGCTGGCTCCTCCGCCGGCGATCAGCTCGCTCGCGTAGCGCTCCTCGACGTACTGGCTGAGCACCAGCACTCCCACGTCGGGGTTCTGCTCCCGGATGAGCGTGGCGGCCCGGATGCCCTCGTCCGTGAACGTCGGAGGCATCCGCACGTCCACGACGGCGAGGTCGGGGTTGAGAGCGGCGACCGAGCTCAGCAGGCCGCTGGCCTCTGCCACCGCACCGACGACCTCGTGCCCGGAGTCGGTCAGCAGTCGGGAGATGCCCTCCCGGAGCAGGACGTTGTCTTCAGCGATCACGATGCGCATGGCACCTCCGCAACGATAGTGGTCGGACCGCCGATGGGGCTGGTGACCGTGAGTGTTCCCTTGGCTGATGCGATGCGGTCGGCCAGGCCGGCGAGCCCGGTCGAGGTGCCGCTGCGGTCGATGCGCGCTCCGCCTGTGCCGTCGTCGACCACGACGATCTGCAGGCGGCCCGGCTCCGAGCTGCGCACGGACACCCGAGCGCTGCGTGCCTGTGCGTGCTTGGCGATGTTCGTCAGCGATTCCGCGACGACGAAGTACGAGACGCTCTCCGCTTCCTTGTTCACGTCAGCGGGCACCTGCACGTCGACCGCGACGGGCACGGACGACCGTGCGGCGAGCGCACTGACCGCGGCGTCCAGGCCGCGGTCCTCGAGCACTGCCGGGTGGATCCCGCGTGCCAGCTGGCGCAGCTCCGTGATCGCGTCCTTCGAGTCCTGGTGGGCCTCGGCGACGAGTTCCTTGCCGCCCTCCGGGTCCGTGTCGAGCTTCCTCCGCGCCATCCCCAGCTTCATGCTGAGCGCGACGAGCATCGGCTGGACGCCGTCGTGCAGGTCGCGCTCGATCCGCAGCCGCTCCGTCGTCGCCGCGTCGACCGCCCCGCTGCGTGCGGTCTCGAGGACTCCCACCTCACGGGTGAGCGTGTCGCGCTCGGCTCGCAGTGCGGCGGCCCGCGTGGGCGGCAGCAGGCTGCGGTCCAGCAGTCGGTCCAGGACGGGCGACAGGCCGAGGATCACCAGGGCGACGACCGCGGCCGCGGCGCCGGCGATGGCGCTTCCGACACGGCCGCCCGTCGACGCCTCGGCGGAAATGAGGCTGTCGACGACCGCGGGGTTGACGGCGGAGGTGAGGGCGAACGTCGCGAAGGTCAGACCCGCCAGCAGGAGGATCCCGATGACCCCGCCGTAGAGGGTCTTCACGAGATGGTGCGCGGTCGACCTCCAGAATCCCTGCGACGTGAGGATGAGCCACTGCTGATGCAGCCAGCCCGGGAAGCCGGTGCGGCGGGTCCTCCGCGCGGCCGGAACGAGGTTCTGCTCGCCGTAGACCGCCTCCGATCGCACGCGCTCGAGGTGATTGACCCCGCGCTGCAGGAAGAACCACGCGGCGAGCGCGAAGATGCCCGCGCCCAGGGCGAAGATCCCGCCCACGCCGGTGAAGAAGAGGGCGATGGGGATCCAGAGCCACACGACGGTGAGCACCGCGGAGACCAGGACATTGAGCACCCCCATGACCCAGGGCATGCGCTGGGGCTCGAAGAGGCGGACGCTGTCTGCCGCGTCCGGGCCGTGGGTCCGGGGCGCCGTCTGCGCGGGGCTCACAGCCTGGTTCGGCTGCGCGGTGCCGGCGTGCTCCGGCACTTCCATCACAGCCGTCGGGGCGGGGATGGGTGTGGTCGTGGTCGCTGCGGGAGTGGCCGCTGTGGGAGTGGTCGCTGCGGGAGTGGTCGGACTGTCGTCGTCGGGCCGCGGTGGCAGCGGCCTCGTGGTCTGCTCGTCGTTCATGTCATCCACTCTCCGCCCCACGGCTGATCCGAGCCACGGGGTCAACAGCAGAGCTCGGTAGGGAAAACCCTAGTCGTCCCGCATGAGGACCCCACCTCACTACGATGGGGGACAGAACCGATGCGGTCTCCGGCTGCGGCCGCGTTCCCGCCATCGGACCGCAGAACCCCCATCCAGGGAGCCCCCTCGCATGACCCAATCCATGCAGTTCCTTCCGCCGCGGCGCTCCAGGCAGCGCACCCGCGTGCTGCTCACCGCCGCGGTGATCCTGGGCATCCTGAACTCGATCGCCTATCACTCCGCTGCGCTCGGGGGCTGGATCCCGCACCTGCACGTGACCGATCGACAGCTGGTGGGAGTGCTGCTGGGCTCGGACCTGATCCTGGGGCTGCTGGCCCTGTCCCTCGTGCCCGCGGCGATCGCACACGACACGGAGGAGCTCGAGGAGGACTCCTACATCGGGCCGCCGTCGGCACTCGTCGGAGGACTCGTCGTGATCACGGTGTGGCAGATCGCTCCCTTGGCGATGGCTGCCGGAGCGGTCGTCATCATCTCCATCTCCTCGCGCGTCTCCGCGTCGTGGACCGTCCCTGCGATCTGCGCGTCGATCCTGTCCGCGCTCATCTCCCAACTGGCGTTCCAGCCGCAGCAGACGGAGATCAGCTGGGGGGCGATCGGGGCGACCACGATCATCACCCTGGTCCTCGTCGCCCTGGGAACGGTCCGCGG
This sequence comes from Brevibacterium sp. Mu109, assembly GCF_900169375.1. NCBI lineage: Bacteria > Bacillati > Actinomycetota > Actinomycetes > Micrococcales > Brevibacteriaceae > Brevibacterium > Brevibacterium sp. Mu109. Next base: position 7,019 of record NZ_FXZF01000034.1, read on the forward strand.
GAAGCACCTCCGCTCCCTGCGAAGGCCGCCCGACGGTTCCGCGGGCTAAGGGGCGAGCGCGGCGAGCGGGGCGACCACGGAGAGCACGGCGGGCGCGGCGACAAGTTCCCGCTCGGCTCGCTGACCTGGAGCGGGGCGCCCGGCCTCGCTAGATCGAATGAACGTTCTGTGGTTGGCTGAAGTCACGCACCCGGCGACGAAGCGGGGTGACCGATTCTTCAGGAGGAACCCCATGAAGGTGTTCGAAGTCGCGTCAGCAGGAGCCCCCGCGCAGGAAGCGGACAGGCCCACTCCGGATCTCACCGGCAAGGAGGTGCTGGTCCGGATCACGAACTCGGGTGTGTGTCATTCCGACGTCCACTGCGCGGAGGGCTTCTTCGACATGGGCGACGCCGGCAAGATGCCGGTCGAGTCGATGGGGATGTCATTCCCGCTGGTGCTCGGCCACGAGATCGTCGGTGAGGTCACCGCTGTCGGTCCCGATGCGAGCCTCACCCCGGGCACGGAGAAGTTCATCGTGTTCCCCTGGATCGGCTGCGGAGAGTGCGGCGCATGCAGCGAGGACCGCGAGAACTACTGCACCGGTGCGCGCAGGAACCTGTCCCTCCAGCACGATGGGGGCTTCGCCCGCGAGGTGTGGGTCCCCGACGAGCGCTACCTCATCCCGGTCGGCGATCTCGATCCCAGCTGGGCTGCGACGCTCGCCTGCTCCGGCCTCACCGGCTACGCCGCAGTGTCGAAGGCCCTCACGACCGAGGTCGACCGCCCGATCGCCGTCATCGGCACCGGCGGCGTGGGACTGAGTGCCGTCGTGCTCCTCAAGGCGCGTGGACACAAGAACGTCATCGCGGCGGACGTCTCCGAGGACTCGCTGAAGAATGCGGAGGCCGCCGGTGCGACCGCGACGGTCCTAACCACGGGAGAGAACCCCGTCAAGGACATCATCAATGCGGGCGGTGGGAAGCTCGCCGCCGTCATCGACTTCGTCAACAACACGGTGACATCCTCCATCGCGCTGGGCACGCTGGGGACCGGCGGGAAGCTGGTGAGCGTTGGTCTGTTCGGCGGCCAGCTCGCGTTCCCCACGACCGTCGTGGCGCTGCAGCAGCTGAAGATCGAGGGCAACTTCGTGGGCAATCTGCCCGAACTGCGCGAGCTCATCGAGCTGGCGAAGTCGACGCAGCTGCCCCAGCTGCCCATCACGGAGAAGCCGCTCGAGGCCGCAGAGGTGAGCGCCGCGCTGACCGCGATCACCGAGGGCACGATCTCCGGCCGCACAGTGCTCGTCGCGGACTGACAGTGCCCGCGAGTGAGTGCAATCCGGCCCCCGAAAGCATTTTCGGGGGCCGGATTGCACTCACTCGATCGGACGACAGGCGTCCGTGAGGCGTCTACCTCAGGCGGACACCGTCTGCTCGAGGTTCGCGCGCACCAGAGCGAAGCCCTCTGCCCACGCGACCAGGTCCTCGACCATGGGAGCGAACGTCTGCGCGGAGACCTCCTCCGGAGCGAACGAACCGTCCTGGAAGTCGGTGAAGACCGAGAACGACGCGGTGCCGCGCACCGTCGCCGCGCGGAAGTTCGCGAAGACCAGTCGCCACGCCTCCACCGCGCGCACGCCCTTGTCCGCTCCGTAGCTCACGAAGGCGACGGGCTTGTGGGCGAACTCCTGGCCGACGAAGTCGATCGCGTTCTTGAGCGGGCCGGGCACCGAGTGGTTGTACTCGGGCGTCACGACGATGTAGGCGTCGAACGGGCTGAGTGCCGCCGCCCAGGCCTTCGTGTGCTCGTTCTCGTACATGGCGGCTCCACCGGGGATCGCCTCGTCGAGGATCGGCAGGTCGTACGCACCGAAGTGCAGGACCTCGAAGTCGAGTCCGCGCTCGGTCAGCTGCGTCGAGACCCAGTCGACGACCTGCGGGTTGAGTGCTCCGGGACGGCTGCTGCCTGCGATGACTCCGATGCGCATGTGTGCTCCTCCTCGTGCCCGCGCGACGCGGGACAATGTAGTTGAGTTTCCAACTACACGATACGTCCATCACGAGACGCCGTCAGCGTGAGAACCCCCACCTCACGAGGGGGAATACACCTCAGATGCGACCGGTCTTCAGAATGTCGAGCGCGTATGACGCGAGGGATTCGACGCTCGCCCCCGCCTCCTCGGGATCCACGTCGATGTCGCCCATCTTCCCCTGCTTCAGCCGCGTGTAGACCCCTTCGCGGATGCACGCGAGCTTCCAGGCGGCGAACGCCGAGTAGTACGGCACGTTCGAGGTGTCGCGGCCCGTCAGCGTCGAGTAGTGCGCCGACAGCTCCTCCGCGCTCGGAGACCCGTCCTCCTCCCCGGGGGTCCAGATGCCGGTGAGCGAGTCGTCCACGAACATCATGGCCATCAGGTATCCCAGGTCCGTGACGACGTCGCCGATCGACGACAGCTCCCAATCGACGATCGCCTGCACATCGCCCGTGGACCGGTCGAAGAGCATGTTGTTCGGCTTCACGTCCCCGTGGACCATGCCGGTGGTGGTCTCCGGCGGGATGTCTTTCGACAGCGCCGCCTGGACCTCGCCGATGATCGGCAGGTCGCGGGTCGTGATCGCCTCGTACTGGCCCAGCCACCGCCGCAGCTGGCGCTCCACGAAGCCGCCGGGACGGCGCAGGTCCCCCAGTCCGATCGCATCGACGTCGACTGCGTGCACCTTCGACAGCGCACTGACCATGTCCAGCATCGACTCGCGGACCGACCCGCTCTCCGGGATGAGCTCGAGGTCCTCCGGCGCGTGGATCGTGAACCCCGGGCAGTGGTCCTGGAAGACGAACGGCACCTCGAGCACGTCCGGATCATCGACGATCTCCAGGACGTTCGGCACCGGCACGGGGGTGGGCCCCATGGCGGCCATGATCCGACCCTCGCGCTGGACGTCATGCGCGCTGCCGCCCGTGTGGCCGAGCGGCGGACGCCGCAGCACCCACCGGGGCGCGCCGTAGTACGTCACGGTGAATGTGAGGTTCGAGCGCCCCACGGAGAGCACCTGGAATCCGACGGCATCGGCGTCGACGCCCTGCTGCTGCGCGATCCATGCGCGGACGCGCGGGCCGTCGATTCCTCGCGGATCAGCGGTGCTCTGCTCTGGGCCGGACTGCTCCGGGCTGGACTGTTCTGCGGTCATCGCCGTCGGTCTCCTCACTGAAGGGGCATCGCACCCGCGGACCCCATGGCGTCCTCGCCACACGCACGTCCGCGCCTGCACATCGCGCACGCGGGCACGCGTTGTCGGAACGTCTCACCACTCAAACTGATCAAACGTTCGGCCTGTATGCCCACTACGCTAGAAAGGTCTGTCGTGACCGTCAAGCGCGGCCCCACACCCTGGATGGCCCCGCACGACCCGTGCGCGACTATGGTCGATCAGGATCGCTTCGACGAGGAATGAGGAGACTTCGATGACCGCTCTGCCCGGCACTGCCCCATCGTCCACCCCGGGACCCCTGGACGGGATCGTGGTCGCGGACTTCGCGCGCGTGCTCGCCGGCCCGTACTGCACGATGCTGCTGGCGGATCTGGGCGCGACGGTCATCAAGGTCGAGAGCCCCGACGGCGATGACACCCGCGGCTGGATGCCTCCCGTGTACAAGGACCAGGCCAGCTACTACCAGGCGGTGAACCGCAACAAGCATTCGATCGCGCTCGACCTCAAGGACGAGGACGATCGCGAGACCGCACGTCGGATCGCGACCCGCGCAGACGTCTTCGTCCACAACTTCAAGCCGGGCTCCATCGAGCGCCTGGGCTTCGGCTACGACGACGTCCGTGCGCTGAATGAGTCGATCATCTACGCGCACATCAGCGGGTTCGGCACGAAGGGCGGCGCAGCGCTGCCCGGCTACGACGTGCTCGTCCAGGGCATGGCGGGACTCATGGACATGAACGGAGACCCGGACGGGCACCCGGTCCGCTCGGGGATCTCCCTCTTCGACCTCACGACGGGGATGATGACGGCGCTGGGCATCACCGCCGCCGTCCGCCACCGCGATCTCACCGGTGAGGGCCAGCTCGTCGAGAACAACCTCATGAGCAACGCGGTCTTCACGATGCTCAACCAGTACCAGTCCGCCGCCACGCACGGCGACGTCCCCACGCGCGGCGGCGCCGAGCACGCCTCGATCTACCCGTACAACGCGTTCCCCACCGGCGATGGCGACCTCATCGTGGTGGGAGCGAACAACGGCCAGTTCGCTCGGCTGTCTGCAACCCTGGGGCACCCCGAATGGGCCGACGACGAGCGGTTCAACTCGCCGGAGAAGCGCAACCGCAACCGTGGCGAGCTGCGCCCGCTGCTGGAGGAGGCGCTGTCCCACAAGGGCAAGGACGAATGGTTCGGTCTGCTGCGCGAGGCCGGACTCCCCTGCTCGCCGGTGCAGAACGTGGGCGAGGGCCTGCAGACCGCACAGGACCTCGGCCTGGACCCGATCTGGCACACGGACGACCCGGACTCCGTCGCGACGATCCGGAACTCGCTGTCGATGTCGGCCACTCCGCCCACCTACCGCAAGGAACCGCCGAAGCTCGGCGAGGACGGCGACGCGATCCGCGCGTGGCTGGCCACCGACTGACACTCAGTCGGCGAACCCGCTGTCTCCCGAGGCCCTCCACACACGTCGTGGAGGGCCTCTTCCTCTGCGCCGGCGCCGGTTCTTCCACGGCCCAGCCCCCACCTCGTCACTGCCTCGTCACTGACTCGTCCGAGGCCCCGTCGCCACCCCGCCCGAGGCCCCATCCGAGGACCCGCCCGAGGACCCGTCCGAAGCCCCATCCGAGGCCCCGTCCGACCCTCGGTCCGCCCTCCTCTGCCGGGCCACCCCTTGCCGAAGACACGCTGCAGGCATACGATGTCTCTCACAAGAACGTTCGTTCTTGTGAGAGCGGCCGGCGCAGCCCGCACCGGCCGCCGCACCTCGAGATCGCGGCGCACAGCCCGCGGCACCCCTAGAACTCCCCCGAAACGGACTGACGATGAAGTCTCTCGCTGCTGGCCTGTCCCGCGCGTTCTACAGGTTCCTGCCCGAATCACTCGTCGTGGCGGTGTTCCTCACCTTCGTGACGTTCATCCTCGCGATCGCCGTGGAGCGGCAGAACCCGATCGACGTCACCCGGATGTGGGGCGGATCCGCGTGGGACCTCCTCGCGTTCTCCATGCAGATCGCGATGCTCCTGCTCACCGGCTACATGCTGGCGAACACCCCGCTGGTCGACCGCGGTCTCAACGTCCTGGCGAGCCGCATCAGCAGCCCCCGGGTCGCCGTCGGCATCGCAACCTTCGCAGGTGCCCTGGGCACATGGCTCAACGTGGGCTTCGGACTGGTGATCGGCGTCGTGCTCGCCCGCAAGCTCGCGCGGACCGTCCCCGGACTGCACTACCCGCTCGCCGTCGCCGGCGGCTATGCGGGCTTCTCGCTCTACGGCATAGGGCTCTCCGGCACGATCCCGCTGACGATCGCCACCCCGGGCCACATCCTCGAAGAGCAGATGGGGATCATCCCCACCTCGGAGACGATCTTCCATCCGCTCGTGCTGGCCACCAGCATCGTCGTCATCCTCGTCATGCCGGTATTCCTCGCATTCCTCCACCCGTCGCGCAAGGACGAGGTCATCGAGTTCGCGGAGCCGCCAGTCCAGGAAGAGGCCCCCGCGGCCGCCGAGGACGAGTCCCGCAACACCTTCGCGGACCGCCTCAACGCCAATCCGCTGGTCGGCATCCTGCTGGGCGCCGTCGGGCTCTTCTACACAGTCCTGCACTTCGCCGGCGGCGAGGGCGTGAACTTCGACATCATCAACCTCACCTTCCTGTCCCTCGCCCTGCTGCTGTTCGCACGGCCGAACAACATCCTGATGGGGCTGCGCACAAGCATCGGCGTGGTCGCAGGCGTCCTCCTCCAGTACCCGCTCTACGCCGGGATCATGGGCGTGCTCGCCGGGTCCGGCCTCATGATCACCTTCGCCGGGGGCTTCGTCGCGATCTCCACCCCGGAGACCCTGCCGTTCTTCAGCTTCCTCGCCGGTGGCCTCATCAACCTCTTCGCCCCGTCGGGCGGCGCCCAGTGGGCAGTCCAGGGGCCGATCATGATCGAGGCGGCCCAGCAGATGGGCGCGAACCACGCGGCCACGGCACTGGGTGTGGCCTACGGCGACCAGTGGACGAACGCCATCCAGCCGTTCTGGATCATCCCGGTGCTCGCGATCTCCGGCATCAAGCTGCGCGAGGTCATGGGCTACCTCTTCCTCGTCCTGATCTTCCTGGGCGTGGTCTACGGCGCCTCGATCCTGCTGCTCGGGTTCCTGTGAGGATCCCGGCCGCGCCCCACGCACCCGCGCCCCACGCACCCGTGCCCCACGCACCGCTGGCGCGCACACGCCCAGCACCCGCACCCCAGCCGCCCGCCTCACAGTCGGGCCGGATCGCCGGCCCGCGAAAGGACCTACGGTGACCTCACCCGCATTCCCCTCACTCGGCGCCCTGCCCGGGATCGCCCCCGGCACTCTGCTGGCGACGATCGCCGTCACGACGGAGTCGGGCACGCTCGGCCTCGCAGACGGAGCCGCCGCCTCAGCCCTGCGCCCGCTGGCCGCCGGCTCGGGCGACGTCCGGGCCGCGCGCATCGCCCTGGCACCCGGCGCCTCCGTCCCCGGCGATGCGCCGACGACCGCGCAGGCCGAGGCCGTCGTGACCGCACTCGTCGGCACCCGCGAGGGCACCGTCGCCGAGGTCGCCGTCACCCTCACGAGCACACCCACCGCCGACGTCCCCACGGCCGACGCCGAGGTCCTGGGCACCGTCGAGCTCTCCGTCCTCACGGACCTGCCGGCCCCGCAGCCCGGCGCGGCTCCCGGCACCCGCGAGTGGGCGGGCCTCCTGCAGGAGAAGCTCACCGCGGACAAGGAGTTCTCGGACCTCATCGAGACGTATGACGGCACGATCGGACTGCGGATCGGCGGACGCGAGGTCCACATCCGCGGCTACCGCGGCAGGGTGCTGGAAGTGACCTCCCGCTCGATCAGGGGAGCGGACTTCGTCATCGACATCAGCGGAGCGGAGTTCGTCTCCCTCATGAGAGCAGAATCCAACATGTTCATGGAGTCCGCGATGCTCAGGCGGCTCAGCTCCTCGGGCTCAGGGTACGAGTACCTCCGGATGACGACCGCCCTCATCCGCGTCATCGACCTGTGCCGCGGCCTCGCCGCCGAGGCCGGCTGGGGTCACCCCGCAGCCGCCACCGACACCGCACGCTCGGAAGGAGCCTCGGCATGACCACGACCTCCCCCTCATCCCCCGGCGCAGCCACGGCCGGCGACGGCGGCGCCGCAGCCGCTCAGCCGGCGACGGCCTCGGCGACGACCGCCTCCGCGACGGATCCCATCGCAGCGGACCGCCCCGCGCGCACCGCGCTGCGCGCGCACCAGCTGGAGCTCGACGGCCGCCTGGTGTTCGTCCAGGACTGGGGGCCGGTCGACGGTCTCCCGGTCCTCGCGATCCACACCGCCGGGCAGTCCGGCGTCCAGTACCGCGACGCCGCTCGCGAACTCACCGCCCACGGCTACCGGGTGATCGTCCCGGACATGCCGGGGCACGGGCATTCGGAGCAGGCGCCCGGCGGGCCGGTCACGGACCTGGGCGACTACGCGGAGTTCTGCATCCGGGTGCTCGACGCGCTCGAGGTGGCGCATCCCGTCGTCATCGGCTGCTCGATCGGCGGCAAGATCTCCCTGGATGTGGGCATCCGCATGGGTGACCGCGTCCGCGCGGTGGTCGCGATGGCGGCGAACGCGGATCGCGGCCAGGTGAATGTGAAGGCGATGCGGCGCGAGCTCAACGACATCTCCACCCCGTCCCGCTCCGATCGCACGTACTGGGGCACGCGCGCCGTCGTCGGCAGCGCGGTCCCGGAGGCCCGCCGCGAGATCATCGCCCGCATGCACCGCCGCGAGGATCCGGACATCTCGAACTCCGACCTCATCGGCTGGGGCACGCACGACATCTTCGACCGACTGCCGGAGATCACCGCGCCCGCCCACCTGGTGGCCGGCAGCGGGGACCTCTGGATCGACCCGGACACCGTCCGCCGCGCCGCCGCGCAGATCCCCGGCGCGCAGTACACCCTGCTCGAGGGGATCGGCCACTACCCCATGGAGGAGATGCCGGACTTCGCACCGGTCCTCCACGGCTGGATCCAGGACGCCCTCGCATCCGACGCCCGGACGGGGCAGGATCAGAGTGGGCCCGGTCAGAGTGGGCGCGATCAGAGCAGGCAGGATCAGAGCACGCACGTTCAGAGCGGGCTGGATCAGCCCGGGCAGGCCCATGGAGACACAGGAGGTTCACTCTCATGACGACCACGCGCACTCTCTACGGCCATCTGAGCGACTGGGCCGCGGCGGATCCCGACCGCGTCCTCGTGCTGCAGCTGGATCCGGGCGACCTCGGCATGACGCGGGTGACCGCCGATGCCCTCCTCGCCCGCACCCACACCCTCGCGGCGTGGCTGCGCGACCACGGCGTGGGCGAGGGCGACTGCGTCGCCGTGTGGCTGCCGTCGTGGGCCGAGTCCTACGCGTGGCAGTTCGCGGCGTCCGCCGTGGGCGCCCACGTGATCGGCGTGAACACCCGCTACAACGTGGCGGAGGTGAGCCACGTGCTCGTCAAGGGGCTCTTCCGGTTCTAGAGTGCGTGAGCGGTCCCTGCTTGCCGGGTCTCGGTGATGAATGAGAAGCGACCTTGGGCGAAGATAGAAGTTCCTCAACTCGTCTCTCACCCAAGGCCGCACCATGCAA
>NZ_FXZF01000086.1:0-1568 GCF_900169375.1 Brevibacterium sp. Mu109
ATCGGACTACTGCACGACGTGCCTGAAGAGGTAGTGCGCTACTTCAACTGGGATTCGTGGACTCGTGACCTCGGCTACGACTACACCACCGCCGACAGCCCCAGTGGGGGCGTGTTCGTCTTCCGTAACCAGTAATGCCGGACAAGTCGCGGATCTTCAACGGGCAGACATGGCGACACGTACCTGCGCCGGCACTGCACAGCGGTGCCACCGTTGTCGTGGCCGTCGTGGAGCCCCACGCGATCGAGTCGTGCGCCCGGAGGCGCCACGGTTGCGCGCTTCGACCTGTGCCACTGCACAGCGGTGCCACCGTTGTCGTGGCCGTCGTGGAGCCCCAGGCGATCGAGTCGTGCAACCCTGCAGCGACCGTGCAACGTCAGATCGGCTCGTTGCACCGGTGGTTGCACGGCGCTCTTCCGCGTGATTGCAACGTTCTCCGGGGTGTTGCTGAGGGCTTGTGCGACTGTGCAACCAGAGGCGCGAAAGTTATCAACATAGACGCAGAGTGAAGCACGTTCAATCGCCCTACATTTTTTCTTGAAGGGTCGTTGCACAGTTGCACAGTACTGTCTCTTCGAGGTCAAGATCGTTGAGATCACACGGCAAAACGCTGTGCAACCACCTGTGCAACGAGTCTGAAATCTGTGCAACCGTGCAATGACTCGTTGCGCACGACCGCACGCCACAGCGGTGCGCTTCGACCCGTGCCACTGCACAGCGGTGCCACGGTTGTCGTGGCCCTCGTGGAGCAGCACGCGATCGAGTCACGCCCCGGAGATAGTACGCAATCATCGTTCTTTCATGGCCGTTCGCGGACCCAGATCATGACCCTTTCCTGGCCCCTTCGTGGTACCTGGCGGGCCGTGATCGAGGCCCTTGAGTGGCCCTTGATCGACACGGCGGTGTCACGACCGCACGCCACGGTTGAGCGCTCGACCCGTGCCCGCTGCACAGCGGTGCCACGGTTGTCGTGGCCCTCGTGGAGCAGCACGCGATCGAGTCATGCCCCGGAGATAGTACGCAATCATCGTTCTTTCATGGCCGTTCGCAGACCCAGATCATGGCCCTTTGCTGGCCCCTTCGTGGTACCTGGCGGGCCGTGGTCGAGGCCCTACTCGATACCCGCGACGTACCGCAGGGAGCACTCAGCGGGCCGCGGGCGAGGGCCCCCGATTGCCTGCTGCTCAACGAGCGCCGACGGCAAGCCCTGGCTTTCCAACTGGGCGTCGTGCGCTCGTGACCTCGGCTACGACTACACCACGGTCGCCAGTCCAAGCGGCGGCTGGTGGCTACTCGGGGTAGGGCCGAGGCACTACCCGACGGCCGACCGGCTTGCGCATGACCGGCCCGTCCTGCTCCTCCGGCAGTTCGTCGCGCAACGTGCCGCTGATCAGCTCAACGGGATCGAGGCCAAGGTGCCCCGCGACTTCGTCGAGCGTATCGAGAGTCAGATTCCGCTCGCCCCGCTCGATGCCCGCAACGTACCGAGGGGAGAGTCCGACGCGATGGGCGAGCGCCTCCTGGGAGAGGCTCCAGTGCCGTCGCTGACGCCTGAGATTCGCGCCTAG
>NZ_FXZF01000033.1:0-20101 GCF_900169375.1 Brevibacterium sp. Mu109
CCGGAGGCCTTGAGCTCTTCAACGGCCTCAGAGGCTGTCCTATTACGGGTTTCGTTCGTGTTCGTCACGGTCACCATCATGTCCTTTCATTCGGTGATCCGATACACAAACCATCTGACACCCTCCGGCGATGAGCGCGATGATCGTCACGAACATGGGCATCGCGCTCAGCGGAGGAACCGCGAGGAAGCCCACGAGCGCGGACGCACCCAGGATCAGGCACCAGAACTTCTTCGTCCGCTTGTCCGCGGCCCGGTACATCTCATCCGAGTACAGCAGGGACGAGACGAGACCCACCACCGTGAACACGAAGATCGCCACGATGATGACGAGGAAGACGGTGCTCTGAATGGATGCGAGGGCCTGCATGCACTCCAGCGTAACGGGTGCGCCTGAACAGCTCCCTCAGGAGAGCACCGTCCGTTTCCACCAGCCGCACGTGGACTCTTGACCGACCCGGCCCACCAACCGACCCGGTCCACCAACCGACCTGGTCCACTAACCGACCTGCCCACCGACCGATCCGGTCTCCCGGCCGCACTCGGTCCACCAGCCGACCTGTTCTACCAGCCGAACCCGGTTGCACGCACGACCGCACAGACGACCATCCCGATGAGGACGCACACGAGCATCGGCACACGCAGCACGCCGGCCACCATGCCCGCAGACACCCCCAGGACACGACCGGCATCCGCAGGCTCCTGACCGTCGAAGAAGCCGCCGGTCACAGCCACCGCGAGCACCAGCACGACGACCGCGCGATCCATCCAGAGCCGACCGCCCGAGGCCTCGGTCGATTCCCCGCCCGCACGCGCACGTGCGCCCAGACGCACGCCCAGCAAACGCAGGAAGTACGTGCCGCCCGCCAGACCGGCGAGCGCGAGGAGGAAGGGGACGGTGTCCATCTCAGACCCCCTCTCCATCGACAGGTCTCCTGCGCATATGCAGGTATCCCGCTGCCGGCAGCAGCGCCACCAGTGCCGCGACGGATGCCATGCCCAGCGGCGCGACCGGCGTGAGGGCGAGCGCCAGCACCGCTCCGCCCACCGCAGTGATGCCGAGGAGCCTGTCCCTCAGATCGTTGACGACCAGGCAGAACAGCAGGATCGGCAGTGCGGTGTCCAGGCCCAGGGAGTTCGCGTCGACCACGGAGCCCAGCAGCTGGCCCAGAGTGGCACCGCCCACCCAGGCGATGAAGAGCATGACCGCGGAGATCGAGAACCGCGACCACTTCTCGCGATCTGTGCGTCCCGCGCGGCCGAATGCCGTCGCCTCGTCGTTCGCCAGATGCGCGGCGAGGTACGTCCTCCAGCCCGGCGGCGCGTACTGGCCGATGCTCAGCCCGAAGGCGAAGTTGCGGGCATTCACCAGGAGGCCGCCCATCACGGCGAAGATCGGGAGCCCACCTGCCGCGATGACGCCTACGAAGGTGAGCTCCGCTGCTCCACCGGTGGCCACCGCTGCGAGCAGCACGGTCTGCCAGAGGGGGAACCCCGCGGCGTGGGCGATCGCACCGTAGGAGATGGACACGAGCAGGATCATGACGTTCATGAGCACAGCGTCGCGCCAGACCGTCCCGGGAACTCCGCTCAGTGCGCGCATGCGCCCATCGTGCCCAGTGACGGAGCGTTCCGTCAACAGAACAGTCGGACTTTATAGAGAACGACCGCTATGCTGAAACCATGGACGGAGGAACGGAGACATCGCGGGGGGACACCCCCATGGATCGGCTCGCCGGCGGGTTGAAGCGCGAGCGGGAACGGCAGGGCCTCAGCCTGTCCGAGACCGCCAAGCGCGCCGGCATCGGCAAGTCGACTCTGTCGCAGCTGGAGAGCGGTGCCGGCAACCCCAGCGTCGAGACCCTCTGGGCCATCGCGACGGCACTGGGAGTCCAGATCTCACGCCTGCTCGAGACGGACCGCCCTCCGCTGTCCGTGATCCGCCGCGGCGAGGCGATGCCGCTGCCCTCCACCGATGCCGACTACTCCGCCGCCCTGCTGTCCGCCTGCCCTCCGCACGCGCGCCGCGACGTCTTCCTCGTGCAGCTCGAGCCGGGCTCTGCCCGCGTCGCCCAGCCCCATCCCGTCGGCACGATCGAGCACCTCGTCGTCTCGGCGGGCAGTCTCCGCCTCACCATCGACGGGGAATCGATCGACCTCGACCCGGGCGACTATGCTCGCCACGCCGGGGACTCCGTCCACGCGTACGAGGCGCTGACCCCCGACACGATGGCGGTCTGCATCGTCGAAGCGTCCTGACACCGATCGTCTGAGTCAGCGGACCCGCCGGCTTCTCCGTCAGTCCTTCTGCGGGTGCGGATCGTCTGTGTCGTCGCGGTCCTCGGCGGTCGCTTCGCCGCGGCCGGCCCCGCCGGAGTCGCCGTCGCGATCAGCGCTGTCGGACTCACCGACCGCCTCGGCCTCTCCCCGACCCCGCCGGGAAGGGTCGGCGACGACGGGCAGGACTGCGACCTCGGGCGCGGGGTCGTCCGTGTCCGGGGTCTGCCCCGGCCTGCGGCGGTTCCCGGCGAGGCGCGCCTGATGGGCCTCGTGCCCCTCCGCCGCGTCGAGTGCGGGACCGTCGGCCCCCATCGCACCGGACGTGTCCGCGATCGCCGTCGCCGCAGCCGTGCCCGCCGCACCCTTGGGCTTCGCATCGTCCTCGACGACGCGGAGGGTGCCGGTCTCCGGTTCGACCTCGAGGGTCGGCAGCGTCTCATTGGCCTCCGCCGCAGAGGCACCGGCCGCCTGGAGCAGGTCGACCACCAGCGGCCGCAGCAGGAGCAGCATCGTGGTCTGCTCGATGTCCTCGTGCATGGCGACGGTCGGACGCAGAGTGCCGGCCACCTCCCCGAACGCGCGTTCGGCCTCGGCCCGGTCCTTCCCCTCCAGCAGCGCTGCGCGCAGCGTCCACGACGCGTCGGCCATCTGCTCGATCGCGTTCGACAGGACCGGATCCGATGGCCCGTTCTCTGACACGGAGACGGCTCTGCGGAGGACCACGCGGATCATGCGCATCGACCGGTCCGCGAACTCGCACGCGCGGGCCAGGCGGGACACCTCGGCGACGTAGCGGCGGGAGCGGGCGTTGATGCGCGCCGCCTCCTCGGAGATGCGCAGGGCTGCCCGCCACGAGTCGACGTACTGCTGGGAGTCCCGCGCTCGCGACAGGGCACGGCGGGCGGCATCCGGATCAGACCTGCGCAGGGCGTCCGCGGCCTCCCGCAGGAGGATCGTGATCTCCTCGAGCAGGTTCGCCGCCTGGTTGCGGGGACGCTTGCGTGCATCGGACGGGGTGATGAACGCCAGGAGCACCGCGGTCGAGGCCCCCACGAGGGCGTCCGTCGTCCGGGAGAACGTGCCGGGAGACAGGTCCGCTGGAACGGTGACGATGTAGATCGACTGGACACCCAGCTGGGTGACGAAGATGGCACCGGAATTCATAAACATGCCCAGGCACACCGCGGTGAACAGCATGACGGTCAGCTGCCAGAGGCCACTTCCGAAGATATGGACGAACAGGTCGCCGAACAGCACGCCCAGGACCGCGCCGCAGCCGATCTCCATCGACCGGCGCAGCCGCCGATCCATCATCGGACCGATCCCCACGACCGCCGCGACCGCCGCGAAGAACGGGGCGCTGTGGCCCAGGACGTAGACGCAGAATCCGTACGCGAACGTCGCGGCGACCGTCAGCTGGAGCACCTGGCTGATGTTCAGGCGCAGGCGGCGCGTGCCCATGCGCACACGGTTGCGCAGGACCAGCCCCCCTGTGGCGGTCCATCTGCGCATACGCCCTTTCGCACCCACGCGGCCACTCTATCCAGGTCGCCTGCGTCCGGCACGCGGTCACGCCTGTTCCGGAGCACCCCTTCAGCCGGTGCTGAGCGGACACCAGGACACCTCGTCGCGGTGCATGACCGACGGCGGGGGTTGTGACATGCTTTCGGCACCGGGGAGGAGAGGGGAAACACACCACCGTGACGACTATGACGACCAACCTGACCAGGGACGAAGCCGAAGCCCGCAGCGCGCTGCTCACCGTCGAGCACTACGCCGTCGACCTCGACCTCTCCGGCGCCGCTGACCCCCGGGTCGCGACGTTCGGCAGCCGCACGACCGTGGACATGACCGCCCGCGCGGACGGCTCCACGTTCATCGACCTCATCGCCCCGTCCGTGGGGGCGGTGTCGATCAACGGGATGGCGCTCGACCCCGCCGAGGCCTTCGACGGCTCCCGCATCCGCTTCCCCGTCCAGCAGGGGGCGAACCGGCTGATCGTCCTGGCCGATGCCGCCTACTCCCGGTCCGGCGAGGGGATGCACCGGTTCGTCGACCCCGCCGACGGGCTCACCTACCTCTACACCCAGTACGAGCCCACGGACGCCCGCCGCGTCGCCGCCGTCTTCGACCAGCCCGACCTCAAGGCCGCGTACACCTTCCAGGTGCTGGCGCCCGCCGCGTGGACGGTGCTCAGCAACACCGCCGCGGACACAGTGACAGACCTGTCCGCCGAGGCCGCGGGCACCCGCCCGGACCACGGTGCGGTCCGCATGCACCGGTTCGCCCGCACCCTGCCGATGTCCTCCTACCTCACGTGCGTGTGCGCTGGACCCTATGCGGCGGTGACCCGCGAGCACCGCGTCGCTCGGACGGGTGAGGTCATTCCGCTGGGCGTCCACGTCCGGAAGTCGCTCGCCCCGTATGTCGATGCGGAGGACATCCTGCGCGTCACGGGGCAGGGCCTGGACTTCTTCCACAGCATCTTCCGCACCGCGTACCCGTGGGGGAAGTACGACCAGATCTTCGTGCCGGAGTACAACCTCGGCGCGATGGAGAACCCCGGCCTCGTGACGTTCACGGACCACTACATCCACCGCGATCGCGCCACCCGCGCAGATCGCGAGGCCCGCGCGAACACGATCCTCCACGAGATGGCGCACATGTGGTTCGGCGACCTCGTCACGATGACGTGGTGGGACGATCTGTGGCTCAAGGAATCGTTCGCGGACTACATGGGCGGCCACGCGCTGGCCTCTGCCACGGAGTACTCCGACGGCTGGGTGAGCTTCGCACTGCGTCGCAAGGACTGGGCCTACCGCCAGGACCAGTACCCCACGTCGCATCCGATCGTCGCGGACATCCCGGACGTCGAGGCCGCGAAGCTGAACTTCGACGGCATCACGTACGCGAAGGGGGCGTCCGTCCTCAAGGCACTCGTCGAGTACGTCGGCGAGGAGGCGTTCCTCTCCGGTTCGAACGCGTACTTCGACGCGCACGCCTACGGCAACGCGCGCCTGGAGGACTTCCTGAGCGCACTCGATGAGGCTGCGCCGGACCGCGATGTCCGCGCGTGGGCGGCTGCCTGGCTGCAGACCCGCGGCACGTCCGAGCTCCGCCTGGAGATCGCGGACCAGGAGGGGACGATCACCTCCGCGCGGCTTATCCAGCGCGACGGCTTCGCCCCCGAGAGTGAGCCGGGCGTCCTGCGCCCGCACCGTCTCACCCTCGCAGCGTTCGAGGAGGGCACGGGAGGCGACGACGGCCTCGGCGGCGGTCTTCGCCTCACGCAGACGTGGGATGTCGAGGTGACCGGTGCGTCGACCGACCTGTCCCAGCTCGTCGGGCGTGCACGGCCGGCGCTGCTCCTGCTCAATCACGGCGACCAGGACTACGCGAAGGTGCGGCTGGACGAGGTCTCCGAGCAGACGGCGATGAGCCGCACGGCAGACCTCGAGCCCCTGGACCGGGCGATCGTCATCTCCGCGTTCGCGAACGCGGTGCGCGACGGCGTCATGCCCGTCCCCACGTACCTCCAGGCGGCCACGGGCCTGCTCATGACGGAGGAGCACCCCGGGATCCTGTCGTCCGTCATGACGACGCTCAGCACCGCGCTCGACCTGTGGCTGCCCATCGCAGAACGCGTCGATGCGGTCGCGGCAGTGCTCGATGCCGCACTCGCGGCGATGCAGGCGGAGCCCGCGGGATCGGACCGGCAGCTGAGCCTCGCGCGGTTCGCCATGGGGATGTGCGCGCGGACAGCGGGCGCTCGCGGATCGGATCGCACGGTGGCCGCGGGGCGCGGATTCGCGTCGCTCGTGCTGCAGACCCAGCCCGGCGAAGCGCTCCCGGATGTCGCCCCCGGCCTGGTCGTCGACCACGCGCTGCGCTGGATGGCGCTGAGGGCGCTTGTGGTGCTGGGCTGGGCGGACGTCGAGGGCATCGACGCGGAGGCGCAGCTGGACCGCACGGGGTCCGGCGCGGTGAACGCCGCGATGGTCCGCGCTGCCCGTCCCCTGGCGGTCGCCCGCCGGCGGGCCTGGGACGAGGCCACGCGGGACATTTCGCTGAGCAACGACATGCTGTCGGCTCGGATCGGCGGGCTCAATGCGCCGGTGCCGCACCCCATGATGGAGGACTGCGTCGACGACTACTTCTCACTGCTCGAGGAGTTCTGGTCGACGCGTCCCATCGAGATCTCCCGCCGCCTGGTCGTCGGGCTCTACCCCGACTGGTCCTCACGGCCGCGGCGCGTCGCATCGCGTACCGAGGACTGGCTGCGGCAGCACCCCGACGCCCCCGCGGCACAGCGCCGCCTGCTCATCGAAGCCCTGGACGACCTGCAGCGCGCGATGCGGCTGCGCGGTGAGATCGTGCGCGACTGACGGCGCGTCCGCGCGGGCGAGTACCGCGAGAGCGGATGAAGCTCCGACCCCCTGAGGGGCCGGAGCTTCATCGAGCGGTGAGTGGGTCAGTGGTCTCTGTCAGAGGGCTCTGACTGAGGTCGCTGTCAGAGGACGCGGCGGGACTCGACGTACTGGCCGCCGCTGTCCCAGGACTTCCAGTCGACGACCTCGACGGACTTCGATGCGTTGGGCGCATGGATCATCTTGCCGTCGCCCACGTACACGCCGACATGGTGCGCGCGTCCCGATCCGCCCGAGGCGAAGAAGAGCAGATCGCCCTTCTCGAGATCCGACTGCTTCACGGCCTTGCCCTGCTTCTGCTGGTCGCCGGCATCGCGTGCGATGTCGATGCCGTGCGCGCGGAACACCGTGTAGGTGAAGCCCGAGCAGTCGAAGCCGTAGGGGCTCACGCCGCCCCACAGGTAGCGCAGGCCCTCGAACTGCTCTGCCGTCTCCACGATGTCGGAGCGCGAGGGCTCCGGAACGGTGAAGTCGTGCTCCGGATCATCGATGCGGACGTCGTCGTAGTCGATCCAGGCGGCGCCGCCACCGGGCAGCGCCACTCGGACGTCGTCCACGTCCTGCGAGAGGAGCGGCAGTTCGACGTTGATCGTCGCCTCCGGCGTCTCATCGCCCGGCAGATCGGCGTACTGGACGCCTTCGAGGTCTGCGGTGCGGGCGGTGACGACGGCGGTCGGCTGGTCCTCGCGGAACTCGACGAACCGGTCGTTCTCCACGATCTGCTTCTTCGGCACCCAGCCCGGGTACCCGCGGTCCTCCTTGGGGCTCGACTGGTCCGCGACAGCGACCTTCGCCCACTTCCCCTGCACCTCGAGCACAGTCAGCTCTGCACCATAGGGCGCCTGAGTCTGCACGAGGCCGGTGAGTCCGCGTCGGGTCTCCGTCGACGACAGCGCCTCGTTCCAGGCGTCGAGGTCGACGGGCGCCTGCGTCGCGGGGGAATCGACAGAGCGGGGAGAGTCGGGCGAGGTCCAGACGGTCGCGGACGTCACATTGACGAACGCCGTGTCGCCCTTCGCGATCTTCCCGCTGGATTCGGCACGCAGGGCAACGCCGTCATCGGCGCCGCCGGACATGTCCGGGCCGGGACTCGCAAGGGCGGGCTGTGCGATGAGCGCGGTCACGCACAGCCCGAGGACGGGCAGAAGTGCTTTCGCTTTCACAGAATTCTCTTTTCGGTCAGCACCGACCAGACAGCGGTCGGTCATGGTGCATGGGGGAAGACACCGTTTCACCTCCGAGGGTAGCGGCTGGACACCCGCTGAGTAAACCGTCCAGCGACCTCAGGACCGCTCGAGGCCGAACTCCGCTGCGAGCGCCTCCACCGTCCGCACGCGGGCGGGGACCCTGTCGATCGGGTCGTCCGGGCCCGCTCCCGCGATCGGCTGGATCATGATCTCGTCCACCCCGAACTCATCGGCGATCCCGCGCAGCCGATCCGCGACCTCGGTGGCCGTTCCCACGGCCCAGGAGTCCCACATCGATTCGCCGATCCGTCGGTGCCCGTCCGTCATGACGGACTCCACATCGTCTCCGACGAGGCGCTGCGCCTGGAGCTCAGGGCCGATCCGCAGCTGTCCCATCTGATAGACGAACGGCTGCACGAGGTCCCACGCCTCCTGGGTCGTCGCGCCGACGGCCGCGTTCACCGTCATGAAGGTGCGCGGCTCCTGGCCGTGCTCCGTCGGCGTGAACGAGTCGCGGTAGAGCTCCATCGCAGCGGAGGCGCCCCGGCCGGCGAAGTGGTTGGCGAAGACGTACGGCAGGCCGAGCGCCGCAGCGAGCTGTGCCGAATAGCCGCTCGAGCCCAGCAGCCACACCTGCGCCGCCTCATCGACGCGAGGAGTGGCGTGCATGAGGTGCTGCCGGCCTCCGGGCACGGGGAATGCTGCGCCGGCCGGCGACAGGAGGGCGAGGATGTCGACGATGTGCTGCGGGAACTGCTCGACCGGATCGATCTGCTTCCCGTCCCGGTCGACGAACCGCCCCTCCCCCAGGTGCTCGCGCATCGCGGCGGACGTGTACGGGTCCGTGCCGGGCGCGCGGCCGATGCCCAGATCGACGCGGTCTCCGTACACAGCGCTGAGCAGGGAGAACTGCTCTGCAACGGCGAGCGGCGCGTGGTTGGGCAGCATCACTCCGCCGGATCCCAGTCGGATGCGCGAGGTGTTCTGCCCGAGGTGCATGAGCTCCGTCGCCGGGGTGGTCGAGGCTACTGCGGGCATATTGTGGTGCTCCGCGACCCAGTAGCGGGTGAAGCCCAGCCGGTCCGCGACCTCGACCAGCTCCTTCGATGCCACGAGGGCCTGGCCGGTCGTCTGGCCCTGTCTGACGGGGATGAGGTCGAGGAGCGAAAGGGCAGGCGTAGTCGTCATGTCCGTGGCAACACCGAGGTGCGCGGGGTTCTTCCCACGCGGCTCGAGTGTCCGGTATCGCCCGCTGGAACAGCCCGCACGCGCTCCGTCCGCTGCTATAGCCTGTGCGCTTGATGCACGCGCGAGTCGTGCACGCACACAGTCGATGGAGGACATGCACCATGCGGGACGAGCACGCGACGACGCCGACCGATCCTGTGGCGGAACGACGGACGGAGCGCAACGCCCGGATCGCCGTGACCATCTTCCCGCTGCTCGTCATTGCAGGCGGACTGATCGGCTTCTTCGGCTCCGACTCGATCAGCCCACTGGGGCCGACGATCCCGTGGGGCCTCGGCGTCATCATGTTCTTCATGGGCGTCACGCTCACGCTGCCTGACTTCACCCGCATCGCGAAGCGCCCCTGGGTCGTCCTGCTGGGCACCGGCAGCCAGTTCATCGTCATGCCGCTGGCCGGCTGGGCCATCGCGCAGGTGCTCGGACTGCCGCCCGCCCTGGCGATCGGCGTCATCCTGGTCGGCTGCGCTCCGGGCGGGACCGCGTCGAACGTCGTCACCTACCTCGCGAAGGGCGACGTCGCACTGTCCGTCTCCATCACGACCGTGTCGACGCTGCTCGCGCCCCTCCTCACACCGGTCCTCACGCTGTGGCTCGCGGGCTCGTACATGGACGTGTCCGCGAGCTCGATGATGGTCTCGATCGTCCAGACCGTGCTGCTGCCGGTGATCGGCGGCGTCATCGTGCGGGCGCTCTTCTCCCGCCTCATCGATGTCCTGGGACCGATCCTGCCGTGGCTGTCCACGGTCGCGATCGGCTACGTCGTGGCGGTCGTCGTCGCAGGGTCGGCGGGGTCCCTCCTGCAGGCCGGCGCACTGGTGCTCCTGGCGGTCGTGCTGCACAACGTCGTCGGACTGGCGCTGGGTTACCTCGCAGCACGGGCCGCGGGCCTGGACGGGGCCGCCCGACGTGCACTGTCGTTCGAGGTCGGTCTGCAGAACTCCGGCCTCGCGTCGTCACTTGCCGCGACCCATTTCCCGACCGAACCCACAGCGGCGCTGCCCGGCGCGGTGTTCTCCGTGTGGCACAACGTGTCCGGTGCGATCCTCGCGGCGTTCTTCGCCCGTCGTCCGCTGAAGGGCTGAGGGACTGCGTCGCGACGGTCGCCCGTCGTCGACACATCACATAGGCACAGCAATGGACTGTGCTTGACTTCCTATGTGTTCGGCCATCACTGACCTCAGCCCAGTGCGTTCGCGAAGCCCTCCTCGAGCACGTCGAACGCCTCGTTCAGCAGCTCATCGCTGATCGACAGCGGCGGGAGGAAGCGCAGGACGTTGCCGAACGTGCCGGTCACCAGCACGAGCACCGCATTCGCCGCAGCGTGGTCGGCGATCGCCTTCGCCAGTCCCGGGTTGGGATCGATCGAGTCGCGCTGCACCAGTTCGATCGCCTGCATCGCACCCCGACCGCGCACATCGCCGATCTCCGGGTGCTTCGCCTGCAGCGCCTCCACGCGGCGCACCAGGATCTCGCCGATCTCGACGGCCCGCTCGACCAGACCGTCCTGCTCATAGGACTCGATGGCACCCAGCGCTGCGGCGACCGCGGCGGGGTTGCCGCCGTACGTGCCGCCCAGACCACCGCCGCCCACCGCGTCCATGATTTCCGCGCGACCGGTCACCGCGGCGAGCGGCAACCCGCCCGCGATGCCCTTCGCCGTCGTGACGATGTCCGGCACGATGCCCTCGTGCTCCGACGCGAACATCCTCCCCGTCCGCGCGAAGCCCGCCTGTACCTCATCCGCGACGAAGACGATGCCGTTCTCACGCGCGTACTCGACGAGCGCGGGCAGGAAGCCCTCCGCCGGCACGATGAAGCCGCCCTCGCCCTGGATCGGCTCGATGACGATCGCAGCGACGTCGTCCGCCCCGACCTGCTTGTCGATCATGCTGATCACGCGCTGCGCCGCGTCCTCGCCGGACACCTTCGTGCCCGCTGCCGCGTCATCGCGGTACGGGTACGACATGGGCGCGCGGTAGACCTCGCCCGCGAACGGGCCGAAGCCCTTCTTGTACGGCGCGACCTTCGAGGTCATCGCCATCGTGAGGTTGGTGCGGCCGTGGTAGGCGTGATCGAACACGACGACGGCGTTGCGCTTCGTGTGGACGCGCGCGATCTTCACCGCGTTCTCCACCGCTTCCGCGCCGGAATTCAGCAGCACGGTCCGCTTCTCGTGGTCACCGGGGGTCAGACGATTGAGTGCCTCTGCGACCTCGACGTACGACTCGTACGGGTTCACCATGAAGCACGTGTGGGTGAAGGCGTCGAGCTGCTCCTTCGCGCGCGCCACCACCCGCTCGTTCGAGTTGCCGACGGTCGTCACCGCGATGCCGGAGCCCAGATCGATGATCTGGTTGCCGTCCGCGTCCTTGAGGATGCCGCCGCCGGCTGCGACGACGTAGGCGGGCATGCCCGAGGCCACACCGGGGGCGACCGCCTTCTTGCGGCGCTCCTCGATCTCCTGCGACCTGGGCCCGGGGATGGCTGTGACGATCCTGCGTTCCTGCGGCAGCGAGGGGCCGCCCTTCTCCAGCTGTGTCATAGGACGAGCCTATCCCCCTCCGAGGCCCCTGTCACCACTTCCCGGCCGCCGGCTCCCGCCGCCCACGGCTGACCGGCAGGACCCCACCTGCCGCTGGTCCGAGACGCCGTTGGGCAGAGACGGTGCCGGTCTGAGACGACGTCTGTCAGAAACCGTGCCGGTCAGAGACGCCGTTGGTCGACGACGGGGTTCCGCTGGACGCGCGGTCCCGACGGCTCCCTCTTCGACACGACGATCTGGTCCTGCGCGGCGACGACCAGTTCCTCCGGTCCCGTGGGCTCGGACTGGCCCTCAGTGCCAGCCGTCCCCTCAGCTTCCCCCGCCGGCTGCCCTTCGGCACCCTTCACCACGACGTGCAGCTGGGCCTCCGGGTCCACGCTGCGCTTGATGACGGCCAGGGCGACGGGTCCCAGCTCCCAGTGGAGCGCCGATGTCGTCACTGAGCCCACGGACCGCATCTGGCCGCGGACCTCGGCCCGGACCTCGGCGCCGGATTCCGGCACGATGTGGCCCGACCCGTCGAGGTGGAGGAACACGATCCGGCGGGGCGGCTGGCCCAGGTTGTGCACCCGGGCGACGGCCTCCTGCCCGCGGTAGCAGCCCTTCGCGAGGTGGACCGCGGTCCGCAGCACGTCGAGCTCTCCCACGAGCGCGCGGTGGTCGACCTCCGGTGCGGCAGGGCGCCAGGCCTCCACCCGCAGCGCGTCCCACGCGTCGCGGCCGGCGACTGCCAGGCCGTCGTGCTGCCACTCGCGCAGCACGGCGCGGTCGACGACGGCGATGCGGAAGTCGATGTCAGCACCGGGGTGATCCTCGGAGGCGACCCGCGCACCCAGGTCGACCGCGGCGTAGGAGGTGGACCCCGCCCCGATCGCCGGCCAGGGGTCGTTCCACACGATCGCAGTGGCGAGGTCCTCCGGCGGTGCGCCGATGAAGCCCACGGCCTGATAGGAGTCGGTCACATCGATGATCTCGACGCGCATCATGAACCGCATGCGGTCGAGGAAGTCGATCGCCTCGTCGGTGCGGACGTCGGAGAGCGCCCAAAGGACCTCGCCGTCGTCGATCAGCCGCAGCCACCCCTCGATGTGCCCGGTGGGCGAGAGCACGAGGGTCTCCGTCGAGACGTGCGGCGCGAGCGCATCGACCTTCTGCGTCGTCAGCGTGTTGAGGAAGGTCAGGCGGTCCGCCCCCTCGAAGCGGAAGACGCGCGTCGCGGACAGGTCCGCCAGCGCAGTCCCATCCGCCAGCTGCCGCTGCTCGCGCAGGGGCATCCCGAAGTGCGCGACCTCGCCCGCGTGCTCCTCCATGCCGAAGACGGCGGAGGACCGCGGGAATATCAGAGAATTCTTGGGTGTGGTCATTGTGCGGCTCCTTCGTCGTGGCGGCGAGGTCCGCCCGTTCATCCGATGATGTCGCGGAGGGCGTCCTCGAGCCCTGACACTTCATCCCTCATGTCATCGACCAGCTGGTTCAGCAGGTCTCCCCCTGAGTCCAATGCCCCGAGCACCGGTCCGTATTCCGACGCGTCGTCGCACGCCCCGCGCACCGCGGTGCGGAAGTCGTCGATCGGCTGGGAGACGGAGTCCATGACGCCGGTCAGATCGATCGCGTCGAGGGTGTCCGCACCGGCGCACAGCGAGTCGAGCGCGTCCGCGCCCTGCGTCGCGATGTCGCCGATCGAGCTGAACGAATCTCCCCATCCCACCGACGCGGGGTTCCGCAGCGAGCCCGTCTCCAGGTCGACGACTGTGGCGACGTCGATGAGCGTGGGCGCGGCCTCCTCGACCAGCGTGTCCGCGACGGTGAGCGCTTCATCTGCGGCCGCGAGATCATCGCGCAGACCCGGGATCCAGCCCAGCTGGGGCATCGGGAAGGCGGCGAACTCCTCCTGCGCGTCATCCAGGGCGGTCCGCACGGCGGCGAGTTCCGCCTCGGCGGTGGTGGGATCGGTGAGGAGTGTCTCGAAGAGCGTCTCGGAGCTGTCCGTGGCCGCATCCAGGGCGGTCGACAGGCGGTCGACCCGATTCATCACGGTGACCGCGCACGCTGCGGCGACCAGTCCCAGCGTGAGGACGATGATCCCCGCCGACACGACCAGGCCGGGCCAGCGGCGACGGCGGTCGGCCGGACGAGGGGCGGTGCCCGCGGGAGAGCCGGACCCGGCAGACCCCAGGACGGCGGTCGGCTCGTTCACCAGAGCCCGTTCACGGGAGCACCTGCGCGTCAGCCCAGGACTGAAGGAGTGGTGCGCTGCAGGTCAGCAGAGACGTGGGAGGCGGGCTCATAGCCGTTGGCGGCCATCTCCCACACCCACATGAGGCGGCCCTCGACCAGTCCGTACATGCGGCTGGAGGCCCGGTAGTCGAGGGCGTTCGGGGTCTTCACCCCACCGTCGGAGACGAGGTCGACGCGCGGTCCCGCGATCCGTCCCGCGTAGTGCTCCATGAGCCCGTGGGGATAGGCGAGCGCCACTTCGATGTCGAAGTCGTTGCGCTCCGTGCGGAGCTCTTCGACCGCAGCGGCACTGGTGTACGGCGTGTCAGCGGTGGGCGGCATGAGGCCGGGTCCGGTGTCGTGGTCACCGCGGGGACGGGCCAGCTGCCAGATGCCGGTCTCCACGCCCAGCAGAGCGCCGGGGGTCGCATCAGCGTCGTCGAACCACGTGCGGCAGGTGTAGAGCAGGTACGGCTGATCGCCCTCGATCGAGAATTCGGCGCGCTGGAACACGCGCCGTTCATCCGCATCGGTGTAGACGACCGCACCGTGGCCCTCCCACGTGCCGATCAGCCACGCGAGCGGAACGAGCTCAGGCTGCAGATCGACCGGGATCTCGACGGGCATCGGTCAGCGCTTCACCTTGAACAGGCTGGTCACGACCTTCACGCCCACAGCCAGGGCACCCAGGCCGGCGATCGCGACGAGAGCTTCAAAGAACAGGACAAGTCCGGTAAATTCCTCCATGCGCGGCAGTCTATCCCAGCACCGGGACACGCTCACATCGGGAGTGCGCGCCCCTGACGATCCGCGACGATCCGGGTGCTCCTTCTCAGACCGGGCCGGCGACGCGGGTCAGGACGTAGACGACCACGCCGCCCAGGGCGATGGGCGCCGCACCCAGAGAGGCGTGCACCGCGAAGAGCCTCGCCTTGTCCCGACGGCGCGCCTCGGTCAGCGCAGCGGCCTGGTACTTCGATTCGGCGATGAGGCCCAGGAGCCGGTCCACGGCCGCGGCGAGGACGCCCATGACCGCACCCAGACCGCCGGCCAGCACGAGCACGGCCGACTCCCCGCCGACGGCGACGGCCGCGATCAGACCGCCCACGGTTCCGGCGACGATGGCGAGCGGCGAGGTGTAGCGGGCCGGCCAGGGAAGCGCGGTGGCGGCGAGCGCGAGGACGACCGCGACGAGGCCGGACAGGATCGTCGTGTGGTCGTTCGTGAGTCGGAACGCCGCCACCCACGTGGCCGCGGACAGGATGATGGCGAGTCCGGCGACCTGGGCCGACACGTTCACGGTCGCGTGGGACGCGCCGAGCCCGCGCGTCAGGTTCTGCACGAACGCCCACAGGAGTCCCATCCCGACCAGGATGGGCAGCCATTCGAGGAAGGGGCCCTCCTCCGCGAGCACGGTCGCCACGACGCCTGCTCCGCCGAAGACCGCGAGCATGATCGAGGTCGCCCGCGGCTGCGGCGAGTCCGTCAGCCGGGGCCAGCCGTAGGCGAAGACCAGCATGACGAGCAGCGCCCCCGGGGCGAAGGCCATCGACGGCTTCAGCAGGTACTCGCCCACGAAGGTCGAGGCGCCGAGCACCAGGGTCAGGCACACGGCGATCGCGACTCGCATCCATCTCAACACCCCTCCATCCTGCAACACCCAGCGCTCAACGTCGCATCGGCGCGCTCCGCGCACAGGGAATCCCCACGCCCGCGCGCATGTTCACACCGATGTTCCCGCCGGGACGGCGACGTGCATATCGGGCGGCCGAGGGCCAAGCTGGGAGCTAGAGAACGGCTCACCCCCGCGCGGTGAACGCGCACGACGATTCGTGCACACGACGACTTGGAGGACGCAGATGACCCACACGAACGCCCCGACGCCCGCCGCCGCACCCCGCACGATCACACTGACCTCCCTGGATGCCGCGCAGGAGGTCCTCGCAGCTGCGACGCAGGCCGACGGCATCGCGCCGATCTCCGACGGCTTCCTCGAGGCGGCGGCCGACGGCAGCGCCGTGATCCTCGGGATCGTCGACGTCCCGTCAGACACGGCCACCGCAGGCGGGCCGGACTCACCCGACGTCCCGCTGGCCGGCGTCGGCGTCGCCGCCCTGCAGGGCGAGCGCTGGGCCGCGGAGGCCGTCGTGACCCCGGAACACCGCCGCCGAGGCCTGGGCCGGGCCCTCGTCGCCGCTCTCACCGAGGCGGCCCGGGCCTCGGGCGGGGACCCGTGGTTCTGGTCCCACGGCGACCACCCCGCAGCATCCCACCTCGCAGAGGAGTCCGGGCGCCGCCGGGCCCGTGAGCTGCTGCAGCTCACGACGGACGGGGCCCCCACGCTGCCGGCTGCGACCGTGCCCGACGGCGTGGTGCTGCGCGACGTGCGGCCCGATGACGCAGACGCCTGGGCGGCGGTGAACAACGCCGCGTTCAGCTGGCACCCCGAACAGGGCGGCCAGGATCCCGCGGACTACCGCCGGCGGACCGGCGAGAACGACTTCGACCCCAGGACGGTCGTCATCGCGGAGCGGACCGACGACGGACGGGTCCTCGGCTTCCACGAGACGAAGCGGCACGCCGAGCACCCGTCCGGCCTCGCGATGGGCGAGGTCCACGTGATCGGCGTCGACCCCGAGGTGCATGCGCGGGGCCTGGGCCGCGCGCTGCTCGTCGAGGGCATGGCGAGGATGATCGCGGACGGCGCGGAGGCGATCGAACTGTACGTCGAGAGCGACAACGAGAAGGCCCTGCCGCTGTACAGGGACGTCGGATTCTCACGTACGGTTGTCCATGTGAGCTACGAGCCGCCGGAGAGCCCCCATGACTGATGAGTCGCAGACGACGTATGACGTGACGACCTTCGGCGTGGAGCACGATCTCCCCGCCGCGGCAGACCGGTTCCTGGACCGCGAGCTGTCCTGGCTGGCCTTCAACGAGCGCGTCCTGGACATGGCCGCGGACACCACTCTGCCGTTGCTCGAGCGCACGAACTTCCTGTCGATCTTCGCGTCCAACCTCGACGAGTTCTTCATGGTCCGCGTCGCGGGGCTCAAGCGGAGGATCTCGACCGGGCTCGCCGTTCCGTCGGTCACCGGCACGCAGCCGCGCACCGCGATGCGCTCGATCACGAAGACCGCCCGCGGCCTCGTGCGTCGCCATGCGGAGCTCTACCGCGACGACATCATGCCCCGCCTCGAGGCGGAGGGGATCTACGTCGTCGGTCTCGAGGACCTCACGGAGTCGGAGCTCGGCGGGGTCTCAGAGCTCTTCAGCGAACGGGTGTTCCCCGTCCTCACACCCCTCGCGGTCGATCCCGCCCACCCCTTCCCGTACGTGTCCGGGCTCTCCCTCAACCTGGGCGTCGTGCTGCGGCACCCGCGCTCCGGCGCAGAGCACTTCGCACGCGTCAAGGTGCCGCCGGTCCTGCCGCGGTTCATCAACGTGTCGGAGTTCGTGGGCCCCGGCGCCTCGGCCGCACTCGCACCCGGCGCGGAGACCCCGGTCAGCCCGGAGACGCCCGCCCGGTTCCTGCCGATCGAGGACGTCATCACCGCACACCTCGACTCCCTGTTCGAGGGCATGGAGATCGTGTCCGCCGCATGCTTCCGGATCACGCGCAACGAGGACCTCGAGGTCGAGGAGGACGACGCGGAGAACCTCCTCAAGGCGCTCGAGAAGGAGCTGGAGCGGCGCCGTTTCGGACCCGCCGTCCGCCTCGAGATCACCGAGGACATGCACCCGCGCGTGCGCGAGCTGCTCGTGAACGAGCTGGCGATCGACGAATCGGAGATCTACGAGCTGCCGACCCCGCTCGACCTGCGCGGGCTCGACATCATCGCCGACATCCCGCGGGAGGACCTCCACTTCAGGAAGGCCGTGCCGATCGTCAGCCGCGACCTGGCGGAGGCCGAATCGTCGGATCAGCCGGACGTCTTCGGCGCCCTCAGGGACCGCGAGATCCTCGTGCAGCATCCCTACGAATCCTTCTCCACGAGCGTGCAGGCGTTCATCGAGCAGGCCGCTGCCGACCCGCACGTCGTCGCGATCAAGCAGTCGCTCTACCGCACCAGCGGAGACTCCCCCATCGTCGACGCCCTGATCGAGGCGGCCCAGGCCGGCAAGCAGGTGCTGGCGGTCGTGGAGATCAAGGCCCGGTTCGACGAGGCGAACAACATCACGTGGGCCCGCAAGCTCGAACGGGCGGGGGTC
Organism: Brevibacterium sp. Mu109; assembly: GCF_900169375.1. Classification (NCBI taxonomy): domain Bacteria; kingdom Bacillati; phylum Actinomycetota; class Actinomycetes; order Micrococcales; family Brevibacteriaceae; genus Brevibacterium; species Brevibacterium sp. Mu109. The sequence goes on from NZ_FXZF01000033.1 coordinate 18,113, forward strand.
CACGTCGTCTACGGCATCGTGGGGCTCAAGACGCACGCGAAGCTCTGCCTCGTCGTCCGTCACGAAGCGGGCGGTCTGCGCCGCTACTGCCACGTGGGCACCGGCAACTACCACCCGAAGACCGCGCGCGGCTATGAGGACATGGGCCTGCTCACCGCCGATCCGCAGCTGGGCGCGGACATCGCGAAGCTGTTCAACCAGCTGTCCGGCCTGGCGCCTGGCACCACCTACTCACGCCTGCTCGTGGCGCCTGCGCGCGTGCGCGACGGACTGCTCGAGCACATCGACGAAGCCGCCGCGCGCGCACGTGCCGGTGAGCGCGCCCGCATCCGCTTCAAGGTGAACTCGATCGTCGACGAGCGGATCATCGACCACCTCTACCTGGCCTCCCGCGCGGGGGTGAGCGTCCAGCTGTTCGTCCGGGGGATCTGCGCGATCCGCCCCGGCATCCCGGGGCTGAGCGAGAACATCCAGGTGCGGTCGATCCTGGGCCGGTTCCTCGAGCACTCGCGGGTGTTCGTCTTCGAGTCCGGCGAGGACTACGAGCACACGGAGGCGTACATCGGCTCCGCGGACCTCATGCACCGCAACCTGGACCGCCGGGTCGAGGCGCTCGTGCAGCTGCAGGACCCGCGGCACATCAGCGAGGCGCGGGATCTCTTCGCACTGGCGTTCGCGGACGACACCGCACGCTTCGACCTCGACGGCGAGGGCCTGTGGACGCGCACGTCCGTCGATGCGCACGGCGCTCCGCTCGCCGACTATCAGACCGCACTCCACCGAATCCACCGTCGCCGCTGGTCGAGGCAGCGCGGATGAGCCCCTCATCGGTGAGCAACGCCGGCGAGTCGGCGCGCCTGCACGCGGATGTCCTCGCCGCCGGCTGCGTGCCGTGGCGGGACCGCACCGGGGAGCTCGAGGTGCTGCTGGTCCACCGTCCCCGCTACCGGGACTGGTCCTGGCCCAAGGGCAAGGTCGACAAGGGCGAGACCCTGCCCGAGGCCGCCGTCCGCGAGGTACTCGAGGAGACCGGGTACACGGTCACCCTCGGGCTGCCCCTGCCCAGCTCCCGCTACACCGTGGGCAAGAATCTGCGCAAGCACGTGTCCTACTGGGCCGCAGAGGTCACCGCAAAGCCCACCGGTTCCGTGCACAACCCCCGGGAGATCGACGAGGTCCGATGGGTGACCGCGGAGCGGGCGAAGGCCATGCTCACGCGCTTCGCCGATCGCGATCAGCTCGACAAGGTCATCCATGCCCATTCGACCGGCACCCTGCGAGCGTGGCCGTTCATCATCGTGAGGCACGGCAAGGCCTTCCCCCGCGCCAAGTGGCACGAGATCGAACATGAGCGCCCCCTGCTGGCGATCGGCACCCGACAGTCCCTGGCGCTCACAGGTCTGCTGTCCGCGTGGCAGCTCAAGAAGCTCGTCTCCAGCCCGTGGAAGCGCTGCGTCGCCACACTCGCACCGATGTCCGCCGCGGCGGGAAAGAGCATCCGCAAGCGCACGGCGCTCAGCGAGAAGGCGAATGCGCAGAACCCGCAGAAGACCCGCGCCGTGCTGGAGAAGATCCTCGTGAAGGGGGTGCCGACAGCGCTGTGCACGCACCGTCCGGTCCTGCCGACCGTCCTCGAAGTGCTCGCGGACCACTCGCCCGAAGGCCTCGCGAAATGCCTTCCCCCGCGCGACCCCTACATGAATCCGGGCGAGATCTTGGTCGCCTACGTGCGTCCCGGAACGATCCCGCGCATCGTCGAGTTCGAGCGCTATCGGCCGATCGACACGTGACCTGCGACACGCGCGCCCGCGGCGAAGACACCCGGGTGTGATGAGGATCCCAAGCCTCCCGCGCCCCATTCACGGCTCTTCCCGGTTCGTGGTGATGGGGAGCGTCGCGTCGTTGACGTAGAACGGCTCGTGGTCCTGCTGTGATGGGTGTTGTCAAGACATCCGAATCTCAGAGGACCACGAGCCTGTGCACGAGAGT
>NZ_FXZF01000030.1:0-31735 GCF_900169375.1 Brevibacterium sp. Mu109
AAAGTAGGGTGGGACATGTCGAGGTCTTCCGGGTGGGCAGTGTAGGAACTTCCATCTTCAGGGAGACCTCGACTCCTACACGGACAGCGACGCGCTCAACGGACTACACCCTCGTTCGAGAAGAGCCTCTAAAGCTCGGTACATCCGCATCGAGTGGCGCCCACAGACAAACAATGCGACGGAAGGCTCAGTTCATGGAGATGCTATTTAAGAACCTCGAGATCACGCCGGATTCAGTGAAGCTCCGAGCCGAGTATCAAGATACCGTCGACCTCCATTTCGATTTTGATCGTCGGTTAGAAGTGAGCAGCACGCAGGTGGCATTGGCTTTGACGACATTATGTGGGACAAAGTATGACGCGATCTCTTTCGACTTCGAGGTGGACGCGTCTGCGATGACTACTATATCTGTTGCGACCGGCGCTGAGGTAAGTGCCGTTCAAGCATCTGACTCCCCCCGCATAACGTCCGAAAGTGGTCATCTGCTTAGCTTTAGCGGCGGCTTTGATTCGCTTGCGGCCTGGAGAATGATGCCTGAAGATAGCCACCTCGTATCAATGGATTTCGGTGGCTGGTTCCAGCGCGAGTCAGAATTCTTTAGAAGCTTCGATACTCTCGTTGTTAAGACGAATGCTAGATCCGTTCCGACCCGGCGAACTCCCCTGACATTGAACCACTGGTCTTTCATGGCTCTGGGCGCGATTTTAACTGCTCAGCATTTCAATGCGAAGTATCATACATTCGGTCAAATCCTTGCCGAGTCCCTTTCACGCAACGCGAATAAGTCGTCGGCGCTACCGGTGCTCACCGAGCTCGGTTTCATTGATGCTGGCTACGCTAAAGGCCTTACAGAAGTTGGCACGGCTTCCGTGATCCTCCAGTCGGACCCTGGGATAGTTTCCAACTCGCTTAAGTCCCTGGCGGGACCCAAGGATCGGAAACTATTTCGTAAGGCCGCTCTTAGCGCGCTTGTCGCCGAAAAACTGGGCGTAACCGTAGCTCTTCCTGAATTATCTTTCGCGCGGTCTCCCCGCATAGATTATGGCGCAGATTATGCGACAACTCTCTCAGCGCTGTATTGCATCGCAAAGGGCGCGGATGAGAAGATTATCGACCTATTTGAGTCGGTCCCCACGGAAGCGTTCGACTTGGCGCGAGGCGTCAGCATGAATTTCATGGAAAAGCTCAACTGGGATTCGTACATGCAGTTCCCTGCACCCCTAAAAGGGGGCCTTTGGAATAAAATGCATCAATTTGGCCTAGAGCCCTACACCGAAAATGATTGGGACGAATTGAAAGCGGTACGCAACCATCTGGCAGAAGCGAGACTCGCTGCAAATTGATTCGGCCGACTGAGACAGTCTGTTAATTTCGCTGAGCAAACGCTGCGGTACTCCTGGAATCTCACCCGGGCTCTAGGCGGACGACTCGCCAGAGCATTCTTTAAATTTGCCGTGCGAGGTTGAGCGAGCCGCCGCCGGACGTTGGGCACACCTCGGCCGGGACTGCCGCGCGGATAGGTGACATCTGATCTGGCTTGCCCGCAGGGCGGCCTGGAAGGATGTGCACCATGCCCGCTCCTTACCCCCAGGAGTTCCGCGAAGATGTCGTGCGTGTGGCCCGGTCCCGTGAGGACGGCGTCACGATCGCGCAGATCGCGAAGGACTTCGGCGTCCACGAGATGACGCTACACAAATGGATCCGCCAAGCCGACATCGACGACGGCAACCGCCCAGGAAGGAGCCGGGAGGAGTCGACCGAATTGCGCGATGCCCGCAAACGGATCCGGCTGCTCGAGCAGGAGAACGAGGTCCTCCGCCGCGCCGCCGCCTACCACTCGCAGGCGAATCTGCCGGGAAAAGGTGGTACCCGCTCGTGAGCGAGCTCGCCGCTGACAACATTCCCGTCGCGGTGTCCCTGCGGGTCTTGAAGCTCTCCCGTCAGCCCTACTATCGCTGGCGGCACCAGCAGGTCACCACAGCCGAGCTGACCGAGGCCTACCGAGCAAACGCACTGTTGGACGCCCACCGCGACGACCCCGAGTTCGGCTACCGGTTCCTCGTCAGTGAAGCCGCAGAGTCCGGCGAGGTGATGTGTGAGCGGACGGCGTGGAGGATCTGCCGGGACAACCAGTGGTGGTCCGTGTTCGGAAAGAAGCGCGGCAAGAACGGGAAGCGCCCTGGACCGCCCGTCCATGACGACCTTGTGAAGCGGGACTTCTCCGCCGATGACGTCAACGAGCTGTGGCTGACCGACATCACCGAGCACTGGACCGACGAGGGCAAGTTCTATCTCTGCGCGATCAAGGATGTGTTCTCCGGCCGGATCGTGGGCTACTCGATGAGCGACCGGATGAAGGCTTGTCTCGCGGTGAATGCCCTGGACAACGCGGTATCTCGACGCCGTGACGCCGCCGGTTGCATCGTGCATTCGGATAGAGGCTCTCAGTTCCGGTCACGGAAGTTCGTGCACGCCCTGAACCGTCACCACCTCATCGGATCCATGGGCCAAGTCGGTGCTGCCGGCGATAACGCCGCGATGGAATCGTTCTTCGCACTGCTCCAGAAGAACGTCCTGGACCGCAAACGGTGGCGAACCCGAGAGGAGCTGCGGATCGCGATCATCACCTGGATCGAACGTGCCTACCACCGCCGTCGCCGACAGGCCCGCCTGGGCCGATTGACCCCCATCGAATACGAGACCATCATGAACCCGGCCGTGAGCCTCGCGGCCTGACACCCCAACTGTCACCTGTTCGTGCGGCAGTCCCCACTCACCGATGACGCCCGGCACGTGCTTGACGCATTGACACACTCAAAGGGTCCAACTCAGGTCAGAGACCGGCTACACCCTCAGCTGCGATGAGCCACCATTCCTGTTTGCTCCTTCCGCCACGTGCCCGATGCGCGCGCCGGAAGGAGCATGGGCAGGGTGGCCCCCGTGCACGTCATTGCTGGCCCCCGTCCGATATCCGAGCAGAAGCTGGCTGGCCCCCGACCCCGCTACCGATGGATCCCAGCGAAGCGAACATTACTCACCGTGTTCGGAAGCCAACGACTGTGAGTCGAAAACTAACCGCAGGGCAAGTCAATGTCACACCTGCCCGTGAACCAGTCCAGAGTGCCCCGCCTACGACACGAGGTCGAGCCCGATGTTCACAGCAGCGAGAAGTTTCCGTATGCGAGAAATTTCCCGAGCGTCTACGTCATTGGCTCTAAGGACAAAAGTATCCGCGAGTAGATCCTCAGCGAAAAGGACGGCCACGGCAAGCCGGCATCGAATCGCGACATGACCGCCTGAAGCTGCTGCATCGAAAACAAAGGCGTTAGAACCGAGTGCGATACCGTTGTGACTTCGGAGCGCACCATTCCACCGGGAAGCGGGGAGAACCGAAATGAACGGACCACTGCTGGAGACCCCGCTACCATCGAAATCTACCGAAACCCTACGACTACCTGTCGGGAGGGGCTTCGGGTAATATTCAAGCGGCGATGGCCGCACGTCAACGAACGACATGTCCCGCTCAATTGCGGATGCGGTGTTAGGCCCGACTTTGTGAGCAAGCTGCAGATCCCCACTGACCCAGTGGCCGAAAGCTAAGTAACTCGCAACCGCCTCCCTTTCCGCGTTAATCATCGCCGGGGCGTGGTCGATTAACAAGGCTGCCACTGGCGGGACGGCGTCGTATTCGTGCAGCTCAGTATGAAAACCGATGCGATTGTCATGTGTGCTGCTCCAAGATACCTTCATGACAACAGCCTTTCAGCGGAGACCCCGCAGATAATCCACGCGTCACTATTTATATCAACACCAGCGAAGGAGGCCTTCAAACTCACCCGGTCCAAACCGATGTGAGACTTGCGCGAGTAGGATCCCTCGGAAGTGTCATCTACGGGGCCATCCCCCTCGCGGCGCGAGATAACAAAGGTTTCGATGTCCGGATGGGCTCCAAGATAGTCGTCAACGACAATGTCCAGCCACGGTTCAGTATTAGTGGAGGCGGGGTCGTAGACAGTAGCCTGCAAATTACGTCCAAGCTTCGCAAGTTTTCCCATGTCTGCATATGTGGCATTCGAGACGTATAAGATCGATCGAAGTAGAGATGAGCCTCGGAACACCTGACGAAGCTCGACGGATCCATCGAAATCTGGGAGCGCGCCAATTTCTCCGGCCGGCTCGACCCACGCTTCGCGCTTGACGAGATGATCGGGAAGATAGGGGCGGGTACTCTCCTGGAAATCCTCCCTATCACCGATCTTCGGATACGCATTCAGCTTAGCCTCTTCGGCCAACTTATTTTTGTGCCAGGGTGTTAGATTGAACTGGAAGAATTGAACTGATTGCCTTGCTGCGTCTGACTGATTGGGCGCATCAGTAAGGGTAACCTGTCCGCTGTGCTGACGTCGAATAAGTACTGGTCGTCCGCAATGGGAAATTTTATAGCCACAGCGCAACAGGCGAAGGAAGAAGTTGTTGTCAATGCCGCTAGATATCGATTCATCGTAGCGGAGCAGCCGCATGACATCGGTCTGAATCAGCCACGTACCATGTCCTGGAGCACCACCTTTCTCCGCCGCCTGTGCAATTGAAGGAATCTTTGACACAATTAGATGGAGATCGCCCGACCCATCATCGAAGTTTACAAAGGAGCCGGCAGACCCTACATGGCCGACGGTGACGGACTCTAGCTGCCACTCGAGCCTCTGAGGCGGCATTAGATCATCGTCGTCCATCACGGCTGTGTAAAAGCCTCGACTATTATCCAACGCGAGGTTTCGCGCCGCCGAGATTCCAGCGGCATCTTGTCGGAAATATCGTATACGAGCGTCGTCGAACATCTCAACCACGCTCTTAATATCTGTTTCAGATCCGTCGTCGACGACCACAATTTCAAAGTCTTGAACGGTTTGCGCTAGCACTGACTGTATAGCTTCGATTAGGTAGCTTGGCCGATCTCTGGTCGCGATCGAAACCGTCACCAATGGGGTTGCCCATTCGGGCCGATGTCGCCACTGAACAACATTGCGAGTTATCGTCTTGTCGTGGTAAAGCACATTTCGGTTAAAGTCGACGGCGGCCTTTGCGGCTTCAGACTTCTCGACTATGCGCATTGTCGGCGGATGCCACATGTGGTACATCCGCACATTGGGATCTTCAATCCAAACGGTGCGGTAACCTGCTCGTCGCGCGCGCTGCGCAATATCTAAGTCCTCGCCACCGTAGGTGTGGAGTCGTTCGTCCAGCCCTCGAATCTTGAGATAGCCTTGACGGGAGATAGTCATTAGACCACCGATTCCCCAGCGGGGACGAAGCCTTCCTACTTGCTCCAGCAAATCCCAATTGACAGACGTCGTCTCAAAATATTCGTCCCCCATCGAAGGGGGTAGATCGCGGCACTGCAGAAAAAGTGCGCAATCTTCGGCTTCGCGTGCGGTTTCAATGATCCGTTCGAATGAGCCGGGAAGGAAAAGCATATCCGCATCGGTCGAAACCAACAGTGTTCCGTCGGCGATGGCGAATCCCGCGTTGAGGGCGCGTGAGGCGGACCAGACCGGATCACCGGCTGTGTAGACATACTTAGCCCCGATCTCCTCCGCGACCTGATGGGCAGGCCCAGGATCCTTACTGCCGTAGTCTGAAATTATCACCTCTCCAGAGTAGCTCCCGAACGAATTCATTACGCTTAGGGCGGATCTGCGGATACGATCGGCCCCCCAATCTCTGAAACCGATAATCACCGATGCGTCTGGGATATTCATCGAGTAGTTCCTTCGCTTAAGATGACCGATGTCCTGCCAGCTATAGTAGTCTCAAGAATGATTTCATCGATTATAGACTCGTCAATGCTTCGATTTCCCCACGGGCGGCAGGTCATTTCGACACGTGTCGCGTTAGCTGGTGAAGTAAAAGTCGGGAGGGCGAGAAGTCCCGGTTGGCTTTCCGGTAAATAGCGGAATGGCACTCCGAGGGAATCAGACCAGGAAAGAGCGGACGGTTTTGTTGAGACATTCACGTCGCCATCGAATTTGAAAAGGATCAAATATTCCTTCTTGCCTGTGGGGCGCGTCAACCGCAGGACGGGCTTAGCGGCGAACGAATCGTTAGGGAATTGGAATGTCCAGGTATCGGGCATTAGGGCCTCTTTCAAACAATGAGCAGGTTGTGCACGAGTTTACATCTCGGCTGGTGAACTTGCGCACGACTCCCAGTTTGGTTAAAGGTTGGGGCGCTGCGTGATGGGGGACAGGGTGGGGCGGCCGACGGTAACATAGGTGAAGCCTCTTCCGCTGAGACGGGACCTCGAATACAGGTTGCGACCGTCTACGACCAAGCGGCCTCGCATAAGCTCGGCCATCTTGTCGCCATCGACGGTCCTGAACTCCTCCCACTCAGTACAAATGGCAAGAGCATCCGCTCCTTCGATAGCGTCGTACTTCTCGTCGACGAGTACGAGGTCGACTTCACCGGCGAAACGCGCGCGCACGTTCTCCATGGCAACCGGGTCGTATGCGCGGATCTTTGCTCCGTTTTCGAGCAGGAAGGAGATTAGTTCTAGCGATGCCGCATCGCGAATATCGTCGGTTTTAGGCTTAAAGGAGAGTCCCCAGATTGCGATCGTCTTTCCATTGAGATCATTGAAGTGCGAGGATAATTTGGACCCAATAAATTGCTTCTGTCGCCGATTGACGACCTCGACGGCGTCTAAGATGGTCGGTTCATAGCCGGCTTCTCGGGCGCTCCAAGATAATGCGGCGACATCCTTAGGGAAGCAGGATCCGCCGTATCCCGCTCCGGGGTACAGGAACTGATAGCCAATTCGCGGGTCCGATCCGATGCCAATTCGAACTTGCTCGATGTCGGCCCCCGTTCGCTCGGCGATATTCGCCATCTCGTTTATGAAGCTAATTTTGGTGGCGAGCATTGCATTCGCTGCGTACTTCGTAAGCTCGGCCGACTTTATGTCCATAATGATCATTTTATCGTGTTGTCGGTTGTATGGTTCGTAGCACTCGCGCATTGCGCGTTCGACCTCGGCCGAGTCGGTGCCGATTACTATGCGAGCGCCATGTTTGAAGTCCTCTATCGCCGCGCCTTCTTTGAGGAACTCAGGGTTTGAGCAGACCCGTATCCTGTGGGTGACTCTCCGGCTCGCTAATTGTGAGTCGATCTCTCTCTGTACTTTTTCCGCAGTGCCAACCGGGACGGTGGATTTATCTACCACGACCAAATCATCTGTCGCTAGTTCCCCAATGGTGCGTGCCACTTGGAGAACGTAAGTCAGGTCGGCTGAACCGTCGGCCTTCTGGGGGGTGCCCACGGCAATATAGGCAATGTCGGCTCCTGCGAGCGCTTCGCTTGCATTTTGAGTGAAGTTCAGGCGGCCATGGTTCATGTTCGAAGTGATCATCTCTTCGAGCCCTGGTTCAAAAATGGGGATAGACCCCCTGTTGAGGTCCGCGACGCGCTGAGTGTTAGTGTCGACGCCGATCACTTCGTGACCGACGTCGGCGAAGCACGCGCCGGTCACTAAACCTACGTACCCGGATCCGAAGACTGCGATGCGCATGCACGGTCCTTTCAAGGAGATAACTTGCTATGTATGCATAGCCTAGTCTGTGTGGCCTGACCCCTTTGGTATGGCCCATGTGTTGTGAGTGTCGTCCTGGTGCCAGCGGTTGAGGGTGGGGAGGCTGTGCACATCATGTCGAACTGGGAGAGTCGCTCCCCGGAGAAGGCCGTCCGCAAGCTCGGGCTGCTCAGCGGTTCCTCGCGGACCGTGCGGACGTCGCGGTCAAGTCCTTGGAAGTGGGAGACTGCCGCGCTGATAGGTGACATTGATGACGCTCGCTGAAATTCCCCCAGTCGTGCTCACCGAGGTTCCCTGGATCGCCCCGTGGGAGGTGTATGGGTCCGATTGCGTGGTGAGCACGAGGTCAACAGCGCAAGCTCTGAGTTCATCGGTGTACTTCACGGGCATGAGGTGACATCTCGTTCTGCCAATCTCCATGCCTCTATTCTTTCCTGTACAGCTCATGACCTCATACAGCTAGTCGCAATGCCTCGACCACGCGCACGGCGGCCTGGCCGTCGCCGTAAGGATTACTGGCATTGGACATTTTCAGGTACGCCTCTGACGAATTTAAGAGCAACGAAACCTCATCCACGATTCGGCCCGTGTCTGCACCAATGAGTTTCACCGTGCCAGCCGCAAGCGCTTCCGGTCGTTCGGTGTTGTCGCGCATCACCAATACGGGTTTACCTAGACTCGGTGCTTCCTCTTGCAAGCCGCCGGAGTCTGTCAGCACGATGCTAGCCCGTGCAATCAGTAGCGCGAATTCGTCATAAGCTACCGGTTCGATCTGCAGCACATTTGTGCAATCTCTGATGACCGGAGCAATGATCTCACGGACGCGTGGATTCTTGTGTGCGGGCCACACGAAGACGACGTCCCGATATTTCTGCGCGAGTATTCTCAGCGCCTGACCGATTCTCTCCATGTTCGGACCAAGGTTCTCGCGACGATGGGCTGTAACTAGGACCACTCGAGCATCTGACGGTATTCTCGTGAGACTCGGATTGCTGAACGACTTCTTCTGGTTAACTGCCCACTTCAGGGCGTCGATCACAGTATTCCCCGTCACCGATACTGTGGCCTCGTCAATACCCTCCGCGAGGAGATTTCGCTTGGATTCTTCTGTGGGTGCCAAATGAATAGAAGCGAGCTGAGAGACGAGCTTACGATTAGCCTCTTCCGGGAACGGCGACCGAATGTCTCCGCTCCGGAGACCGGCTTCAAGGTGCACGACCGGAATTTCTCTGTTGAACGCGCTAATTGCGGCGGCCATCACGGTCGTCGTGTCACCTTGAACAAGTACCGCAGCGGGCTGTTCGCGCTCATACACCGCATCCATCTGTCTTATCACGTTCGATGCCAGCTGATTAAGTGTTTGCCCATGGGCCATCAGGTTCAGGTCCGAGTCGGGACGGATACTGAACATCTCGTTAACCTGGTCGAGCATCTCGCGATGCTGAGCCGTCACGACGGTGTAGACTCCGAGGTCCTCCACTGCTTCGAGCGCTCGGATAACAGGTGCCACTTTAATCGCTTCTGGCCGTGTTCCGTAGACGACCATCACGACTGGCCGGTCTGGGTTTTCAAACGTCATTAAGTGCTCTTTCCACGTGCGATCGTACATCGGTCGATATGTCTTCATAGTCGGAGTCGCGGTAGTGGTACGGGCCCATCCCCCACCGGTGCTCCGGGTCCATTCGAACATCAGCAGACGTTCTGCGAACTGTCGCTGTCGCCCATTGCTCTGCAAAGGCGGCATACCGCCGGTACCGCTGATTCTCGCGCTGGGACACTTCAATGATCGTCTCAGCGCGAGTGCGTCCTGGGCTGACGAGCCCCTTGACCGCGGTATCCAGCGAATCACCGCGAATGACCGAACGAGACATCTGCCGTGCACCTCGCTTGACGCGTCGCCCGACGGCTCCCGCGACGGATCGAATCCCTCGAGGGAGGCTCTGTCCGTCGGCTACCTCAGCCCACGCGATGTCAAGGAACACAACAGGCACGCCGAGCTCTGTCAACCGCTTTGCGACGGTCACAAATCCTCGCTTCCACAACTCGAAATGCTCGTCTGTGCCGAACTCGATCAGGCGTGCGCCCGCTGCCGGTCCCCAGACTTCGATGCCCACGTGGTGCGCCTCCACCGAGTTTGTGAGGAAGGCTCCCGAGGGGAACTCCCACACTCCGCGTCGCTCGTCGACGAGATCGAGAAGCAGCAGCGTCGCCCCCGGCTCGGACAGCCTGGCCACCACATCAGCCCCCCGGTCTCCTTCCAGCATGCGCTTCTGAAAATCGGAGCCGAGCCGATCAGAGGGAACTGCGACGTCAGACGCCGGAGACAGGGAGACGATCGCTGACTGCCGTGCCACATACGCACCTACCGCGATGTCGGGCATGTACTCGAGTGTGTCTCTACTGACGCATGATCCCCAGATGTCGATCCGAGGCTGGTTGTTCTGAGGTAGGGAGTCCTGGGGCAGCATGTCAATTCCTCAGAACGTCTCGAGCGCGACGCGGCTGCGGCACCTGTTCCAGTCGGACGTCATTCACGACGGGCAGCATGTCGGTTTCGAATGTGCGCTCGACCTGCTGCTCCAGCCCGGGCCACCTCGTCGGTGGGCGAAGGTACTCCTCGACTTCGGTCCTGCCACGCCGCGCGTGACGGGGATCGGTGTCTTTCAGGGCCTGATCGTTCACGACGCGAACCTCCTGCATCTCTCCCTCGTCGACAGCCTTCTCGAGGAGTGACTGCGCCGTCTCGTGCTCTCCCTGCGCAACATTCCACGACCACCAGCGGTACTTCTCCGCGACGTCTTCCGCGTTGCCGTCCATGATCACCTTGCCGTCATGCATCCAGATCGCGCGATCGCACATCTCCTGGATGACCTTCGCCGCGTGGTTCACGAGGAACACCGTTCCCGCTTCACTCAGCATCTCGTTCATCGCCTCTTCACTGCGTGCAGCGAACGTCGCGTCGCCCGTCGACAGCGCCTCGTCGATGAGAAGGATCTTCGGTCGTGCGGCGACCGCGATCGCGAAGCGAAGACGTGATGACATACCCGACGAGTAGCCGCCCATCGGCCGATTGATGGCGTCACCCAGTGCGGAGAGTCGCACCACCTCGTCCTTCACGCTCTCAGCCTGTTCCGGAGTCATGCCCATGGCCAGGCAGCCAAGGCGAACGTTCGCGGCTCCGGACAGGGCGGGTTGCAAGGCAGCGTTCACACCCAGCAGGGTTGGTTGGCGCTGTGCAAGGATACTTCCCTGATCCGGCCGCTCAACACCCGCGATCAGCCGCAGGAGCGTGGATTTGCCCGAGCCGTTTGCACCGATGACGCCGATGAACTCACCCTGGCGCGCCATGAGGGAGACGCCTCTCAGCGCTTCCACCTTCTCCATCTTCCCCATCTTGAGACGGTTGAGCACGCGCGCGGCACGATTGCGGCCCTTGGGCTCGGACGTGCGCACCGAGTAGCTCATGTGCACGTCTTCGACGACCACGGCAGGAGCATGGTAGGCCGTAGAATCACTGCGCCTTACCATACGACTCCTCCCCGCGGTAGAAGAACAGAAAACCGAAGATGACGAAAACGAAGGCCCAGCCTACTGCCAGCAACCACATCCACAGTGGCGAGTCCAGCCCGTAGAGGATGGAGTTCCGATAGATCTGCAGGTAGGAATACATCGGATTCACCTTCATGACCGCTTGGAGCGCAGGCTGGTCGACGAAGCGGTCGATCGAGAAGAATACGCCGGACGCGTAGAGCCAGAAGCGAGCGAAGACGCTTACGACATTGCTGATGTCGGGCACGATGTGTCCCAACCTCGCTAGAAAGAACGCGCATCCAAGGACAAACAGCGTTTGACACAGGAAAGCGGGAATCACCAGCACGACGCGCCACGTGAGGTTCTCGTCAGGAGGCAGGACGGACAGAACCACTGCGAGCACCAGGAACGTGGGCATGAAGTTCATGACTTCACGGACAACCACTGTAATCGGCAATGCGGCCCGCGGGAACGCGAACGCTCGGATCATCGCCTGTCCACTGCGGATCGCCTGGGTTCCACCTGTGACACAACGAATCGACAACTGGAAAAAGAACACGCCGATCATGAGGTATCCGACGAAGTTGTCGATACCCCTCGACGTGTTGAGGATCAGCCCGAAGATGACGTAGAAGCCCAGTCCCATGAGAAGGGGGTTGAGCACCAGCCAGCCGTACCCCAGCAGGTTCCGATTCGCGGTCCCGGCGACTTTCGACCGCGCTTCCTCGCGAATGAAGTACCTGCGACGCCAGAGCTGACGCAGATACGTGTCGAGCGGAGGACGGCGTCCGACTTGTCCAAGCGACCAGGAGGCTACCGCGACTGGCTCTTTCGAATCCGTGGAGGTCGACGTATTCGTCGTGCTCATACGTGACCGCCCTTCACTGGTACTCCCAGATCCTCATACATCCTCCGGTACCGCTCGCCCAACGCCGTCCATGTGCGGTTCTCCTCCACGAACCGGCGTGCCGCCGATCCCAATCGCTGCCGCTCATCGGGATCGTCCGCGAGCGCGACAAGCGTTCGTGTCAGATCTTCGACCTGCTCAGCTGCGAACACTTTACGCGCCTCTTTCGGCAGGGCTTCAGTTAGTGCCGGTAGATCGCTCACAACGACTGCCCGGCCAAGCCCACCTGCCTCTACTGGTTTCAGAGGAGTGATCTTACGGCACACGGCGACGTCCTTCCGCGGAACCGCGAAGATGTCCAAGGCGAGGACATACTCCTGCGCACGTTCGGGAAGCACCCGACCGGTGAAGACCGCTGCGTCTCCGAGCTTCGCTGCGCGTTCTTTCAAGGCAGGGAGCTCTGCTCCATCACCGACTATGAGGACCCGCAGGTCGACGCCTGAGCTTCGTGCGCAAATCACCGCGTCCACGAGCGTATCGAGACCCTCATAACTTACGATCGACGCGGCAGTCCCCACCCAAACTCCCCCGCGCGGCAGCCCCAAGGATTCGCGCACTGAGGCAGGGTCCTCACGCCAGTCTGCAGACAGCAGTCCCCCCGAAACGGAGTTGGGAGCAACCAGCATCCGGTTGCGGTCGACGCCTCTACCGGCCAGCTCGTCCGCCATGGTCAGTCCGAGTGTGAGCACCGCGTCAGCGCTGCGTGCGATGTCCGTCTCCCGCTGTCGGAAGAGTCGGAACCGCTCACTCCGGCGCGCCGCCAGTTCGTCGTTCTCGTCTCCACGTGAGGAGGCCCAAGTGTCCTCGAGAGAGCCTCGCACCTCGTAGATCCACGGGAGGCCGAGTTCACGCGCGGCGGCGCGCGCGACCAGTCCATTCGTGAAGTGAGTCGTCGTGTGGATGGCCTGCGCCCGGGAGCCGCGCGCAGTTCGCATGAGGAAGCTCGTCTGCTGCTCAAGGCGCTCGTCGAGTGTGTTCCCCAGTCTGGCGGGAATATCGAACAGGTAGTCGATGCCGTCGATCTGCACGCGATCTTGCAGGACGGGCCGTCCGATGTCTGTGGGATATCCGGTTCTGTCTGCACCCATCACCGGCACGCCCGCGTCCGCCACGGCAGTGAGTACAGCATGGGTGCGGAGTGTGTAGCCCGACTGAGTGTGTGGAAGCGAGTTCGTCAAGCAGAACAGGACTGATGCGTGCGGCAGGCCCCGCGGTGTCGGTGCGGCTCCGTCGGCGGATGTCTTGGGCTCCCACTCCGGTTGGAACACTCGCAGCTCTGCGGCGAGGCGGTCCTTCATCCTGCCGGCAGGAGCGCTGGCGACCGCATCGCTCATGCGACCCTCGTGCCATCGGATGCGCGCTTCCAACAGCTGGCCTCCGTGCGTTCCCGCGACGTCTCCTGCGCGTTCGATCGCTGTACGCCTGTCACCCATCGAAAGCGCCAGCTCACCCAGAACGCGCGACTGGAACCGACCAGCCGGGCGAGCCGTCGCGTACTCGCGCGCACGGCTCACGTCACCGGTCAACCAGCTCGCAGCGGCCGCTGCGGCGGTCCCCGGGACCACAGCCAACAGCGCTCCTGCTACGCGCGAGGCACCGGCTGGAAGCCGCCTGAAAATCTGGATGCCGAAGACCACCGGATCGTGGGTCGCATGATCAGCGACGACACGGCACAGTGTGATCACCTGCCGGGCGAGAATCGGAGTGCTCATCTGCGCACCTCTTCGAGCAGGTTGAGATACGTGGCCGCTGCGGCCCTGGGCGAGGCATGGTCTCGCAGCCATGCGAGCGGGCGATCGTCGACCAGGGTCGAGTCCGGATCGTCCCGAAGAGCAGTGAGCAGTCGACGAAGTTGGCCCGCATCACCGGGATGAGACACAGACCCTCCGCTGGACGTGCGAATCATCGAAGCCGCCTCACCCGCCACGACTCCCGTGACGTGTACCCGCCGAGCCATCACAGAGACGAGCTTGGATGGCACAGTGCGTTCGAAGGAGGGAACGTCCGCCAAACTGACGAGCCCTGTGTGCGCCCACGCCCAGTGCGATTCCAGTGCTGCTCCGGTCGTCTGCGGGAAGAACTCGATCCGATCAGTCAGAGTCGACGCAAGGCCGCGCAGCTCCTCCCACTGTGCACCGGCACCCACGATCCTCAAGTGCACGCCGGTGACATCCGCGACCGCACGGACCACCGACTCCAGGTCCTGAGAGCGTCCGACGGTCCCGACGTAGAGGATGTGAAGATCGGTCCCGACGCGGCGCCGCGCTGCGCGGGGGGGCCATGCGCTCACGTCGCTTGTGTTGCGCACGACGGTGACCGGTGGCATATCGCGTCCGCGCAGTGCGGCGGCGAAGGACTCTGTCGTCGCCACGAGCGCATCCGCGCTGCGCAGTGCACTGTGGAAGACGGCGGGAAGAGCACTCGATTCCAGCCACTGGGCAGCGCCTGCCGGCAGCTGGCCTCCGAGGGCGCGGCGCACCAACGAGGAATCCGCGATGAGATCGGGCCAGGCATCTCGAACCTCCGCGATATGCGGTATCCGCAGAGCGGAGGCCACTGCCGATGCGACGAACGGCATCGGCAACCCCGGTGTCGTCGAGATGAGGACGTCCGGACGGACACCCCGCATCGTCACCGCAGCGAGAGCAGATGCGAGCGAGGACACCGACTGGTCGATCAGTTGGCCGGGAATGGTGCCCGACGACGGGACGTACGGCACACGGAGAACCGTCTCACCCTGCCTGCCATCGGTCCATCGCCACACCGGCGGGCGCTCCACGGCGAGAGCGTCCGCCCGGCGATGCGGATAGTGCGCAATGGGAGCACACACTGCGACCTCATGACCGTGTTCGACGAACTCTCGCACCAGTCCACGCCAGCGGCGCTGCGGGGCGCCGATTTCAGGCTCGTAGTAGTGGGTGAACAAGAGTATTCTCACGCGGGCTTCCGACTCTGACGCCGACTGACGATGGTGGGCATGGCCGCGTAGCCGATGATTACACCGGACCACACGGCTACTGCGATCAACGGATCGTATACCGGCGCTGCGAAGAGAACTGGCAGTGCCGCGGCAACGCAGACGCCAGTGGCGAGCAGGTGCACTGCCGACACCTGCTCGTGGGACAGACCCGCGGTCTGCAGCTTCTGGTAGATGTGCGAGCGATGTGCTGTGAAGAGGTTCTCCCCGCGATAGATGCGCCTCCCCAGGGTGTACAGAACGTCGAACATCGGGATCACGAAGGGCGCAAGCAGTGCCGTCACCGGCGCTCCGTCGCTCCACAGCACCCAGGCCCCCACGCTGAGGAACCCACCGATCGCATAGCTGCCGACGTCCCCGAGGAACGAGCGGGCGGGCGTCGCATTCAACGGCAGGAAACCGGCGAGCGCAGCAGTCAAGGCAATGGTGGCGATCGCGAGCAGTTCGCTGCCGACCCCCAGACCCAGCACTCCGAACCACAGCCCAGTCCCAGCACCCCACGCCGGGACGAGGGTGTTCAGGCCATCCATGAAGTTCGTTCCGTTGACGACGACGATGATGCTCAGGACGACCGCCACTGTGGCGAACACCCCGACTCCCGTCACCATCAGAACGGCTACGGCGAACGCGCCTGCCAGGACCACCTGAGTCACGAGACGACTCACAGCCGACAGGGAATTGAGATCGTCGATCAGACCCACTAGTCCGAACAGGGCTGCCGCCGCGAGCGGCAGCAGCGAACGGATGACTTCAGATCCTGGCTCCACCCCTTGGGCGGAGACCGCTTGCGCGACCAGGGCTGTGGCACACCCGGCCACGAGACCCGCGAACACCGCGATGCCCCCACCGCGGGCAACGGGCTCATCGTGCGATGACCGTGCTGTGGGATGGTCCAGGACTCCTCGTCGCTGCAGGATCGGAATCACCGCGAAGCGAGCCGACAGGTACGACACCGCGGCAGCCAACGCGCATGCAAGAGCAATGATCAGCATCATGAGGCGGAGCCCTTCTCCCCCGCCTCATCGAGTATCGCTGCGATATTCACAGGGGCAGTACTACTAGACGGTTCGGTCGCGGGGCGCTTCCCAGCGTGACCGTTCTGCGTCGACCCGGGTAAGTCTCGAGTGCTGCCTGGCGCGCCGACGATTCGACGCAGCCCCTCGACGAGTTCCCGATTCCGTCTGTGACCGGAGATGCGAGCGCTCACAATCAGTCCGCGTACACGAGCGAGGTCCACAGGGGGTACGGAGACCTGCGAGATCAGCGGATGGTTCGGACGCACGTCGGTCTCCGATGCGCTCAACCGCGCCTCTTCGAGCTTCTCGCCCTCCCGCAGCCCCGTGTAGCAGATCTCCACATCGTCACGGCCACTCAGCGCGATCACGCGCCGCGCCAGATCCTCGATCCGCACCGGCTCTCCCATGTCGAGCACCAGAGTCTCGCCCGGATGCCCGATGGCTCCCGCTTGGAGAACGAGCTCGCACGCTTCATCGGCAGACATGAAGTAGCGCTTGACGCCCGGCGCGGTGACAGTGACCGGTCCGCCGGCCTGCGCTTGGGCGACGAAGGTGCCCAGGACAGATCCCCGCGAACCCAGGACGTTGCCGAACCGCACAGACATGTACGACAGGCCGGTCTCCGCCGCTACCGCGGCGATCGACCTCTCAGTCAGGTACTTCGACCCGCCGAGCACCGACGTCGGATCCGCGGCCTTGTCCGTCGAGATGTGCACGAACTGCGGGACCCCCGTCTCCACCGCGGCGTCGAGGAGGCTCATGCTGGCACCGACGTTCGTCATGATCGCTTCGTCCGGGAAGCGCTCCAGGAACGTGAGGTGTTTCAGCGCTGCCGCGTGGAATATGATGTCCGGCTTCACTTCGGCGACCAGTGAGCGGACGAATCCGGAGTCCCGCAGATCGCCCAGCACCAGATCGTCGCTGGTCAGCATCGCTGACCCCTCCAGCACCAGCTGAGTCGTGTGGAGGCCCGACTCGTCCCGGTCCGTCATCACCACACGACCGGGTGCGAAGCGGGCGAGCTGCTTGCACAGGTGGGACCCGATCGAACCACCGGCACCGGTCACGAGGATGGTCTTCCCATCCAGGTAGCCCGCGATCCCCTGGACGTCGGTGGAGATGGGGCTCCTGCCGATCAGGTCATCGATCTCGATCGGTCGGAACGAGGCGGGTCTGGTCGCGATGGCGGACCCTGCGGAGGCTCCTCGCTCCCGCAGGTCGTACACATCGAGTTCGGGCAGGACCCTCACCTCTGCGCCTGCCTGCTTCGTCGTCTCGACTATGAGGTCCAACTGCTCAGGCGGCAGTCCTCGAATGGCGATGATCACGACGTCGACGGGCTTCTCCTCGAGCACACGGGGCAGATCGTCCAGTGCTCCGAGCAGTCGGGCGCCTTGGATGCGGAGATATCGCTTGCTGGGGTCGTCGTCGAGGAAGCCCACCGCCACGTGCTCGCTCTGCGGGTCATCGGTGATGAGCCTGTACGCGGTGAGGCCGTGACTGCCCGCGCCGACGATCAGGGCACGTTTGCTGATTCCACCGCGAGTGTGTCTGAGAGCACGCAGGCGACTGCGCAACCACTCACTCAGACCGACGACGACGATCGCCAGCGCAGAGGCAGTGACCGGGACGCTCGTCGGCACGAACACCGAGTCCCTCGAGAACGCATTGAGAATGTACATGCCCGCGCTGGCGAGCGCGAGGACGCCTCCGACGGCTATGAGTTCGTCTCCGGACCCCTTCCAGAATCGCCCACGGTAGACGAAGGCCGGGCCCAGTACGAGGAAAGCCGCCAGACCCACTGCCGAGCACAGACCGATGCCCAGGAAGTTCGGTTCCGACAGTGAGAAGTCGTAGCGCACGAGGGAGGCCAGCCAGATGCATGCGGCGTAGATCAGCCCGGCATTCAGGGAGCGCAGGAACGCGGCCGTCAGCGCTCCGTTCGTCGTCCGCGATCGCAGCGGGGCACGCGATGAGTCAGTCTCAGATGAGGTCATCGTCGTCTGTACCGTGCACGCCTTTCATCCGCGGTCACTCAACTGCTGGGCCAGGGTTTCCTGTGAAGGAGGGGCTCGATCGTTGTGAGTATAGTTAAAGTATTCTCACTATTGGAATTGAGCCGTCATGACACTCTACGCGTGCAGCGACACACTACTGCGCGCGTTCTCACGTCGCCCACGAACGGAGATGGTCCTTGAAGTTTCGCCGGCTCGTCCGGAACGCACGCACCGGAGCTTGGCATCTGCGCAAGGGCGGCCTCAACCAGTTCCGCCGATGGCAACAGCGGCAGGGAACGGAATCACGGAACCCCAGGATCTCCGAAGCCGCGTCACTGCTGGAGCGCTATCCGTCCTTTGAAGCGGCTCAGCGGACCCCCGTATTCGCATCTGTGCGGGTGGGAGTCATCCTCGACGACTTCTCCGCACTCGCCTTCGCCTATGAATGGGACACGGTCCCTCTGTCCCGCAAGGGTTGGCGCGAAGAGCTCCAGAGTCTGGATTTCGTCTTCGTCGAATCGGCGTGGAACGGCAATCAGGGGCAGTGGAAGTATCAGCTGACTGGTGAGAGCGGACTCAAAGCCGATGCACGTGAGCTGCTCGCGACATGCCGCGAGCAGGGCATCCCCACAGTGTTCTGGAACAAGGAGGACCCGCCGCACTTCGCGGACTTCCTCGAGGCAGCCTCCCTGTGCGACCACGTCTTCACCAGTGACAGTCGGCTCATCGACGACTATCGGACGCAGCTGGGACACGACCGGGTGGCAGCGCTTTCATTCGCAGCGCAGCCCGCGATTCACAACCCGGTGCGGCCCGCCGGTCCACGCCGTGAAGCAGGCGCGGCATTCGCGGGGATGTACTTCGCGCACAAGTACCCGGAGCGCCGCGAACAGATGGACTGGCTCCTGGGCGGAGCGGCGGACGCCGCGCACAAGGCCCAGGAGCGCTTCACGATCTTCTCCCGCCAGCACGGCGGAGACGAGAAGTACCAGTTCGCCGGCGAACTCGCTGCCCACGTGGTCGGCTCGCTCCCCTACGACCGGATGCCGAACGCGTACAAGGACTTCGCCGCCTTCCTCAACGTCAACTCCGTCGTCGACTCCCCCAGCATGTGCGCTCGCAGGATCTTCGAGATCACGGCGAGCGGCACACCCGTCGTCAGCGCCCCCAGCGCGGCAACCCGCAGGTTCTTCCCCGTCGACGAGGTCTTCCAACCGGCTGACCGGACAGAAGCCGCACACACAGTCCGCGCCCTGATGCGCAGCCCCGAGCTCCGCGATCGGTCCGTGCACCTGGCCCAGCGACGCATCTGGGGCGAGTACACGTACTCACACCGCGCCATGGAGATCATGGACGTGCTGAGCGTCCCCTACGACGACCCCACCGTCGCCACGGCCACGGTCATCGTCTCCACGAATCGCCCTCACCAGGTCGATCACGTGCTCGACTCCGTCGCGAAGCAGACCGGGGTCGACGTGCAACTGTCCCTCGTCACTCACGGGTTCGAGCTCGTCGAAGACGACGTGCGGTCACGTGCTGGCAGCATGGGTTTGGACGATGTGATCCTCCGTGCCGCGCCGTCCTCCCTCAGTCTGGGCGAGTGTCTGAACCTCGCGATCGACAGTGCAGACGGTGACGTGATCGCCAAGTTCGACGACGATGATCACTACGGCGCGCACTACCTGCTCGACCAGATCCACGCTCTCCGCTACTCAGCAGCAGACCTTGTGGGCAAGCAGGCCCACTACATGCACCTCGAAGGCAGCGGGGCGCTGCTCCTGCGCTTCCCTGAACGCGAGCACAAATACACGAACTTGGTGATGGGGCCGACGATGGTGGGTTCACGCGCGGCCTTCACAGAGGTCGGCTTCAACCCGATCACCCGCGGCGAAGACACCACATTCCTCAGAGACCTCACCGCCTCCGGTGGTGTGGTCTATTCTGCCGACCGCTTCAATTTCGTGCAGGTCCGTACGCAGGACGGGGCCCACACCTGGACCGTCGAACAGCCCGAACTGCTCGCCAACAGCGTGGTCCACGGCTTCGGCCTCGCCCCGGAACACCACTTCTTCTGAGCCGGTCCGCCGACTCATGATGCACGCCCCGCAGAAAGGTCTCTCCTGATGCCTCCACCCCGCACTCCGTCCGTCGCCGTCGTGGGCCTCGGCTACATCGGACTGCCCACCGCCGCGGTCCTTGCCAGCGTCGACGTGCAAGTCACCGGGGTCGACGTGAAGAAGAGCACCGTCGATGCCGTCAATGCCGGAGAGCTGCCCTTCGTTGAACCCGACCTGGGTACGGTGCTCGCCGGTGCCGTGTCGCAGGGTTCGCTGACGGCCTCGCTGACGGTACCGGAGGCAGACACCTACATCGTCGCCGTTCCCACTCCGTTCAAGGACGGAAAGGTCCCCGACCTCTCCTACATCGAAGAGGCGACGCGCAGCATCGCCGCGAAGCTCACCGGTGGAGAGCTCGTCATCCTCGAGTCGACGTCGCCCCCCGGCGCGACGGAGTTCGTCGCGCAGACCGTCATGGAGACGCGTCCGGACCTCACACTGGAGCCGGATCTGCCGAACACCGTCTACTTCGCGCACTGTCCCGAACGAGTCCTTCCCGGACGCATCATGATCGAGCTGCGCACAAACGACCGGATCATCGGGTCCGTCAACGGCGACGCCGGTGAACGGGCACGAGACCTCTATCAGCTGTTCTGTGAAGGCGAGATGCTCCTCACCGACGCACGGACTGCTGAGATGGCGAAGCTGACGGAGAACGCGTTCCGCGACGTGAACATCGCGTTCGCGAACGAGCTCTCACTCATCGCCGACCGCGTGGGAGTCGACGTGTGGGAACTCATCGAGCTGTCCAACCACCACCCGAGGGTGAATATCCTGCAGCCGGGCCCCGGAGTGGGCGGCCACTGCATCGCGGTCGACCCCTGGTTCATCGTCTCATCCGCGCCGAAAGAAGCCCGGATGATCCGCAGTGCACGCGAGATCAACGACGCGAAACCGGAGTACGTCCTCCATCAGGTCGTTCCGCGGGCGCAGCGGTTCAAGCAGCCACGTATCGCAGTCCTGGGACTCGCGTTCAAACCCGACATCGACGACCTGCGCGAAAGCCCTGCAATGCACATCACCGATGAACTCGCCCGGCGGTTGCCCGAGGCAGACATCATGGCCGTCGAACCGCACATCGACGAACTCCCGTCGTCCCTGAGGACACACGGAAACGTCGTGCTCACGGAGTTCGAAACCGCGATGTCTGCAGCTGACCTCGTCCTGCTGCTCGTCGATCACACGATCTTCAAGAACGCTGACCCTTCCGCGCTGACGGCCGCCCAGATCTTCGACACCCGCGGTGCGTGGCGGAGCATCTGAGAACCGCCATCGCTCACGACACCGCTCAATCTGACGTGGTCGGTGTCGTCGAGGCACTCCGTTCGAACACGAAGACGGTCGCCGAACTCGCATCCACGTCGAGCTGGAGGGCAGTGCCGCCCTCCAGCTCGTCGGAGTACGGAAGGGTTTCCGGCAAAGGCAGCGGCTCCAGGTAGTCCGACACCATCGGTTCCGTGAGGTTCTCCGCGGAGACCTGTGAGGCCGCGATCGCGGCGTAACCGTCCGGTACGTCGATGCTCATCGGCGTGGCGTCGATGTCCGCCGCATCGGCCGTGCTGAGCACCGTCACGACGATCTGATCTGCCGCCTCGTCGTGGACGGCGTAGGTCCGCACATCGCTGCGAGCACCTTCGGTGGAAAGAAACTCACCGTTCGCGCTCATCGATGCCAGGCGCAGCGCAGCGTGGTTGTTCTGCCCCACGATCGCCGCCGGATCGTCCTCTGCTGTGCAGACAACAGACATCGGGGCCCCGCCCAGACAATCGCCCAGCATGGAGTGCATCGCCATCCGCTGCACTCCCAGCTGAGCCGCATGCAGGGTGTAATCGATGGTCCACAGTGCTTTCGACTGTGTCCGCGAGGTGTCGTTGGTGCCAGGGCAGCTGGTCGGGCCGGTCTCTTCGACCCAGAGTGGCAGGCCCGCTTCATCGGCCACCCCCAGCCCGATGCCAAGGATCCGCGCCGCAGAGTCATGCACCTCAGGATGGACGAAGTTCTCTGCCTGCGGACCTCGACCCGGCACCTCTGTCGACTCGCAGTCGTAGAGCGCGTACCAGTGCTGACTCACCGCCGCCTTGTCGGCTACATCCGATCCTGCGAACCCACGCATCCACTCGGCGTCGAACGCTCCGGGCCCAGCGATGGGCAGGCCGGGCGCCGCATCCGCGACCGCCGCGGCGTACTCCTCCACCTGCTGCACATAAGCATCGACGTCCCAGGAGTCGTCGCGGACGCGGTGGTTCGGCTCTCCCTCCACGGTAAAGCCGTTCGGCTCGTTGCCGATCGAGACGGCGACCAGAGCATCACCGAGGGACTGCTGCGCATGTGCGGCCATGTCCGCGCCCCGCTCCGGGTCGAAGTCTCCGAGTGGAAGCCCCAGAGTCACCTTCGCGTCCGTCGCATCCGTCAGCTTCCGCAGCCGCTCCAGATCCTCCGGTTGAACGACTACGTCGTCGGAGTCGTCGGATGTCTCGCCTGATGACGTCCAGAACAGGTTCCGGTCCAGTCTGTTCCCTCCGAAGCGCAGCGCAGGAGAACCCAGCTCATTGAGACGTTCATCCAACGTCGATGCTTCAGGATCGAGGCGCGGATCAGCCAGGTCGGTTGCTTCCAATGAGATGCCGATGTTCTCCGGCCGAACACGTCCACCGACTTTGTCCAGCGAGACGGACAGCTCCACAGGGTCGCCGAATGAGGCGTGCTCGCCCAGGTCCTGCACGAACTCTTCGGCATCGTCGCGGAGGGTCAGCCCGGGAGCTGAAGGTGGTTCGGGAGGCTCCGTCGTGCGGGTCCCCCGCTCTTCGTCGACTCCCAGGCTGCATCCTGCGAGCAGGAACACTCCGGCCGAGGCCAGCGCACACAGGTTTCTCACTCGGGTCCTCACCAGAGCAGTCTATTGGCAGTCCTGCGAGCGTCGGACGTCTAGGGGTGGGACCACCGTGCGCGGGCGGTCTCCGTGGGACCGTTGACCTCGGTGAAACCTGCGTCGACCACGCGCACCGGTGCGGGCGGTGCACTCGCCCAGGACGCGTCGGATGCGAACTCCACACGGACGCGGAAGTCCGCAGCGCGCCACTGCGCGCGCGTCTGGTCGGGCATCTGCTCATATGCCAGCTGCGCTGCGTGGCCGCACTGTGCCGCAGCCTTGCCCGTCGTGAGAGTCGCCGCCGGAGTCAGCTCGATGACGACGAGCGCTCCAGTCGTCGCGCTCGATGTCGTGGCTGGATCTGCTGAGCCGTCGTCGGATTCGCTCACGCCGAGCGGGAATTCCGTGCCGCCGACCTGCAGCTTCTTCAGCTCCCGCGGCAGAGGTTGCACCGGGCCGGGAGGCAGCACCAGGACGTCCACCGGCCCGAAGCCATGGGCGCTATCGCGTTGCACACGCACGCACCCCAGTGCGGCGGCGTCCTCGAACTGCTTGCCGTCTCCCCGGCGCACGACCTTGCGGATGGCGCCATGCCGCCAGTGCTCGAGGGCCTCGTGCCATTCGCCCTCGGGCTGGGAGCGGGGGTCGTCGAGGAAGGTGACGACGGCCTCGGCGGCGGCCTCCAGCACGTCGACGTGACGGGCGATGTGCGTCTTTGACCTGCGGACCACCACGGGCAACGCCCACGGGATGTCGTGGTCGCTCTCATGTCGCCGCATCCGGGAGACGTCCGGGCATGCGGAGTCGGCAGTGCCGGTCTCCGCATCGGCCTCGCTCACGCCTGCTGCCCGGACTTCTCCACGACCTGTCGCTGGATGCGGGTGAGCATCCCGGACATGCCGTTGAGCCGCAGAGGGCTCACCGCCTTCGTGAGCGACAGTCGCAGCGGGAAGTCCGCGGGGACAGCAAGGACCTCACCGACCGTGCGGCCATCCAGCCCCTCTTGGAGGATGCCGGCGAATCCGCGGGTGGTGGGCGACTCCGGCGGGGCGGAGAAGAACAGACGGACCGTGCCGTCCTTCGGGTCGTCCGCCGGTTCGACCTCGGCGATGACGAAGATCGGCGACTGACATTCCGGCACCGGCTCCAGCAGCTCCGGGTGGTCTGCGTAACGGTCGGGCAGTGCGGGCAGCTCGTCGCTGAACTCGAGGAGGATCTCCAGCAGTTCGTTCTGCGCCGCGGCTGCGAAGTCGTCCGCGATCTCCTGGAGGCCGCCGGGCAGCGGGGCGTTCGTGGTGTCGGTCATGCGCGGGGCGCCTCCCCCGGTTCCGCACCCGTGACGATGGGCACGCGCACGACGTTGCCCCACTCCGTCCAGGAGCCGTCGTAGTTCTTCACGCTGTCGAAGCCCAGCAGGTGCTCGAGCACGAACCAGGTGTGCGAGGAGCGCTCACCGATCCGGCAGTAGGCGATGATGTCGCCGTCAGCCTTGAGGCCCAGGTCGTCGAGGTAGAGCTTCTGCAGTTCATCGGCGGAGCGGAAGGTGCCGTCATCGTTCGCCGCCTTAGCCCACGGCACCGACTTCGCGGTGGGGATATGGCCGCCGCGCAGGGCGCCCTCCTCCGGGTAGGCGGGCATGTGGGTCCGCTCCCCCGTGTACTCCTCCGGGCTGCGCACGTCGATGAGCGGGATGTCGCCGATCGCGTCGCGGACCTCCGGCAGGAACGCGCGGATCTGGGAGTCGTCGCGGTCGACGACCGGGTACTCGGTGGGGGTGGGATGGGGCTTCTCGCGGGTGTACTCGCGGCCCTCTGCCTCCCACTTCTGGCGGCCACCGTCCATGAGGCGCACGTCGTCATGGCCGAAGAGGGTGAAGACCCACATCGCGTAGGCGGCCCACCAGTTCGACTTGTCGCCGTAGACGACCAGGGTGTCCTCGCGAGAGATGCCCTTGGCGGACATGAGCTGTGCGAAGCCCTCACCGTCGACGTAGTCGCGGGTGACGGGATCGTTGAGCTCCGTGTGCCAGTCGATCTTCACGGCCCCCGGGATGTGGCCGGACTCGTACAGGAGGACGTCCTCGTCGCTTTCGACGATGACGACACCCGGGGTCTCCAGGTTGTCGGCCACCCACTGCGTGCTCACGATGCGCTCCGGACGCGCGTAGGCCTCGAACTTGGGGTCCGAGGTGTCTGTGGGAACGCGGGGTGCGGTGGAATCTGTCATGGTGCCTCCAAATGGGGGTGGAGTACGGGTAGGGAGAGCCTTCCGCCACAACCATACGGAGGCGGGCGTCTATTCCCCAGTCCGCGTGCTGGACGTGCTCGAGGTGCTCGCCCAGGTGCGGGTGAAGGCGGTGCCCAGCTTCTTCCACGATTCGTCTCGGATGAAGATCGCATCGACCGCGATCATCGTGAGCGAGAACCACGGCAGACCCATGAGGACGCCGATGCCGATGTGGAAGCTGAGGATGCCCAACAGCGCGACCACACGGGTGCCGCGGCGCAGCAGCATGAACGGGAAGGCCATCTGCAGGATGATCGATCCCCAGCTGATTGCGGCGACCCCAGGGCCCCAGACCGTGAGGAGGTCCGCCAGTCCCGGCCAGGTGCTGAACTGCGCGACGTGCAGCGGGTCGTAGACGGCCCAGCCCTCCGACCACGGAGTGCCGCCGGCCTTGTACAGCGCACCGGACACGTAGATCGCGGAGACCTGGAAGGTCAGCACGATGAGCACGATGTTGTGTGCGAGGTTCGTCAGCTCCGCGGGCAGCAGTCGCTCCCCCGCCAGCTTGCGCTGCCACCAGGGCTTCGCGACCTCGATGGGACGGGCGCGGCGGCGAGCGTCCAGGGAGAGGCGCATCGAGGTGTCTGCGAAGAGCAGTGCGATGAGGAAGATGCGGTAGGCGTTGTCACCCTGGTCGCCGGCGGAGTCGTTGACCTCGATGAAGCTGACCCAGCCGATGAGGTAGATGGGCAGCATGATCCGCGTGCGCCATCCGAGCATGATGATGACGGCGAGGATGCCCAGCAGGATGTAGAGGAGGGTGAAGAGAGCGGGGTTGTCCGCGACGTTGTGGAAGAGGCTGAAGAGCCAGATGTTCGGGAAGTCGCTGACCGGTTCGGCGAGCTCCCCGTTCCAGGCGGAGCCTTCGCCGAAGGTGTAGAGGCGCGCGTTGAAGTTCGTCAGCAGCAGGCCGATGCCCACGAAGCCGATGATGATGCGGGTGACGGCGAGTCCGTACTGGGCGTGCTTGGTGTCCAGCAGCCAGTTCTCGGAGAAGAAGTAGAGGTCCGCGATGACCTTCACGATGCCGTGCCACAGCTGGGACAGGAGCCCGCGTGCGGTGCGGAGGATGCGGGCAGGTGTAGACGTCCTCTGGTTCATGAGCAGACATCCTCTGGTGCGGAGCAGAAGTAGTTCGCGAACTGTTCGCGCGACTGTCCGTCGCGCTCGATGAGTCCGCGCCAGCCGGTGTTGACCACCTGCAGCGGCGGCTTCTGAGCATCAGGCTCATTGCGTTCGGCGAACGGGACGACGTTCTGCCGGGTCGTCTGGAACTGCACGCGAGCGACGTTCTCACCCCAGACGGCGTAGGCGACCTGGGTGGCGTAGGCGGTGAGCTCCTCCTCGGCCTCGAGGTACGGGTCGACGGCTCCGTCGTCGTCGGACTCGAGGTCCTCCTCCAGCCGAGGCTGCCACTCGTCCTGGACATAGTCGACGGCGACGACGGCCTCATGATCGTCGTTCAGATCGTCGTAGGCGCTCTTGTGCGCGGAGGAGACGTTGATCGCCAGGTTCGCGGCGCGCGGTGGGAAGAGGTTGTGGCGCGACAGGGAGATCTCCACATCGGTGGCGCGCACCCAGTCGGTGACGCGCTCCTCGCCGTTCTCCACGACGACCGCGCGGATATCCAGGCGGTGGTCGCCGTTGATGGGTGCGGGGGCGAAGACGCTCCAGCTCTGCCCGTACATGGGGAGCATGTAGCTGCGCAGCGCATCGCCGGGGACGGCGTCGCGGGCGGGTCCTGCCGGTGCGATCCAGAGGAAGGAGGCCGCCACGTGCCAGGCGGTCATCACCAGTGCGACGACCATGCAGATGCGGATCCACAGAGGTCGCTTCGTGCGAGGTTGCGCCTGGGACACGTCAGGCGCTCCGCTGCTGCTCACGGTCGTGACTTTCGATCGCCGACGTTCCGCATCCACTCACGGTGAAGGCTGATGAGCTCGGCCGTGGTCGGGGAGAAGAACTGGCCTGCCGAGCTCTTGAACGTGCGGATCCGGTGACCGTTGTAGAACGCTCTGCGCACGTCAGTCGCCTTGCACACGATCCTCTCCCCCGTTGTCAGCACGAGGACGCTCGCCCCGGTGCGGTATCCGGTCTGCTGCGCTTCCACGCGATGCAGCTCGTCCCACCGCACGCGGCGTGTCCTGAAGGGGAACTGCCGCACCTCGATCCCACCCGGGGTCGCAAGGATGCTCGTGCGCCACGAATCGATGGCGAGGAGTGTGACGGCGGTGCACATCAGGACGAAGAAGATGAGGAGACCGATCCCCACCACCACCGCGGTCCGTTGGCCTGAGAATTGGCCTGAGAACAGGAGCAGGAGCGGTGCGCTGAGGGCGGTGGACCACATCACGCCCAGCATGACGAACGGCAGCACGAACAGCGCGCGCGTGCGTGGGTAGGCGAGCAGGACACGGCCCGGCCCCCAGACCTCGGCGAGCTTCGCTGCTCGCTTGTGCGCCCAACCCGGCCAGCCCGCATCGCCTTGCGGAGGCGGAGTGTGTCCCGGAGTGCTCACCGCGTGAGGAACCACCGCAGGATCTCTGCGAACTCTGCGGGCTTCTCCGAATGGACCCAGTGGCCGGCGCCTTTCACGGTGATCTGGCGGACCTTCGGGAAGTAGCCCTGCATGACGGGTTCCGCGGCTTCAGTGATGTACCCGGATTCCGATCCGCCCATCCACAGCGTGGGGCCGTCGAACACGCGGTCCTCCACGTCGGGGAAATCGCCGATGGTCGGCAGTGATCGGTAGAGCAGGTCGAGGTTCGGCTGCCACTCGTATCCATCGGCCGTCGAGCGGAGGTTCTGCAGGAGGAATCCGCGCGTGCCCTTGTTAGGGATCGGCTCCTGCAGCGCCTGGTCCGCATCGGTGCGCGATTCGAGGGCGCCGAGATCGAGCGCGGCGAGCGATCCCAGCAGGTGCTCGAACTCGCCTCCGTTGTCAGCGGCGACCGGTGAGATGTCGACGATGACCAGCCGGTCGACGATGTCCGGGTGCCGCAGTGCCAGCACCATCGCTGTCTTCCCGCCCATCGAGTGCCCGATGACGTCGACGGGCCCGTCTGCCGCAGCGCCCGTCCGCAGGGTGTCTGCCACCGCGTCGGCCATCGCGACGTAGGAGAACTCCTCTGTCCATGGGGACTCGCCGTGATCGGGCAGGTCCACGAGCGTGCTCGTGTGAGTGTCGGAAATGGCCTTCGCCGCGGTCGTGAAGTTCTTGCCGCGGCCGAAGAGACCGTGGAGGAAGACGGCCCTGTCGGGCCCTTCCCCCACGGTCTTCGTCGCCAGTGCGGCGCTGTTCTGTGTGCTCACATCTTCACTGTCGCACATCGGCTCTCAGACGTCAGCATGGTGGCGAGCCGCCGTCATGCCGTCAGTGTGCGGGCCTCAGCTGATCGCGTCGGCGACCGGGGTGTCGCCATCGTAGAAGTTCACCGTCTGGCGCACTCCCACGTTGCTCTTCAGGACGTGGGCGATGACGACGGCGACGTTGTCGCGGCTGGTGTCTGCCGCCTCGACGTCCTGATCGTCGATCCGGCCGTCCTTGTCCGCGACGACGATCTTCTCCGAGGCAGGCTCCAGCGTGAGCTTGCCCGGTCCCAGGATCGTGTAGTCGAGATCCGTCGAGCGGAGGTGCTCGTCCGCGTCGTGCTTCGCCTTGGCGTACGTGTAGAAGGGCTCCTCCGGGTCGACCGTGTCCTTGGACACGAGCGCGGTGGCGAACGAGACCATGATGAAGCGCGTCACGCCGGCCTGGACGGCAGCGTCGATCGCGCGCACCGCTCCCTTGTGGTCGACGGCCTTCGTGCGATCAGGGTTGCCCCCGCCGGCTCCCGCGGAGAACACCACGGCGTCTGCTCCGTCGAAGGCCTTCGCGAGGTCGTCGACGCTCGCATCCTCCAGGCTCAGTTCGACGGGGTTCGCGCCGGATGCGCGCACGTCCACCGCGTGGTCAGGGTTGCGGATGAGTCCGTCGACGTCGTATCCCGCATCGACGAGCCGGGGTGCTGCCAACAGCGCGATCTTTCCGTGCGCTCCGATGATGACGGCCTTCTTGTCAGCCATATCGCTGCCTCCTTCGTCAGGGGTGATGCCGAGTCCCGGTCGCCTCCCCATCTGGAGTGAGGCGCCGAGCTTCCTCCTGCCTCAACGCACTCAGGCGGCTGGTATTCCTCTGCGACGAACCAAGACGACGGAATCGTCGAGGTGGGCGTGAGCGCTATCAGGTGCCTGGACGTCGCGCGTGCGGATCCCGGCAGTGAGGGTCTCCCACTCGTGGGGATCGAGTGCGAGTGTGCTCAGTTCGTCCTCGGGCGATGGGAACTCTGCGGGGCCGCCGGTGTGGTGGTCGTGGTCGCTGGTGTCGTCGCTGGCGTGCTTGCCGGCGTGGTCGGCGTGGCCGCCCATCTGCTCCTTCGCCCACGACGGAGGTGCGGCGTGGGAGGTGAGGAGGAGGTGGCCGCCTGCTGCGACGAGGTCTGCCGCCGCGCGGAGGATCCGCTGCCGGTCGAGCGCGACCGGCGACTGGAAGAAGCTCGCGGTCACCAGGTCGAAGGGCCCTTTGAGGGACTCGTGACGATCGCGGTCGGCGAGGGTCGCGAGGTCCGCACGGACGAAGGCGGCACGGTCTTCGCCCAGGTCTGCGGCCTCGGCGGCGGTGCGGGCGCGAATGATCGCGGCCTGCGAGATGTCGACCCCGACGGCCCTCCACCCGCGCTGTGCGAGCCAGAGGACGTCGGCACCCTCGCCGCAGCCCAGGTCGAGCACGCTGCCGGGGATGAGGTGCTCGGCAGCGTCAGCGAGTGATGCGTTCACGTTGCCGGACCACACCTGCTCGTCGCCGTAGTGGGATTCCCAGAACGCGGTGGGGTCCTGGGGCGCATCGGCCTGAGGCGCGTGGTCGTGATTGTGGTTGGCATCGGTGCTCATTCCCCCACACTAATCGCGAAGGGATCGCAGGGGACGACTCGTTGTGCTGGGCTGGCAAAGAGGATGCGCGTATAT
Source organism: Brevibacterium sp. Mu109 (assembly GCF_900169375.1). Lineage (NCBI taxonomy): Bacteria > Bacillati > Actinomycetota > Actinomycetes > Micrococcales > Brevibacteriaceae > Brevibacterium > Brevibacterium sp. Mu109. Next base: position 30,293 of record NZ_FXZF01000030.1, read on the forward strand.
CTGCGGGGCGATCAGTGCGGCTCTCTCCTCATGCGGCCGCGGCGGATCTCTCGCACGATGAGTTGCGCAGCCTGCTGCACCGTGTCGCCACCGATGCTCAGCGCTGAGGTATCCACGTGAGTCACCTCGTCGTCCAACCACGTTGCGACGAGGGTGACACTGGGGTGGTAGTACGACCACCAGGTGATCCCGTCCCACTCACCGCTGTCATGGATGTTCGCGGCAAGGCGCTGGGTGCGCCGCTTGTTCCGCTCGACGATGTGCGTGACTCGGTGAACGCCAAGACGGAGCAGGACGTTCGGGTCGGCGAGATCGGCCAGGCGGGAGGAGTCGGGGATCTCGTAGGTGCTCAGCGCCGCCACTGCCTCTGCGTTATGCGGCACGCGCAGCATGCCTTCACTCCATCTGGCCAGGGAGCCATACGTCTCTGCGACTGCGCCCACTGATGTCGTGCTGAAGTACCGCAGCGTGTACAGATCAGGGTTGTCCCACCGGCCGGAGCCCTGACCGGGTGGAACGAACAGAGCCCCGTAGGGCGCTCTGCTGTCCGCTCCCTCCACCCAGGGATGGACGCGATACACGCGCATCAGGCGTAGACGCCTGCTTCGTCGCCCGTGATCGCATCTAGGACTTCGGAGGTGCGGCCCTGGCGAATCATCTCCAACGGCGTCGCACCGTCGAGGAAGGCGTTGTGTCCGTTGAGCCAGTCCGGAAGGACAGAGTCGCTCCACACCATGCGGGCGCGGGAGGCGATGAACTCGAGGTCAGTGACGGCGCGAGCCACAGCTGTCGAGGGCTCAGTCTCGCCGGCTGCCCAGCGTGTCGGCTGACTGCGAGCGACTCCGACCCACTCCGCTAGATTCGCCTGGCCTCCCACAGCAGACGCCGCGGCGCGGACCTTCATGGGGAGAAGCTTCGGGCCCACGTCCTCACCACGGGCAGGCTTCTCGCGATGCTTCCCGCTAGCGCTGGTCTTGCCCGCGCTGGTTCTGTCCATTGCTGTATCGGTCATACCCACATTATCCGCCTGCAACATTCCTGTTGCAAGGAAAGTGCCAGACCACTCCGGTTTCCCCCAGTGATGTCGGGATCCGGGATCACCCCGCCCACAGTCATGGTCCGGTGTCGATGCGGTCGCCCCTCACCGCCTGGCGGCAGGAGGCGCACGAAGGACGACGTGTCGCAGGTGGGCAAAGCGGTGCTCATGGGCAGACAGTCGCGCAGGTCACCACCTACTCACCCCCTGTGAGTACTCACTCTCCGCTAGTATTCGATTGAGACTTCAAGGAGCTGCAGTGGACGAGAAGAAGGTAGACGGTCAAGTCCCTTTTCGTGGTGTTCTTCGGTAGTTCCTTTAACTTGGTATTAAGCAGCGGGGTCGGGCTACGAATCACGCGGTCAGCGGCATCACCACCCCGACCGGGTCGACCTCGGTCTGCCCAT
>NZ_FXZF01000027.1:0-41482 GCF_900169375.1 Brevibacterium sp. Mu109
ACGACATACACCCCTTGACGGTGTAGTCCATGCCCCCGGCTGTTGACGCAGCGCGGGGGCCCTTACGTCACCCGACCCTACCCGGCAGACCGGCCCCGTCCATCGGCATCAAGATGGATACCCCTTTACGAGAAAGACGGCAAGACGATCACCGGGCACGAGTTCGAGGTCTGGAAGGTCGGCCGCCGCCACAGCCGCGACGAGAACACCGCGACCCGCGACGCGACGGCCGAGCAGATCACTTGCAGCCGTGAGGTGCCGGCGGAGTTCACCGCCCCGCGCTCGACGGGATCCACCACGACCGCGCTGGCGATGTGAGGCGATCATCATGACCGACACTACGGACCAGCCCGAACCTGGCCCCAAGCCCATTGACGATGAGGCCGCGGAGGAGCAGGAGGAGAGCTTTGAGGGGCCGCTGATCTCCGAGCCCCCTCACCCGGTCAACTGGAACCTCCTCACCGCGGACGCCGCCGAAGCCGAATGGCTGGAACTGAACAAGTGGGTCAACTGGTTGCGCCACACCTACGGGCTCCCCGCGAGCGTGATCCCGCCGTTCTGGCACCACCACCCCGAACTCGTCTGGGAGCTCTCCGCCCTGCACCTGCACTGGCTGTGCGCCTACGATCCCGAGCAGAACGGGTCCGCGCCGTTGGGATGGCATCGTGATTTCGCCGAAGCGCGCGGGCGGCTACGCGAATGGGTCGCCGCGTGCGGCACTCGGCTGGACCGCGACCGACCCACTCGGCAGACTGTCTGGCCCGGCGAGGACCCTGCCGCACCGGTCGAGGACATCATCATCGCCGACCGCAACGAGGACTTCGTGGAGTTCATGTTCGCCGACGTTCAAGCCCGTCGACAGGCCGAGGAGGAGTTCTACGCCGGCTTAGACCTGACTACCGGGGAGCTGCCGTGACCGCCCCGCACCTCCCGGCACCGCAACCCGAAACTTCCGCACCGGGGGAGTCCACGACGCCACGATCGTCTGCGCTGCTGGGAGGTTTCGACGTGCAGGAATGGACACGGCAGGCGTGCGAGGCCTCCGGGGTGTCCTTCGCGGTCACTGACCCCGTGGCGCTCGACAGGCTGCGCACCCTCGTCTCGCACCCCGCCTGATCTTGGCTCCGTGCCCCACGCCGCCGGGTCAGGCTTTGAAGGTCATCTGCACCCGCTGGGGACGGAACCGCGACCCGCTCTTCGGATCGGGACGCACGACGAGCGTGTCGATCAGCGCGGACAGGATCGCCCGCTTCTGCCCGATCGTCCACTCCTCCTCCCAATCCTGCCGCAGAGCGGCCTCATCGCCGATAGGGAGCCCCTTGAGAGCGTCACCACGGTTCAGGGTGCCGAGAGAGGTTTCCGCGTCTCTGACGGCGTTCTGCGCTGCGACACGCCCCGCGTGGTACTCGCTGCGGGCCAGTAGCCCGGCCCCGTAGTCGCGGGCGAGGTCTTCCATCCGGTGCCGCGCGGCTATGATTCGCTCCATCGCCTCTGCCACCGCACCACCGGTCCTGCCCTCATCGGAGGGCAGCGTGGTCGCCGCCAGGCGTGCGATGACCGCCTCGCTCACGACGGCTTCCAGTCCGGAAGCGCTGACGGACAAGCCGCCGCGTTCGGGGTGACCGGGCACCGGCATGCACCGGTAGTAGCGGCGCTTCGCATCCGACGGGCCGCGACGGTTCTTTCCCGACACCAACCCCGACCCGCACTTCCCACACGTCGCGATCGCGGACAGCAGATTGATCGAGGACGCTCCAACCCGGCGGTCCGGGTGAGACAGCATCGCCCGGATACGCGTCGTCTCCTCCGGCGTGATGATCGCCTCCCAGTTCCCCGGCCCCAGAATCTCCCTGCCCGCCGGAGCATCCCCTGCCTTCCGCGCCGGCTCATACGCCCGCTGCCCGGAGATACGAGCGGACACCAGGATCGACTTCACCGTCGTCGCATGCCACACCCCGAGCGTCTTGCCCGTGTGCGCCTGCGGTGCGGGGAACCCGGACTCCTTGTTCAGCCAGGCCGTGATCGACCGCAACGACTGGCCCGCGAGGAACCGGTCGGCCATCTCACGGATCACTGTCGCCTGCTCCGGGATCAGCACCCCGCCGGTGCCGTACCCGAACTTCGCCGCCCCATGCCAATCGCCCCGCTCAGCCTTCTGCCGATTCACGCGGCGGATGCGATCAGCCTTGTGCCCGGACTCGTACGCGGCCATCGCGACGAGCTGCCGGGCCATCAGCCGGCCCTCGTGCGTGTTCAGATCGAACGCCCCACCCATCACCGCTTCGATGCGGATCGGATGCGACTCCACCAAGTCGATCAGATCTTCCAGCTCGCGCGGACGGCGGTAGAGGCGATCCACATGCCACACCACAACCCGCGACGGACCCTGTCGCACCCGAGCCAGCAACTTCTCAAACTCGGGACGCTTCTTGTTCAGATACGCGGACGTGTCGTTATCCATGAACACGTCCTCAGCAGCCACATCCAACCCGAGGCGACCGCACAGCGCCAGGCAGTCATCTCGCTGGCGTTCGACTCCGGCCTCCTCGCCAGTCCGATCCTCACTGATCCGCAGATAGACCAAAACCTGATCCGCAACAGCGGCAGTCTCGCCCGTTCGCGGCCTCCCCAACACACTCATCGTCATCTCGACACCTCCACTTGACAGGTGCGTCATTCGCACCAAGTGGAGAAGACCACGGCGATGAACGCCCTGCGGCGGGCGTGGGAGAAACAGCACGGATTCGGCTCTGTGGTCGGGTTGGCACCGTCCGCGGTGGCGGCGCAGGTGCTCGGCGATGATCTCGGGATCGCCACGGAGAACACGGCGAAGTGGTGGCAGAACCACCTCACGCGCGGCGACACATTCAAGGCGGGCAAGTTGGTCATCATCGACGAAGCGAGCCTGGCCGGCACCCTCTCGCTGGATCGCATCACCGCCCTGGCGGCGGAGGCGGGCGCGAAGGTGCTGCTGGTCGGCGACTACGGGCAACTGCAATCCGTCGATGCCGGTGGGACGTTCGGGATGCTCGTGGCCGACCGCCACCATGATGCGCCCGAGCTGGTGGACGTGCATCGGTTCATCCACGACTGGGAGAAGACCGCCTCCCTGGACCTGCGGCACGGTCGCACCAGCGTGATCGACACCTACCTGGGCAATCACCGCATCACCGACGGGGACGGCGAGGAGATGATCGACGCCGCCTACGCCGCGTGGCGGGCCGACCGGGACACCGGGCGGGTGTCGGTGCTGATCGCCGAGACACGGGAGGATGTGACCGCACTCAACGCCCGGGCCCGCGCCGACCTGATCCTCGAAGGCCGCATCACCCCGGCCCGCGAGGCCACCTTGGCTGAGGGCACCCTGGCGGGGGTCGGGGACACGATCATCACCCGCCGTAACGAGCGGCGCCTGCGCACCGGCACAGGCCGGGATTGGGTGCGCAACGGTGAGACCTGGCGCATCACCGATGTGCGTGAGGACGGGTCGATCACGATCCGCAAGCCCGGCCGCCGGTTCGGGTCGATCGTGCTGCCGGCGGACTACGTGGCCGAGCACGTCGACCTCGGCTAGCCGAGGTGCCCCAAACGCACTCACCTGTGATCGTGCGCGTATGCGCAGTATCAGTCTATAGAAGTGCTCCCGTGCCAGTGAGTCTCCCTTGTCGCTGCACCGCTTGAGTAGACGTGCTGCCTCCGATATGGCTCGGCCGTGGTGCGATTATTCGCGTTGATCCTGACCCAGCGATGGCTGTTTGGTTGTCGTTGCGCTGCCGACGCTACAGGCACGACCTTCGGCGAGGGATGGGTCGGTTCCGCGTTACCGCTTCTTCCGTGCTGGCGATGTCCTGCATCCACGTCTTGCAACTCAGGTTGACAGACTTGCTTGTGCAACGTAGGTTGACAGTATGGAGTCTTCACAGGTCGCCGAGGTCGCGGCGGACACCACTGACCCGAGAGCGGGGCTGCGAGCGGTCGCGTCGTTGCGGGTGCTTACGGACACGCTGGAGTTGCGGCAAGTCGAGGCAGCGCTGCGGGCGGGGATGACGTGGCAAGAGATCGCCGATGCGCTCGGGGTGAGCCGTCAGGCCGCGCACAAGAAACATTCCAAGAGGGTCGATCCCTCGATCCCTATGGCCAGGAGGAAGTCATGAGTAAGTTCGTTCAGGCCGCACAGACGAGTCAGGTGCTGTCTTTGACGGCGTTGGAGGAGGCGTCGCGGCAGGGGCTCCGGGAGGCGGACATCGAGCACCTCTTCCTCGCGCTCGTGCTGTCGGACCAGCTCGCGGGCCGTGTGCTCCGGGAGATGGGGATCGGCATCGACGATGCGCGCCGGGCCGTGCGCGAGCAGCATGACGCGCAGCTGGCGTCCCTGGGCGTACGGGCGACGCTGCCCGATCCTGGACGGATCGTGTTCCACGAGACTGACGGGTACGAGTTGAAGCAGCGCGCCGCTGACCTGATCGGGCGTGCAGGCGGGAAGAGCCGGGACGGCAGTGCGGCGGCAGTGCTCCGGGAACTCGTCGCCGAGCCGAGCGGTCTGATCGCGGACATTTTGCACCGGCTGGATGCCACACCACAGGAAGTCTTGGAACGCCTCGACCGGAGTGTTGCGGATGGTGTGGCGGCAGTATCTGAGCCGAGCCTGTCGAAGAGCCGGGCTTCCGGTTCTCAGGAGACGTTCGTTCCCGCGTCAGCCGACGAGGTGTGGGACTTCCTTGCCGACCCTGTGCGCGTGCCCGAGTGGGAGGTCAGCGTTGGCCAGATCGAAAGCGCCACCCGAGAAGTACGCCCCGGGTCTGTCTGGGAGGGCCGAGCACCCGAGGCGCGCCCTGACGGGAAGCCTGTGAAGATCAGGCCGCCTTTCCGTCGTCGCTTGATCGAACTTGTCACCGCAGAATGCCCTCACCGGGTGGCGTGGAGGTTCGTCTATCCCGATGCACCGCAGAGCCGCCCGATCCTTAACGAGTTCACGCTTGCACCGACGACCGGTGGCACGCAGGTCACCATCACCACCTCATGGACCAGGCACACGGGATGGCGGCGTCTTGTCGGCGTGCCGTTGCGCCCGATGCAGAAACTCATGGTCTGGCTTCGCCTGTTCCAGACCGGCAGCGCCATCAGCCGGGCTTTCCGATAACGCGCACCGAAGACGATCACGAAAGACATGATGAACGCCTCTGAATCTCCGATTGACGATATCGACGACACAAAGTCGGGCAGCCCTGCGGTCCCGTTCCGAGAAGGTATCGCGCTGTTGTGGTCGTACTCGCGTCCGCATCTGCGAACCCTCATCATCGGCGTGCTACTGGGGTTGTTCGCGACGGCGATCACGCTTGCGACACCGATGGTAACCAAGTGGGTGCTCGACTCGCTCGGCACTGATCTCGATCTTGCCGGACCAGTCTCGGTGCTGGTACTGATCTTGATCGTCGGGATCATCGCGAATCTTGCGCAGAGCGTGCTGCTGGGCAGGCTCTCGGAACGTATTGTGCTGGATGCTCGCCGTGGCCTGGTCAGCCGGTTCTTCCTTGCGAAGCTGGAACAGATTCAGCGCTTCCGCACCGGCGAACTCGTCACCCGCGTGACCAGCGACACGCTGCTCTTGCGAGAGGCGACGACGAACAGTCTCGTGCAACTCATCAACGGCCTGGTGTCATTGGTCGGAACCATCGTGTTGATGGCGCTCCTCGATTGGCCTCTCCTGTTGACCACGCTCCTCGCGCTGGTCGTGGTCGGCGCTTTGTTCGGTGTGCTCGTCCCGCAGATCGGTAGAGCCGACAAGCGTGCCCAGGATGCCATCGGAGAGCTTGGTGCGACATTGGAGGGCGGGGTGCGAGCCCTGCGTACGGTGAAGTCCAGCCGCGCTGAGCACCGCGAGATCGCACGCGTGAACACGAAAGCCGAAGAGTCTGCCCGGCACGCTATCCGTTCGGTCTGGTTCTCGGCACTGGCGTGGACGGTCGCGGGCGGCGGGATGCAGCTGGCGATCATCGTCATCCTCGGCCTCGGCGCGGGACGCGTCGCGCTCGGCGAGCTTGCCGTGTCCAGTCTGGTCGCGTTCCTGCTGTATGCCTTCAACATCGTCGACCCGATCACCTCACTGGCCGGAGCATTCGCCACCCTCCAGAGCGGCCTCGCCGCCGCCGCGCGCATCCGTGAGACCGAACACCTCGAACTCGAAGACACGCACGCTCGCCCCGCCGATGCATCTGCCCACCTGAGCGTCCCCGATGCCCCGGTGCTCGCGCTCCGTGCGGTCACAGCGGGCTATGCCGACGCAGAAGCCCCCGCGCTGCGCGACGTAACATTCGCCATCCCACGGCAGGGGCATATCGCGCTCGTAGGCCCGTCCGGTGCTGGAAAGACCACTGTCTTCTCGCTGCTGCTCCGCTTCATCGACCCTGCCGCGGGGCGGCTTGAACTGAACGGCGTCCCCTACGACCGGTTGAGCATTGATGATGTCAGGTCCCACATCGCCTACGTCGAACAGGAGACCCCGGTGATCCCCAGCACTGTTCGCGACAACGTGCTCTTCCGCGCTCCCGACGCCACCGACGACGAAGCATGGGAGGCGCTGACGTCGGTGCGCCTCGATCAGAAGATTCGCTCCCTGAATGGCGGGCTGAACGCGGACGTTGCCGAGACCAGTCTCTCTGGTGGGGAGCGTCAGCGCCTCGCCGTCGCACGAGCGCTGGTGCGCCGCCCGAATGTGCTGCTGCTGGACGAGGCAACCGCCCAGCTCGACGCGACTACCGAAGCGGCCATCCAGCACGTCATCGCCACCGCTTCGCGAGAGGGCGCGCTCGTCACTATCGCGCACCGTCTATCCACCGTGCTCGATGCCGACCAGATCATCGTCCTCGAAAACGGTGGTGTGCGAGATGCAGGAACCCACCGCGAACTCCTCACCCGCGACCCCCTCTACCAAGAGTTCATCGCCGCGCTACGCATCCACACTGACACCGACCTCGCCCCGACCGAAGCGTAGGAACGGTCCGAGGACCTCACCGGAATATGCAACAGACAGGGGTCACAGGCGCACGCGCCGAAGGAGGGTGGCTCACAGTCCGATCCCGCGTTCAGGTTGCGAATCTGGGCCTCGACGCGACACCGGTTCGGGCGAGGAGAGTTGGCGTTGACGGTGTTCGGCTTGCTGTTGCGCAAGTTCCCGCTCCACGCGTTTGGTCTCGATGAGCTCGGCGGCGTCAATCGCGGGGAGGTTGCGGAGTTCCTCACTCTCGGCACGAAGGTGCGCTGCACGGGCGCGAGCATCACGGGCATTGCGTCGAGGATTGATGCCGCGCATCCCGTACTGGTGAGCGCGCGCGTTCTCGGCCCCGAATTCGCTCGCCAAAAGCGTCAGGTGCTCATTGCGGTGACGCTCACCCGTTGCAACTCGTTCGGAACGGGCGGCCTCGACTGCTTGGTCGCCGTCTCTCACGCGGGGATCGCTCTCTGCTGCCTGTTGGGCGACGTGTGCGGCCCATTCGGATAGCGCGCCGGGAGTTCGTGGCGGTTCAGCTTCCCACACTTCACGGAGGCGTGTCCGCGCGGCATGCACTTGTTCGCTCGCGGCGCGGTGCTCATCGCGAGCTTTACGCCGCCCAAACCGCCCGACAGCTGCGAGGCGTGTGTTCGTCGTGTTCTCTGCTTGGACGGTGGCGAGGTACGCCACGCCGTCGCGTTCAGCTTGCTTAACGAGAGGTGCGGCGACCTCGGAACGCACTCGTGTGGCTTCCTCTTCGACCCGGCGAAGCGCGGCGGTGCTCTCGTCGTTCTCGGCACGATGCGCGGCGCGCTGGGCGTCGAGCCTATTCGCGGTCTGCTCCCACCGCTCGGCCTGCTGGTCGGCGCGCTCAGCTTCACGGTCGAGTCTGGCGAGTTCTTCCGTGACGCGGCGTATGGGGCCGTTCTTGACGACTCCGCGCACTGATTCGGCTGCTTGTGCGGTGGCGTGGTCGAGGCCACGATCTGCGGGGTCGCTTTCCATCGCTGTGACGAACTGCGCTCTCGCGTCGGTCATGTCCTCGGCGATGACGTGCAGCCGGTTCTGCTCGCGGCCTCGGGTCATGCCGACGTAGGCGCCTGCCGCGCTTGTCGCCTCGGTCAGGAACGTGCGCGAGAAGTTGACGGTTGCGCCTTGGACTCCGTAGGCGGTGGCTGCGTAGGACAGGTGCGCGTGCTCGCTCACATACTCAGACGGGAGGGCGACGATGCGCGCGTTTCTGCGCCCGCTGACGGCTTCTCGCGCATAGACGGTGCCATCGTTCTCGACGTGCTGGACGATCCACTGCTGCCGATTCGCCACGCCCAGGTCACTGTCGTTCTTGCGGGTTTGGATCAGGTCACCGGCCCCGATAGGTAGGTCGTCGCTGCCGGTCGCCGTGATCGTGTCATCGACCTCGCCGCCCTCGACGCGTCCAGCACGGATGCGCTCGTTCAGGACGGTGGCTTCGTCGTTCGTCGCGACGGTGATCGCCTCACCCTCGCGCGTGTGCTTGGTGATGTGGTCGCGGGCCTGCTCCTCGTTCGCGTGCAGGGTGATGAGTCCCATTGCGGCGAGTCGGTCGAACGCGTCGCCGGGGTTCTCCCGGTCACGCATCGTCAGGGTGAGGGCCGCGTAGTCGGGGTCGGCAAACCTGTGCAGTTCGGTCATGTCGTAGGTACGGCCCCTGATCTGCGAGGCCATGTCGAGCACCCCGCCCCGGCCTACGGCGGGGAGCTGTGCGCGGTCGCCGACGAGCGCGACCGTCGCTCCTGCCTCGGCGGTGATGGTGAGGAGTGCGTGGGTGGTGTCTTGGTCGAGCATCCCGGCCTCGTCTACGATCACCCGCTCTCCCCGGCGCAGCACTGCATCGTGCGGCGGGCCGGTGTAGGTTCGTCCGCTGTCGGGGTCGGTGTCGCCGGGGTGCAGGCGTGTCCATGCGCCGTCATGGTTCCAGCGCCATCCGTGGGCGTGCACGAGCGCCGTGACCGATGTGGCGGGTACGCCGAGTTCGTCGTGCGCGACTTGCGCAGCGCGCAGCGTCGGCGCAACCACCCTCGACGCCCGACCGTGCTCGGCGGCGATGTCGATGGCGGTGCGCAGCATCGTCGTCTTCCCGCTCCCCGCAGCACCCTCCACGATCACCAACGGATCAGAAGATGCGACCGCGGCAGCAGCGACCGTTTGCCCCTCGTCCAGCCCTATCGCTTGTGCAGCTCTGGTCACGTCCGGGTGTGCTGGCTCTTGCTCCGGTGTGGCGGCGGCGAGTCGGTCACGCAGCGCAGTCTCAGCGGCGACCACGGTGAGGCTGGTCAGGTGCGCGACGTGCTCCGGCATCGCCGCGTCCGGCGGCAGCACAGAAAAGCAATCAGAGACAGCAAGACCGGTCGCCAAGGTGATGAACTCCCGTAGCTCGGCGGGGGTTGCGTGCACGCCGTGTTCGGTGGTGATGCGGGTGACGTGCTCCTGCACCGTGTGCCTTGTCCACGCCGACGATGCGGCAGCGCACCGATCCAGCGCTCGTGATGCAACTTCCTGCACCACAAGGTCATCCAGCAACACCGAGGGGCGCACGCTGCGGCGTTCGAGGTCGGTGGGGTCGAATCCCGCGTCTCGGAGCTCCTGCTGCCACCACTGCTCGTTCTTCAAGTCGGCGGGCTTCTTACCGGGCCGCTGGTGCGTCCACGCGATGCCCTGCAACCGTGCCGTCATCACCGGACCAAGCGCCTCTCCGGGGTGTGCGGCTTCCCAGTCGGCTTCGAGCCGGTCAAGGTTGCGCCTGATCTGCGCCGACCGCTTTGACATCACGCCATTGAAGGGCTGCAACTCCGCTACTTCGCCGCTCACCGGGTCGAGGGTCAGCCCATGCTTCGCGAGGGTGCGCGCGAGGTGTGGGTGCGCGGCGATCACCGCGGTGCCGAGCGCGCGGATCGCGCCCTGCTGCTTGAACAACGCCGCCGTGTCCAGCGCCCGCCACTTCCCGGCAGCCCACACCCGCGTGCCGATCTGCATATGGATATGCCTGTGCGGATCACCCGCACGAGAAGTCTTGTGCCGGATACCGACCACCTGCATCTGCTCGATAGACAGCACCTCCCGCGCGTCACGTGGCCCGACTCTCGTCACGGAATGCTGACCGAGCCAACGGCGGATCTCCGCGAGAGCATCCTGTTGCGCGGCGTCGAGTGCGTCGGAGACCTCGGGGTGGAGCGCGGCGGCGACCGACAGGCTCTTGGGGGCGTTGATCGTCATCTCCGCGAACAACGGCGACCCCTTGCTGCCCTCGCCGGGATTGCGCGGGGTGCCCATCGACTCGCCCGTGAGCGGGTCATGCCAGTCCACCCACCCCTCGTACTCGACCGCAGTAAGCGAACGGGTGGCGGTGACCTCGCCGCTGGCGTCGAGCACCGTGTACTCGGCGACGGCATCGTCCGCGCCGAGGTAGTACTCGTCAGCGCGCGAACGGTCGGCCTCGACGTACCGGCGCGCAGCAGCACCGCTGCCGCGAAACAGGATCACGCCGCCCTTCACGTTTGCCTCCCTCATGAGTCGTCTCATGAGGGAGGTGCGCACCACGGCCCCGCCGTGGCATACGTGCATCCAGTAGTTACGGCAGAGCGGTGAGTCAGATGTGTGGCGGCTCTGGTGGGTCGGTCAGCTGGGTCGAGGCAAGCTGCGTCGGTGAAGTCAGCCAAGGGCACGGGTTCTTGGGGTGTTGGCTTACGGCTTCAGCCTGGGGCGGTGACGCCCTGTTCCTGACTGTCGACTCGAGATCGCCGCTAATTGAGTTCGTGCTCTACGGTGAGGTCGGTGGCGCTGGTCCTCGAGTCTGCGCATGGCCAGTCATAGTTCTTGCTGCGGTGGCTTCCACCGCTGCATTCGGGTCATTGCATTCGCCATCAGTGTGGAAGGTACAGCGCGCAGGCCTGCGTCGCGGAGATGGACCGCGACTGGTCCGGCGGTCTGAGCGACGCGGCCGGTGAGGCGTGATTGGCGCCAGAGCCCACGGGTGCGTGATCTGCGGAGACGGTCGTATTTCGCCAGAACATGGTTGAGGTCGTGTGCTGTGGCGTCGCGGAGGAGCAGCACGAGGGTGGCAGCATCCTCGATGGCTTGTCCGGCTCCCTGGCCGAGGTCGGGGGTCATCGCGTGAGCGGCGTCGCCGAGCAGCACACCACGGCCCTGCACGAAGGCGGCCGGGAAGGTGGCGAGATCGTAGATGTCGTGCCGGAGGATGTGCTGCGACGGGGTCGCGTCGATCAGTTCCCGGATCGGGGCATGCCAGGAACCGAAGAAGCGACGGAGAGAGCTGGCGGCGTCGATGTCGGTTCCGCCGGGCGAGACGGTGCGGGTCGCGAACCAGTAGACCCGATCGTCGGGCAGCGGCACGATCCCGAACCGCGACCCTCGCCCCCAGGTCTCACCGGCTTCGTCGGAGAGGTGGCCCGTAGAGGCGGTGACGCCGCGCCAGGCGGTGTATCCGGCGTACCGGAGCCCGGGGTCCAGGCCCCAGCGCTTCCGGGCGTCGCTGCGGATGCCGTCTGCGGCGATCACCAGGTCGTACTGCTCCTCGTGTCCATCGACCGTCACGACGGGTGCTCCGTCGTCCGCGACCCGTGCGGTCTGGCTGAGACGGAGAGTACCGGGCTGGAGGCGGTCAGCGAGTGCTCGGTGCAGGTCGCTGCGGTGCAGGCTACGCACGTTCGGAGTGTCGGAGGGAGGCAGCGAGATCAGCCAGCGGCCGGAGGGCTGCCGTTGGCCTGAGCGCAGTCTCCCCACGGCGCTGCTACTCACGTCACGCACCAGGTCGCCGAGTCTGATCGCATCCAAGGCGGCGAACGCATTGCCGAACAGCGTCAGTCCAGCCCCTACTGCGCCGGAGTCTGCACGGCGTTCGTGGACGGTGACGGTGTGACCATCAGCCTGCAATGCCGTCGCAGTGACTAGGCCGCCGATCCCGGCACCGATGATCCCGATGCGCATCAGCTCTCCCTCCCAGCGTCACCGCTCTTGTGCCGCCCCGCAGCATCGGAATTCGTCGCGGGGTCGAGGGCCTGGCTGATGTCGGCGATAGCGCTGAGGAAGATGCGGGCGTGTTCGGTGGGCCAGGTCTCGAAGACGGCGGCGAGGCGGTCCATGCTTTCGGCGTAGAGCGTGTTGAAGCGGTCGATGCTGGTGGCGTGGATGCGGATGGAGCGGCGGTCCTTCGCGTCGGGGTGGCGTTCGATCCAACCGTCGTTTTCGAGCCGGGTCAGCACGCCGGTCATGGTCGCCAGGTGGGTGTTCGTGCGGCGGGCCAGGACGCTCGGGGTTTGCGGGCCTTCCCGGTTGAGGATTTCGAGCACGGTGAGGTCGCTGTCTTTGATCCCGGCGGCGTCGGCGACGGCTCGGTCGTGGGCGGCGAGGTCGGTGCGCAGGCGTCGCAGCGCGAGCAGCAGCGCCTGACTGCCCAGGGGCGCAGGGATCATGAGGTGACTCGTTTCGCGAACAGCGGATACGGGGTGATGCCGACGTCATGGAGCCGCCCCCGCACGACGCTGTAGAAGGAGGGGCGCAGGAGCATGCCCGCGAGGAACAGGAACACCTTCCCCGGGATCACGGCGTAGTTCATGATGAGGAACGGCGCATCCGGGGTGTATTCGAGCAGGGTCGAGTTGTCCACGTCGAGCTTGTCGAGGTACCAGTGCGCGACCGACTTCCACGCGTCGACCGCATCGTTGGAGCTGGCTTCGCCGACGAAATGGTTGAGCAGGATCTCCCCATCTTGGCCTTCGGTGTCACCGAATCGGCCTCCGTTGCGTGCCGTCATCGCCAGCTCGGGTGCGGGTAGACCCAGCACTGAAGTGCGTTCGACCAGCTCGTCCTGCAGCGGCTCATCGGAGCGCACCAGCAGCGCCAGATCGTAGCGCGGGCCGCCCTTGATCGGCGGGATCGCCGTGACTTCCAGCGCGTGCGCGGCCTGCACCCCGTCCTGTTCCCGCAGTCCGGCGGCGAGCGTCACGAGACGGTGCCGGTAGTCGTAGCGCTTCCGGCTCGGCTTGACACTCGGCCCAGTCAAGCGCAGATCGATGTTCCAGGCCAGGTGCGTGAAGTAGCCCGGGTGCGGCTCGTCGAAGTTCATGATCCTCCCTCTCGGTCGTATGACACTCATACTATATGGTTTCCATACTAAATCGAACGGGGGGCGCGGGTTCGGTGCCGGCGCGGAGGGCGGAGGGTCAGTTCGCGACGTAGACGTGCTGGCGACCCAGATCGTCACGTTCGGCGACATCGAGCAGGGCGGTGGCCATATCGGGGGCGGTGATCGACCAACCGCGCGGCAGTGCCCGTTCGGTGCTCGTCCGGTAGTGCTCTTTCGCGGCGGTGGGGCGGATGTAGGGGGCGCGGATCGTGGTCCACTGTGCGCGGCTCTCCCATAGGGCGATGTCCATGCGGCGCATGTCGTCGTAGGTCGCACCGAGGAACTTCTGCAGCAGCGGGAGCACGATCCAGAGCTTGAGCGGCCCCTGATGCGCCCAGTGCTCGGCCGCCTCGGAGGAGATGACCACGATGCGCTCCACGCCATGACGCTCCATGGCCGCGAGCAGATTGCGGGTTCCTGCGGAGTAGAGCGCGGTCGGCGTCTTCGATGTGCCGATCCCGACCGTGCTCACCACCGCATCCACGCCCTCCAGGAGCGGATCGACAGCCTCCGGATCGAGGATGTCGACCTGGGCGGGCGTCAGACGCGGGTGGCGGAGCGTGATCCGCTCGGACGTGCGCGCGGCCGCGATGACCTCATGCCCGCGCGCCAGCGCCTGTTCGATCACATGCCCGCCGACCATGCCGGTCGCCCCTGGCACCAGAATCCTCATCCAACCCTCCCGCTTCACCACGTCTTGAAATACACTGACAGGATATTCCCGAAAAGAAGTAATCCTTGTTCGGGAATATGCTAGCAAGGAGAGCTGTATGCATGACGATTCGGTGAAGCGGGTGCGGGCCGCGTTGCAGCACCAGATCGTGCACGCGATCCTCGGCAACGAACTCGTCGCCCGTCAGCACGGCCTGCGCGTGACCGACCTGCAAACGCTGCACTTGATGGTGCTGCGCGACGACATCCGCACGCCCCGACAGATCAGCACCGCGACCGGGATGCCGACGAGCACCGTCACCAAAGTCATCGACCGGCTGGAGCAGGCCGGTTACGTGCGCCGCGCCCCTGATCCGAGCGATCGGCGCAAGACCCGCATCGAACTCATCGATGCCGCGATTGCCCCGCTCCAGACCCTGTACGGCACTCTCGACAGCGAGTTCGATGCCGTCAGCGGTCAGTTCAGCACCGCAGAGCTCGATACCGTGGCCCGCTACCTGGACGCGGTCAACGCGTTCTACGCCCCGACACCCCCGGCTATCGAGTAGCAGGCGCGGCAGGGTGAATGAGGTGATGGCGCATGACAGGTCAGCAGCTCAGCCCGAGCAGACATCGCCGTCCGGTGGAGCCGGTCGCGGTCATCGCGCGCACCATCACCACACGGCGTGAAATCGCCCCGGACGCCTACGACTGCGTGCGCGTGGTCGTGATCCGTGACGGCTCGGTTCTGCCCGCAGGAGACGTGCCACCCGCTCCGCTCAGCATCGGGAAAGCCGTGCTCGTCGCCCCGCACGCGAGGTTCGGATACGAACCCGAAGGAGCAGCGACGATGACCACGCTCTACATCGATACGGACTACCTCATCGGACACCTGTTCTGGCAGCACCTGGGCGCGCTCCCGGATCGTGATGCCGCACGCGATCTGGCCGACCAGTACCCGACCGCAGCGCAGGTGCTGCGCATCGGCGAGGCCGAAGCCGGGAACCTCGGGCCGATCCTCGATGAACTCACTGCCACCACCGACTGCCCGGCATCCGCCTACTACCGCGTCCACGCGCTCCTGCTCACTGTGCTCGCGACGATCACTCCATATCTACGGCCGGTCGCGCCGGACGGGCCGTCGCCGACCAGACGGGAGCAGGTGTCCAGGCTGGCGTCGCCGCGGTGGCGGACATTTCTCCCGCTACGACCCGAGATCGACCGGGCAGCCGCGCTCATGCGCGCCGACTGCTCCCAGCCATGGACTCTCCGCATGCTCGCATCGCACGCGAACCTCTCACCCGAACAGTTCGGCCGCGTGTTCGCGACCACCTACGGAGTCCGCCCCCTGATCTACCTCTCGATCCTGCGCGCGCAGCAGATGGCCCGCCTCATCCGCGAGACGACACTGCCGATCAGCGTGCTCTACCGCCAAGTCGGATGGCACAGTCGCGGCCACGCCTCCGCGATGTTCCGCCGCTACATGGGCGTCACCCCCATCGAGTACCGCAAACACGGACCACGCAACGCACGCCCGCACGGACCGGGCCTCAGCATGCGCGTGGGAAACGATGCGCACCTACCTGGTGACAGCACTCTTCCTTCAGACGCGATCACGGAGGCATGACCATGCGATACCGGCCCCTGGCACTTGCTCGAGGTGCGGGCCGTTGGGGTGGGGTTCACGGTGAGGGAAAATTTCCCACACCGTCAGGAAGACCGAACGGCCCCGGAAACTTTCCGGAGCCGATCACGGAAGTGGAAAATTTCCACCCCCGTCGAGGCAGTCTCACGGTGGTGCAAATTTTGCACCCCCGTCAACTCTGACCCGGTGACGGGGGTGCCAATATGGCCCTACCGTGCGACCTGGGGTTTTACCGATCCCGGTCTCTTACGGTGCCGCCACCGTCAGCGGTACCGCGTGCCGGTGAGTCGGGCGGTTGACGGTGGTGTCGATTCTGCACCACCGCGGAGTACCCCACTATGCGGTTCATGCTGACCGTTGCCCTGTGGATAAGTCCGCATATAGTACCTCAACTCGGCAATGAATACTAGATGTTGTGGTCAGTGCTTCGCACCTGGTCTGTATGATTTCTCTTCACCAGCACCCCGCGACCCCTGTCACTGATCCGTCTGCTCCTGAGCCGTTGGGGGCACGCCTGGCAGCCGCGTCGCGCCAGGCCCAGGGCCTGACCACACTCGTAGACGACCCTACGGTGCTGGCTGAACTGCGCGACCTGTGCGGCCTGCCTCGCCCCGCACGCCGGGGCGAGGCCGCTCGCGGTGATGGTTAGGCGCGCCAGATGAACTCGACCCGGCGGGCGAGGACGTCGGCGCGGTGCGCGTCGCGCCGGGCATGGAACGCCTCGACGGTCTCGTTGCGGCGCTTGGGGACGGCGGTCATCATGTCGGCGGGATGGGCGTGCACGAGCACCGATTCCAGGATCAGGCTGGTCGCCTGGTGCTGCCACATCGGCGTACGCCCCTCCCATTCGGCGGCGACGGTCGTCACATCGATGGACGGCCCGGCATGCTCGGGCAGCGCGGCGGCGTACTCGCGGCGCGTGACCTCGATCCGCTCGGCGATCCTGGCGCGCTGCCGCACCCACATCACCTTGTCGATCAACCCGTCGTAATGGTCGTCATCGAGCTGCGCCAACCGTTCCCGGTCCGCGTCAAGTCTCGCGGCGAGCCCCACCCGAGAAGCCAGGTCAGTGCTGGTCTGGGTGCGGGTGGTCGGGTGGAGGGTGATGTGCTCGAACGTCGCGAGCACCGCCTCTTCCACCACCTTGGTGATCTCGGCGGAGCGGATCGACCGGTTGCACCCGCCCGGCAGGGTCTGGACGCACTGGTAGACGTTGCCGCGGTGCATCATCACCCGGGCGCAGTCCGAGCAGCGGATCAGCCCCGAGAACGGATACGTCCGCTTCGCGGCCCCGCTGCCAGGCTGATGGAAGTTCCGCGCCGCCTTCCTCGCATCGAGCACATCGGAGACCTGCTGCCAGGTCTCGGCATCGACGATCGCGGGCCACGCCGCCCTCGCCTGCATCAGCGACGTCTTCACGCGGGAACCGTCCGGGAGCATCGGCCGGTACTCGCGGATGCCCTTGGTCGCGGGGTTGCGCAACATCAGCTTCAACGTCCGATCCGACCAGGCGCACCCGTGCGTGGTCAGCACGCCGCGCTGGTTCCAGTCCTTACGAATCCGGTACAGCGACTCACCGGCCAAAATCCGCTGCATCGCCTCGACCACCATCGGCCCGGTCACCGGGTCGATCACCAACGCGCCCTCCTCGGCGCGGTAGCCGAACGGCACCCGCCCACCATGCCACGCGCCCTCGGCGGCTTGCTGCTTCGCCGCCCGTGCGACCCGGCGGGCCGTGTCGGACGACGACTTGTTCGCCATCGCCACCAACACCCGCGCCATCGCGACATCGGAATCGGTATCCAACCTCAGTGAGCCCGTCACCGAGCGGACGGTGAACCCGCCGAGCACCTTCGCATCGATCAGGTCTTCCAGGTCGCGCGGGTCGCGCACCGCACGGTCCAGGTCGTACGCGACCATCACCTGCGCCCGCCCCTCATGCAGATACTTCAGCATCGCGCGGAACTCCGGACGGATCACCCGCCGCACCCGCTCACCCGAAGGCAGAGTGATCGTGCGCTGCTTGAACGCCGACGTGTCATTCTCCCGGAACACCGCCACCACCACCGAACCCCGGGAAGCCGCATAAGCCCGGCAATCCGCTTCCTGCCGCTCGACCCCGCGTTCGGTGCCCTCGGGGTCGTCACTGATGCGGACGTACACCACCGCCCGTCGCGGTTCCGCCGCCTGCGGCCCCTCCTGTGCTTGCTTGTCGTGGCCCATCGTCCGGCCCCACCTTCCTACTCTCGTTGAGCGGTAGGTGTGTATGAGGCACCTCGGCTACGCGGTCACCGCGCACCGTGCCCAGGGCATCACCGTCGATACCGCGCATGTGCTGGTGGAGCCGACTACGACGCGGGAGAACTTCTACGTCGCCATGACCCGCGGCAAGGCCTCGAACCGGGCCTATGTGGTTCTTGACCGGCCCGACCCGACCCATTCGGCTCCGCATCCGGCGGACAACGAGGAGGCGACGGGCCGGTCGGTGTTGTTCGGGGTGTTGCAGCACTCCGGCGCCGAGGTCTCCGCGCACGAGACCATCACCGCGGAGCAGGACCAGTGGGGTTCGATCGCGCAGCTCGCCGCGGAGTACGAGACCATCGCCGCGGCCGCCCAGCACGACCGCTGGGCCACCCTCATCTGCATCAGCGGCCTCACCGACGACCAGGCCGAGGCCGCGCTGGGGTCGGAGGCGTTCGGAGCGCTAACCGCCGAGCTGCGCCGAGCCGAGGCCAACCACCACGACCTCGACACCCTGTTCCCGCGCCTAGTCGCCGCCCGCGGGTTCGACGACGCCGAGGATGTCGCCAAGGTCATGCACTACCGTCTCGCCCGCGCCACCGCCCAGCCGGCAGGGTCGGGGCGCACCCGGAAGGCCCCCAGGCTGATCGTCGGGCTCATCCCGCACGCCACCGGCCCGATGACCAGCGAGATGCGCCAAGCTCTGGCCGAACGCCGGGAGCTGATCGAGGCGCGTGCCGATGCGATCCTCGACACCGCCCTCCACGAGAAGGACCCCTGGACCAACGCACTGGGTAAAACGCCGGCGGATGAGCGCGGCGCGGCACGGTGGCGGCGTCTGGCTCGCACGGTGGCGGCCTACCGCGACCGCTACAACATCAGCGACGACGCCCCGCTGGGGCCGGTGCCGGAGGCTGCGTCGCAGAAGATCGACCGTTCCCGCGCCGCCGCGGCTCTGCGTCGCCTCGCCCCGCCACGTGAGGAGGCGCAAGACCCCGCTCGCCGTTCCCCGGTCGGTCTCGACCGGCAAGGGCCTTCGCTCTAGTTCTCGTCCTCTGGCAGTGGCTCGATGACGTGGAGATAGGTGATGCCGCCTTGGTTCACGCAGTCCTCTGCCAACTCACGTGTCTGGCGGTGGAACTCGGCATCAGAGGCCGATGCCGTCACGGTCGAGCGCGCCGACGTGAACGCCCGAAGCGGGGTTGAGACTCCGTCGTAGGGGAAACCGGAGCCGTCGACAGTCAGGATGCTCAACGGCTGTTCGCCGCTCCACTCGACGCCGACCCGCACGTCGTATTCGTCGAGATGCAAGGACCGGGCTGCTGCGCGGATGAGGGCCATGAAGTCGGCCACCGCGCACTCGACGCCACGCCCCTCAACCTGCCAGCCTTCCCAGTACTCGTCGGAGCTCATGCGATGGCCGCCGACGGCGGTTGCCAGAGACACGGACCCGTCGTGATGGACACTGACCCAGGATTCTTTCCAGATCGACCGATCGCCGGTCGCGACGTTCGGGGCGACCCATCGGCGCAACCCAGGACGCGGGTTAAGATATTCGACGTTGTCCAGAGGGTGGATGCCGGTGTTCTTCGAGAACGACAGTGTGATCGTCCGGGCGTCGTTGAACACTTCGCGTGCCTCGTCACGGGTCAAACGTGTGAGAGCTCCAGGAACGCGCGGATGAGCGACCGCGATCAGCCAGGCACGCTCCACCGTATCTCGACCTTCCGCAGCCTCGGCGAATAGCGAGTCCACGGCCTCGGTGGCCCGGCGTCGTTCATTGAACCGCGCTCGATACATGGCCTCGATCTGCCGTTCCTTCATCCATGCGGTGTCGGCATCGTTACGGATAGGAGCACCGAAGAAGTCGTTCTTGTAGATCAGGTGCGGCCCGTCGACGCTTGCCGGGATGACCACAGCGACGGCCCGGCACTCGGTGCCGAGCCGATGTACCTCCAAGCCGAACACGGGCGGAGAGATCGCGGTAACGGCGACGCTCCGATAGGCGCGCTCGTGCCCCTCAGTGAACTCGCCCGCATCACTGCGGCCGGTCGCCGCCTTCCCGTGTTCCTCGACACCGTAGACGATCATCCCGCCGCCGCTGTTCGCCATCGCCGCGATGTCTTTGGGCACGTCCGTCTGGGAAAGCCCTTTGATAGGAGGGAGCTCGGACTTCCAATCCAGGTCGTCAGTCTCCGTCACTCCCGACGTCACCGCATCGCTCAGGATCTCGTCCGTCAGAGGACACGGCGGCAATCCGAGCGCGCGATGCAGCGGTGTGAAGTTCATGCCCCAAGCGTAGTAAGCGCCACAGCCTCGACGGTAGACGGCGCAACAGGCCGCGGACCGGTGCTTACGGTGACGAAGGTACGGCGAGGGCTCCGTGCTGCCCGATGAACGGGTGGCACAGAGCCCTCTGGTGCGGTCGCGGTGTTAGGCCGGTGTCGCGGTCACCTCGTCGAGGAGTGCAGCGAGCTCTGCGCTGAGGCGGGCGGCGCTCTCCAACGAGACCTCGACGTTCTGGGTGTCGTTCGCGATCACCAGCCAGGTCTCGCGGTCGCCGACGCGCTGGTAGATCGCGATCGTCAGATCGTCTGCCACGACGACATCACCGGGGATATGCCGCCAACTGGGGGCGCGTCCTTGCGTGATGACCGGCATGAGCACCTGGTCGCTCAGGTGCTTGCGATCCGTTTGGAACTCCTGGCCGGAGTGATCGCCGTGACACCAGGCCGGGCACGGCTCGTCCAGCCACTCGGGACGTTCCCCATCGGTGTTGCTCATCAGACTGATTCCTTCCCATCTGCACGGTGCAGACCAGCCTTCATCGAGCCGTCTCCATCTGAGCTGGGCCAGGGGCCCGTCCGCATCGTGAGGCGGGCTACAGGTGAGGCCCCGCAGGTGCGGACGTGGCGGGTGCCGGAGTATCGAGCTGGTGCCCAATGTCGGGGCGGTGCCGGCCGGGGCCTTCGGGCTTGTCGAGCAGCGCGGTCACTTCCTGCGCGTTGGTCACCACGTCGGCGACCCCGCGTTTGATCAGCCCGTTCGTTCCGGCGCTGGCAGCGCTGGTGACTGGGCCGGGCACGGCGCCGACGGCGCGGCCGAGGTCGCGTGCCTCGGTCGGGACGAGCAGCGACATCGAACGAGGCCCCGCTTCGGGAATGACCGTCGTGCCCGAGAGTGCAGCGAGCAGACGAATGCGCGCCATGAACCGGTACCGGGTCGGTACCTCCCCCGGCGGCACCTCGCTGACGAGGAGACCGAGATCGCCGATACGGTCCAGCATCTCGGCGTGCCCGGCCGGATACGGGCGATCCAGCCCACTAGCCAGCACCGCGACCGTGCTGCCACCTGCCGCAAGGGCAGCCTGGTGTGCGGCGCCCTCGATGCCGTAGGAGCCGCCGGCGACGATCACCCGCTCCTGGTTCGCCAGCTCCCCAGCCAGTTCCGCCGCGACGGTCGTGCCGTAGGGGGAGGCTGCTCTGGCACCGGAGATGGCGACTCGATCCTCGACCGCGCCGCCCAGGAACGAGGTTGAACCGCGGGTCCAGAACAGATACGGGGTCCGGTCGCCCAGATCGTTCAGGCTCACCGGCCAGTGCGCATCGGAGGGGATCAGGGTGCCGATACTGCCGCCCTGAAGCTGCGCCACCCGTCGGGCCAGGCCGGGCGCGATGCCGGCCTGCATGCGCTCGCGCCAGGCGATCGCGTCGGCGCGGTTCATGCCCGGCACCGTCGCCTGGTCGTCCTCGATCATGCGCAGGGTCTCGATGCCGCCGACCTGGTTCAGCACCCGCCCGGTGGCCGGGTCGTTCGGCTCGGCGATCATCGACAACGCCATCCGTGCCTGCCGCTCACCGGTCATCTTCTCCACAAGCCTCGCCATGATCCCTGCCCCTTTCTCCGAAACGGTCACCGGCAAGGTGCACGCCCCACAGCCAGGCAAGGGGTTCCGTCTGTCGCAGGTTCGCCGTAAAATAGGGGTACGGAGGCAGAAGCCCCTCATCATGTAGGCCCTTCGCGGGCCGTCCTTCGGGACACTCCACACGTACTGCCTCACCACAGTCACGTGCTTGGAGGCCGTCATGTTCCGACTCATCTGGATCGCCAGCATCCACATCCGCTACTTCATGCGCCGATGGATGCCCACCAACCTGGTGCTCGACAGAGTGCGCACGAGGAACGGGCTCAAGTGGGGTGTGCCGGCGATGCTGCTGGCGATCCCGTACCTCTACCTGGCGAGCCTGCTGGCCATCATCGTCCGCGACGGCGGCCCCGGATGGCTCAACATCTTCATGCTCGTCGCGTTCTGGTCGGCATTGAAGATGCTCTGGATCGGCCCCATCAGCCTCATCCTGCTCGCCCGCGTTCGCATCCATGAGCACGCCGAGCGCCGCGCCGTGCGCCGCCAGGCCAAGGAAGAGCAGACGCAGGTCTTTGCGTCGGCCCCGGTGATGGCCGGAGGTGCATCATGAGCGCCGTCATCTACCTGCGCAGCGCGAGCGGCAACCGTGAGCAGACCACCTGGCAGGAAGCCGACTGCCGCGAGTACCTGCGTGAACGAGACCTGACCGAGTCCGGCGTCATCACCGACACCGGCCACCCAGGACCCGGCCTCGCGAAACTGCTCGACGCGGCCGCCAACGGCGAGGTCACCGACGTGGTCGTCTCCGACCTCTCGCGCCTGGGCCGCACACCCCTGGCCAACATGCGCACCTTCGACGCGCTCGACCAAGCCGGAGTCACCATCCACGTCGCGAGCGGCATCCTCAGCGGCCCCGTCCTTGATGACTGCATCAGAGACATGATGTACGAGTTCGCAACCGTAGACGCCCAGCGTCTGGGCTGCGATGACACACAGCAGGACTGACAAACCGGCCGATCATAAGATTTCGCCCCCGCCTCAGATGGCGGGGGCGAATTCGTGTGACCAGGACAGGTGAAGGGCACCTGGACGCTATGAGACAGCCTCCAGGCCAGCATCTTGACCGCCCGGTTCGCTGACGGCCTCGGACGTGTGCTGCTCGCTCACGAGCACGCCTGCCTCGTCCAGAGCCGCCCGAACCGGGCTCCGGCCCACCCCGAGCCTTCGAGCGATCGCCCGCATCGATACCCCAGCCCGGAACAGACGAACAGCTTCGGCCCGGTCGTCCACACCGAGTCCCGGACGATGCAGCGCAACGTTACGTCGCCGCAGGTGCGCGGACACAGTGCCTCGATGAATGCCGTACTTCTTCGCCAATCCACGAACGCTCAGACCTGCGTCGTAGTCCGCGACGAGTCGATCGACCTCGGCAGGAGTCAGAAAAGTTTGAGCCGACCCGATCCTCCGCACCAGCGGCCCTCGATCCGTCTGCACTGGCAGCGTCGATGCCCGCCTCGCACCTCCGTAGACTCCCCGATTCCAGCGCTCAACCAGCGTTGTCGTCCGACGGGGAAAGTTGCTGAACGTGCTACGCAGTGACCCCATTGTGAAGTGTCGGGACATCGTTCATTCGATGTCCCGACATTTTTGTTGTCTGGAGGGTCGTGTGTCGGGTTATTGGGGGTCGCGTGACCGTACTTTCATTTCCCTCCCTCCCCGCTCCCGCATGTCCGCTTTTCATCCTCTCCCCGCTCCCGCATGTCCGCACGCCCCTCGAATGAGTGCAAACCGGCCCAATCTGAGCACTTCGTGGGCCGGTTTGCACTCATTCGGCGCTCTGAGTGAGGCGCAAGGGCGGGTGGCCTGCTTTGCATCGTTGACGGGGTTGATGCAGCGGGGGATGCGGAGCTGGACCTGCGGTTGGGCTGGCCCTGCAGTAGTGGAGGGGCCGATGCTGCGGCGGCGACGGGGCTGGACCTGCGGTTGAGCTGGGTCTGCAGCTGGGCAGGGGGCCGACTTCGCGACTGCGCAGGCCGGGTGAACGCGATCAGAAGAGGAAGAGGCCCGCGCCGCAGAGTGCGAGTGCCGCCACGACGAGCGTCGCGATGATTCCTGTGCAGGCGAGCCGCGGCTGCGCACCGGGCTCCACCGGTGTCTGCGCACCGGGCTGCGCCGGCGTCTCCGAGCTGGGCTGAGCGACGGTCTCGGAGCTCGGCTGCATCGATGTCGCTGAGCTGGACCGTGTGGGCGCCTCCGTGCCGGACCGTGTCTGAGTGGGATTCGTGGTCTGTGTGGGATTCGGCGCGGGGTGTGGTGCGAGAGCGAGTGCGTGGTTCGAGTGCTCAAGAGTCGAACGGAATCCATGCGGATCCTGTTCGGATGTTGCGCTTTCGGGCCGGCTGGCTCCGTGCGAGCCGCTGCGCGGGTCCCGGATGCCGGGTCGCCCTCGGTCTTCCGTGGCTGTCATCGCCGGTGCGGGGCGCCAGTCCTGGGTGAACGTCCGGCGCTGATCCTGGGGTGCATCCCCGTGGCCGATCCTTTCGCGCGCGACACCCGGGGCCGGCCCCGACGCGACATCTGATGCGACGCCCGACGCGGGTGCTGACGCGGAACGTGACGTGGCACCCGACGCGAGACGTGACGAGGGACCTGGCCGCCGGGCTGCGGCGTGTGCGTCCGGCGCATCGGGGAGGGCCTGCGTGGAGGCAGACGCATCCGACCGCTCCTCCGCCGGTGCGCCTGCCTGCGCCCACTCTTCGGACGGTGTGTGCAGTCGCCCCTCCGCGTCGATCGTGAGGGAGAGGCGCGTGCCCCTGTCGTCGACCTCGACGAGGATCCCGGTGCCGAGCTCCCGTGCCTGTGCCCTGAGACGGGCGATCGCGTAACCGATGGACGGCTCCATGATGCGGCGGCTGCCGAAACGAGCTTCGGGGAAGCGTCCCTCGGAGACGGAGATCGTGGCTCTCTGCATGCTGTGGTGCTCCTGCTCGGGCGGGTGGTCCGCGCCGGGTCGGGTGGATTCTGTCCTGCTGATCTGCTGCGTGGCCGCTGTCCTGCTGCGCGGCCGGCGGGTGATGCACCTGTCCAGCAAGCGGTCAGCGCATGACGTGGGTCACACGGTGCCGCTAGGGTCGAATCATGACACGCACCTCACTCATCCGTTCAGCCACGAAGCGCCTGGACACGCTCCACTCCGCCTCGTACTTCGCACCCACCATGACGGAGGCGCTCACGAGTGCGGGCGTCCCCGCCGAGGCACACTACCTCGCACAGAGATCCGCATCTCTCGGCACTCCTTCAGCGGAACTGGTCGTCGCGACGTTCTTCAACTACGCCCCGGCCTACGTCAGCACCCACGTCCCCGCCGTGTGGGAATCCCTCCGGCCCGCGGACATCACCGCAGCTCGGATCGCCGGCGTCGAGGCGATGAGCGCCCAGATCCTCGCATCCGACGCCGCCACCGCCTCTGGCATGGACCGCGCGGGCTTCGACTCGCTGGCGACGAAGATCCTCGAGCGCCTGCGGCCCGTCCTGGACGCGCAGTCGCTGAGCGGACGGCCACTCTTCGCGGCTCACGTCCCTGCACTCACAGGCGCCCGTGCCGCGGATCCGACCCTGCAGTCCGCAGTCGACCTGTGGGCGGCGATCACCCTCCTGCGGGAGCACCGGGGCGATGCGCACATCGCGGCACTCGTGACGGTCGGTCTCAGCGGCCTCGAGGCGATCGTGCTCGACAGCGCGACAGGCCGCTCCTTCTACCCCTGGTCCATGCGGAAGACCCGAGGATGGTCGGAGGAGGAATGGCGCGAGACGGCGGAAGCCCTGCAGACGCGCGGACTGCTCACCTCCTCCGGTGACGATGCTCACCTGACGGACGCCGGCGCAGCCCTCAAGGAGGACGCCGAGACGCGCACGGACGCTGCTGTCGCCTCTGCCTGGGATGTGCTCACCGACGACGCGCTGTCCGCGCTCGCGGATGACGCGAAGGTCGTCGTGAAGCTCGTGCTGGGCTCCGGCGTCCTCCCGTCCAAGCTGTTCGGCCACGGGAGCGACGCGAAGAGCTGACGGCTCGAGCGGCTCAACCCTCCGCGAGTGGGTCAGTCCTTCTCTGCCGCGTCACCGGTGTCGCCCGGATTGCCAGCGTCACCCGTGTCGGGCGCATAGGCGGCGACGACCTCGGCGGCGATGGCCCGGGCCTCGGCGGACGTCGGCTCCTTCTCCCGGAAGACCGCTCGCCTGTAGTAGGCGAGCTCCCGGATCGAGTCCTGGATGTCGCCCAGCGCGCGGTGGCCGCCCGTCTTCTCCGGCGACTGGAAGTACGCGCGGGGGTGCCACCGGCGGGCCAGCTCCTTGATGGAGGAGACGTCGAGGATCCGGTAGTGCAGGTGGTCGACGACCTCCGGCATCTGCTTGACCAGGAACGCCTTGTCTGTGCCGACGGAGTTGCCGCCCAGCGGCGCCTTCCCGGCAGTCGGGACGTGCGTGCGGATGTAGGCGAGCACCTGCGCCTGCGCGTCCTCCACCGTCGTGCCGCCGTCCAGCTCCGTGATGAGCCCCGAGGTCGTGTGCATCTTCGTGACGAAGTCGCCCATGTTCTCAAGCGCCCGCTCGGAGGGGCGGATGACGATGTCGATGCCGTCGTCCAGTGGGTTGAGGTCGAAGTCCGTGATGATCACGGCGACTTCGACGAGTTCGTCGACGTCCAGGTCCAGACCGGTCATCTCGCAGTCGATCCAGACGATTCTCTCTGCAGCCATGCTCTGATCCTAAGCCGTTGCCGCAGGTGCTCAGCGCGAGACCGTGGTCGACGCCACGTCCTGATCGGACCGCGAAAGGTTCCTGACCGCACGGTTCGAATCCCGCGTCCATGCGGTTCGCTAGACTCGGTATGTTTCAGGGAAGACTCTGACCGAGCTTCCGCCGCCGACGAAGGGACCAGCGTGCGCTACGTGCTGCCTGCCGTGATCATCGTGATCGGGCTGATCACGGGGACATTCGGTGTCCTGCAGAAGACGGTGTGGGCACCCGACGACACGAGGACTGCCTCCGTGCAGCTCGACGGGCCCGGTCCCGTCGCCGTAGTCGAACCCGGCGTGCTCAACCTCTATGACACCCCCGCGACGCTCACCGCGACCGCGACCGAACCGGACCAGGAGATCACGATCTCCCGGACCACGAAGGAGAACGCGGACTTCTGGGTGGGCGCATCGGACGTCACGCGGATCGTGGGGCTGGCGGAGGAGAACTCGCTCGAGGCGCGCACCCTGACCGGCGGCGAAGGCGCTCCCGAGGCCGGCCCGACCGATGCTCCCGCTGACGAGGCCGCCGCTGACGAGGCCGCAGAACCGGACCCCGAAGAGCTCGCCACGGTCCCCGCCCCGGGCGGTGCGGACCTGTGGGAGGCCACGGAATCAGGCGAGGGCACTGTGTCCTGGGACTTCGACGAGGACGCCGGCCGCACGGCATTCGTCATCGGCACGGACGGAGAGCAGCCCGCTGCCGCAGAGGTCTCGATCACGTGGCCGAACGACACGGCGACCCCGTGGGCCGTCCCCCTCATGATCGGCGGCGGCGTGATCGTGCTGATCGGCCTGGGGGTGGGCTTCATGTCACTCCGCAGCGCCAAGCGCGACAAGGAGCGTCGGACTGCGCGACAGCAGCGTCGCCGCAAGCTCGCGGAGACGGGCTCCGCCTTCGCGATCGTCCCCGTCATCGCACTGGCAGGCTGCGGTCCCGCGGAACTGCCGCAGCCGGACCCGGAACCGGCACCCACCGAAGCGGGACCCGCGGTGACGGACGACCAGATCGCCTCCATCCTCGACGATGCGCGGACCACAGTGTCCGGAGCGGATGAGGAGCTGGATGCGGAGGCACTCGAAGAGCGCGCATCAGGGCCGTTCCTCGAGCAGCGGACCGCCGCGTACGACGTCAAGGACGCCTCCGAGGACTTCGAACTGCCCCCGGGCATCGCGGATGGCGAAGTGGTCATCAACTTCACAGCGGCGACCGATGCGTGGCCCCGCGCCACGTCCGCGATCGTCCAGGACACGGAGATCGAGCAGACGCAGCTTCTGGTCCTGACCCAGTCCGATGCCCGCGCCGATTACACGGTGTGGTCGCAGACGGTGCTCCAGCCGGGTGCGGAGATCCCGGAGATCGCGGACCCCCGTGAAGGCTCCGCACTCCTCGACCCGGAGGCGGGCGGCCACCGACTGCCCCCGAACGAAGTGCCGGCGGCCTACGCCGACCTCCTGTCGCAGGGCGAGGACGCGGAGAACGCTGAGGCGTTCGAGGAAGACGCATTCTCAAGCCGGGTGCGCTCGAATCAGGCGTCGCAGAGGGAGGAGCTGGAGTCCGGAGGCGCGGACGTCTCCTTCTCCTATGCCGGTGACGATTCGCAGCTCACCGCGATGGAGGCGGCGGATGGCAGCGCCGTGGTCACCGGAGTGGTCGAAGCCGAATCCACGATCTCGCCGGACAGCACCGAATCGACCACCGGCACGCTCACCATCCCCTCGCCCGCCGCGGACGTGATCGGTGCGACGGAGACGACCGAGGACCTCACGCAGACCAGTATGGTCGTCGCGACATGGGTGGTCCCCGCCGGCGAAGAGGATCCGATCCGACTGGTGGGCGTGAACGAGGTCTTCACCGGTGCGACGGTGGGCAGCGACTGACGGCGGGAACGCCGCAGACCAGCAGCCGCACGACCAGCAGCCGCACGACGACACGTCCACCTCACGACCAGCTCAGAGGAGAGACACACGTGACACAGTCACCGCACGACAACACTGCACACGCAGGACACCCGGAACACTCGGGCCAGCAGAGTCAGCCGGGCCAGCAGGGCCTCGACCTCTCGGCTGTCCGGTCGCGGAACGCACCTTCCGGGGATCCGGCCGCCGGAGCAGGCGCAGCGCCTGCAGGCGGGTCGCTTCCACCGAACGCAGTGGGAGTGCCGGGGCTCGTCTTCGACATCGACGAAGCGCAGTTCGAGGATCTCGTCGCACTGTCGAACGAGGTGCCGGTCATCATCGACCTCTGGGCCGAATGGTGCGAACCGTGCAAGCAGCTGAGCCCCATCCTCGAACGCGTCGTCGAATCGTACGGCGGCCAGGTGGTGCTCGCGAAGATCGACGTCGACGCGAACCCGCGCATCCAGCAGGCCTTCCAGGTGCAGTCGATCCCCACGGTCGTCGCGCTCCTCAAGGGCCAGCCCGCGCCGCTGTTCCAGGGCGCCCAGCCGGAGCAGCAGATCCGTCAGGTGTTCGACCAGGTCATCGAGGTCGCGGGCCAGCAGGGCATGACGAAGACGGCTGTCCCGCTCGACGGTGCTGAAGCGCCGGAACCGGGCCCTGCACACCCCGAAGCACTCTCCGCGCTCGAATCCGGCGACTTCGACGGTGCGGAGGCGATCTACCGCGCTGCGCTCGCAGAGGCACCGGCGGACGCGGAGGCCAAGCTCGGCCTGGTGCGCGTGGCGATGCTCAAGCGGACGAAGGACCTGGACCCCGCCACTGTCCTCGCGGCGGCGTCCGACGCTCCCAAGGACATCGATGCCGCGCTGCAGGCGGCCGACGTCGAAGTGGCCCAGGGTGACCCGGAGGCGGCGTTCTCCCGTCTGCTGGGCCTGCTGCCGACAGCCGCTCCCGATGACAAGGAGCGCCTGCGCCTGCGCCTGCTCGATCTGTTCGAGGTGGTGGGCGCTGAGGACTCCCGGGTCGTCAAGGCCCGTGGCCGGCTGATGCGGGCACTGTTCTGAGGCGTCTGCGATGATCCGTGTGGCCATCGGCCTGCTCTGCACTGCGGGCGGACTCGTCGTCGGGGCGCTGTCCGCATCCGCGCTGTCCGTCGTCGGCACGGGCGAAGTGACTGAGACGGAACCCTTCGCAGTGGGGGACGAAGCGTATGCACTCGTGCTCGACCAGGCGATCGTGCCGTTCGACAAGACCGATGCGACGCTCACGGTCGAATCGGACCAGGAGCTGTTCATCGGCACTGCGAACGGTGTGGACGCCGATGACTACCTCACGGGCGTCGCCCATGAGGAGATCACGGACGTCGAATTCCCTGAGACCGCGATCCACCGGACCGTGGCCGGGGATCCGGCACCCGTCAATCCACCGGACTCCCGCGATTGGTGGACGCACACGGACACCGGCACGACCGTGAGCCACACCTTCGATCTCGAGGCCGCACCGCAGGTGATCGTCGTCACTCCCGCTGCAGAGGACGGGAGCCTCGCGGACGCCCAGGTGACATTGTCGATGGATGTGCACGAGGTACTCGGACTCTCGATCGCAGGCTTCGCCGGCGCGGTCGCCCTCCTGGGAGTCGGCGCGTTCTACCTGCTGCGCTGGTGGTTCGGCCGCTTCCGGCCGCGACCCAGGCCGCGTTCCGGTGCACGATCCGGACAGCGTCCGGGCCGTGCTGGGACGAAGGCCGAGCGCGCGGGTACTGCCGCGGTTCCGAGCGCCGGTCCCGGTACGGGCTCTGCGGCTCGCGGTACGACTGGAGGTGCGGTGTGACTGAGCGCGACATGGCCGGATCACGTTCCGTGGGCCGATTCCTGCGTCGGCGCGGAGTGAGGCGGATGGCGACCGTCGTCGCCGGTGGCCTGGTGACCGGTCTGGCACTGAGCGCCTGCGCGGACATCCCTCAGCCCTCACGTCCGGAGCTGACCCCGTACGAGCGCCCCGCCGTGCGCTCCGGCGACGCCGGCAGCTTCCTCACGAACTATGCGGAGAGCCTGGACCAGGCGCTGGGCGAGGAGCCGGGCGCGCTGGAGCCGCTGCAGACAGGACCGCTGCTCGAGAGGACGCGGGCGGAGATGCTCATCGCCGAGCAGACCGGCACGACGCTCGGCGCATCGAGCTACACGGACGTGGTCGCGGGTGGGCCCATGTTCGGTGAGTACCCCATGTGGTTCATGGCGTTCGCGACTCCTGAGGGCGAGGAGTCCGATGACGTCGAGGCGATGCTCGCGACGCGGGATTCGGCCGACGCGGACTGGAAGGTCGCGGAGTCGGTGTTCGTCCCCGCAGAGGCGCAGCCGACGATCCTCGCCGATCAGCAGGGAGCAGTCGAGCTCGCACCGGATGCGCACATGGAGGCGGCGGACGCAGTCGTCACCCAGGCGAGCGAGTACCTGACGACGGGCGATGTCCCTGAGGGGGCACCGAACTTCGAGGAAGCCGGCTTCAAGGACTTCCGCGACTACGTGGGGGAGCTGGGCGCTGAGGACACCGGCTTCTCCGATGTGGGCGTCGAGTGCGCGCCGTACGAGGACCTGCCGCTGGAGGACTACGCACTCGCGACGGAGGGCGGCGGAGTGAGCTTCGCGGAGTCCCGCTGCACGATCACGGTGAACGTTCCGGAGTCCTACTTCGTCGACCTGGGCGATGAGATCGAAGCCGTCATGACGAGTGATTCGGAAGGCGACGTCATCACGATCGATGTCGCCCAGCCGATGCTCATCACCACTGAGGGCGACACCGCATCGGTCTACTCACCCGGCTGGTACATGCTCTCGTCGGAGACTTCCGGCGGTGGCGGAGACGACGAGGCAGGAAGCGACGAAGGCGGGGACGACGCCGCGGAGTGAGCGCGGCTCTTGGACGTGGCAGGCCGTGGCTCACGGTCGGGATCGACTGTGACTCACGGATGGGAACGACCTCAGCGCAATCATCGGAGTGAGCAGCCCCGTCGTCAGCCCCTCTGGGCCTCGACGCTGCGCTGGACCCGTCGCAGCCACCACAGGCCGATGAAGGGCAGGACGAGCGGAACGAACCCGTAGCCCACGCCGAATGCGGACCACACGCTGTCGTGTGCGAAGTATTCGGGGTGCGTGAAGCTCAGCGTTCCGATGACCAGGACGCCGATGCCCTCGAAGACGCAGGCGGCGACGGCGATGTGGTGCGACGCGCGGCTGCCGATGACCAGGCAGACGGTGGCGAGGATGTAGACGGCGGCGGACAGCGCGGACAGCGTGTACGCGAACGGTGCCTCGTCGAACTTCAGCAGCAGCTGGTAGGAGACGCGGCCGATCGCGGCGAAGGCGAGTATCCCGTAGACCGCGGTGAGGAATCGGCCGGGGCCGGTGTGGATCGCGGAGTACGGCGATCGCGCGGCGCGGGCGGCACGGCGGTCGGCACGTTCGGCGGCTCGTGCCTCTCGTGCTGAGCGCGGGGCCTCGTGCTCCGCGTCCCGCCCGTCCGTCATGTGCATCCTGTCAGTCCTCCGCGTCCTGTGCCCTGCACTCTGTGTCGTGGCGCTGCACTCTGTGTCGTGCGCTCTGTGTCCCGGCCCGAATGGCGTGGGCCTTCCTCGTGCGGATGTGCGCCGAGGCTCACATCCAGATCTGGTTCATCCGCTCGATCATGACCGCGACCGTACCTCCGGCAGCGGCGAGCACCGCAGGGCCCCAGCGTGTGAGCTCCGCGTACGCCCATGCCCCCGCGAGTGGGACGAGCAGCAGCGCCGTGAGCAGATAGCCGAAGAACAGGATCCCGTCCGTGCTGGGCGACTGTCCCCACATCAGCACCGATACGACGGTCTGGATGAGGAGCATCGCCAGGAGCAGTGCTGTGCCGACGAGGGTCCACCGCCCGGCGGCGCGATTGCGCAGGGCGAGGATCAGCGACACGACTGCGAGCAGCAGCGAGTAGCCGATGAGGAAGTACGTGAGTTCCGGAATCACGCGAACATTCTACGGCGGCCGCCCGGGGTCGCGGCCCTCGCCCCTCGGCCACCGGTCCCGACCACCGCCCGGCGGCACTGGGTCCGGCACACAGGCGTTTTCGTTACACTCCTGTGCAGTGCGAGCCTATTTCGATTTCGCCGCGACCTCCCCACTGGATGAGGAGGTCCTCGCGGCATACACACGGGAGCTGCGTGCCGTGGGAAACCCGTCCTCACTGCACGCGGAGGGTCAGTCTGCGCGCATGCGGATGGAGTCCGCCCGGGCGCGCATCGCCGCAGCCGTCGGTGCAGAACCCGCAGAGGTGGTCCTCACCTCCGGGGGGACGGAGGCGGACAACCTCGCGCTCAAGGGCATCCACGCCGCACGGAACGCGGGTGGGGCCCACCGGCCTCGACTGCTGGTCTCCACGATCGAGCACCACGCGATCCTCGAACCCGCTGAGCACCTCGAGTCCCACGGCGTCGACGTGGTCTGGCTGCCGGTCGACCGCCAGGGGCGCGTCGATCTCGAGGCACTGAGGGCGGCGATCGACGAGGACCCGGAATCGGTGAGCCTGATCTCCGTCATGCTCGCGAACAACGAGATCGGGACGGTGCAGCCGATCGAGGAGATCGTCGCGCTCGCGCATCCGCACGGGGTACCCGTCCACACCGACGCGGTGCAGGCATTGGGTCAGATCCCCCTGGACTTCGCCGCATTGGGCGTCGACGCGATGAGCCTCTCCGCGCACAAGGTGGCGGGTCCGGTGGGGGTGGGCGCGCTCGTGCTCTCCCGCGGCATCTCGCCCGTGCCGATCCTGCACGGCGGCGGACAGGAGCGCAGCGTCCGCTCCGGCACGCTCGACGTCGCCGGTGCGACGGCGTTCGCGACCGCCGCAGAGATCGCCGCCTCCCATGTCACGGACGGCACGGTCTCCCGCACCGCTGACCTGAGGGACAGACTGGCCGACGGCATCCGCGAGCAGATCCCCGATGCGATCCTCACAGGCGCAGGACTCGAGGGAGACGACTCCCGCCCCGGCGACGATGACCGCCCCGGCGACGATGACCGGTCCGGCGACGAGGACCCCCGCCCCAGCCGCCTGCCGGCGAACCTCCATGTCGTCTTCCCCGGGTGCGAGGGAGACTCGCTCCTCTTCCTGCTCGACGTCGCCGGCTTCGCGACCTCGACGGGGTCCGCCTGCCAGGCGGGAGTCTCACGCCCGTCCCACGTCCTCATGGCGTGCGGTTTCGACGAGGACCAGGCACGCTCCACCCAGCGCTTCTCGCTGGGACCGGACACCACCCGCGAACAGGTCGACGCACTCCTGCGCGCACTGCCCGAGATTGTGGACCGTTCACGCCGGGCGGGTATGGTGTCCGCATCGCCGCGCTGGGCTGATTCGGGAGGTGCACAGTGAAGGTTCTGGCTGCCATGTCCGGAGGAGTGGACTCTGCGGTCGCCGCCGCACGTGCCGTCGACGCCGGCCACGACGTGGTGGGCGTCCACCTCGCGCTCTCGCGGATGCCGGGCACGCTGAGGACCGGTTCGCGGGGCTGCTGCACCATCGAGGACTCCCGCGACGCCCACATCGTCGCGGGCATGCTCGACATCCCGTACTACGTGTGGGACTTCTCCGAGCGCTTCAAGGAAGACGTCGTCGACGACTTCATCGCCGAGTACGCGAACGGCCGCACACCGAACCCCTGCATGCGCTGCAACGAGCGGATCAAGTTCGCCGCACTGCTGGACCGCGCGCTCGCCCTGGGCTTCGACGCAGTCGCCACCGGACACTATGCGGAGATCCGCCGGGCAGACGACGGCACCACGGAGCTGCACCGCGGCGTGGACCTCAACAAGGACCAGAGCTACGTCCTGGGTGTCCTGACCCCCGAACAGCTGGAGCACTGCCTGTTCCCGATCGGCGCCTCCGCGTCCAAGGCCGATGTGCGGGCGGAGGCCGAGCAGCGCGGGTTCCCCGTCGCGAACAAGCCGGACTCCTACGACATCTGCTTCATCCCCGACGGGGACACGAAGGCGTGGCTCACGGACAAGATCCCGATGCGCCCGGGGCTCATCGAGGACGAATCCGGCGATGTGCTGGGCGACCACGACGGCGCGACGACCTACACGGTCGGCCAGCGCAAGGGGCTGGGCATCGAACGGCCCGCTGCGGACGGCCAGCCGCGCTACGTCCTGGGCGTCGACGCCGCACGCAACACCGTGACCGTGGGACCCCGGGAGGCACTCGCCGTCGACGAGATGGAGGGCATCCGCACCTCCTGGGCGGGGCCTGCTCCATCGGACATGGGCGCTACAGAGGACTCGGGCATCGACTGCGAGGTGCAGATCCGCGCGCACGCGGACCCTGTGCCCGCACGCGTCTGGCTGGGCGAGCTGCGCACGGATGCTCCCGCCGCGGAAGCCGACCCGCTGGGTCCGGTCGTACCCCGACCGCGTC
Source organism: Brevibacterium sp. Mu109 (assembly GCF_900169375.1). Classification (NCBI taxonomy): domain Bacteria; kingdom Bacillati; phylum Actinomycetota; class Actinomycetes; order Micrococcales; family Brevibacteriaceae; genus Brevibacterium; species Brevibacterium sp. Mu109. The sequence continues at coordinate 34,714 of NZ_FXZF01000027.1, forward strand.
CGGCCGGCCAGGTGCTGCGGGTGCTGGTGAAGGAGCCGCTGCAAGGGGTCGCTCCTGGCCAGACGATGGTGGTCTACCGAGGGTCGCGAGTGCTGGGGCAGGCGACGATCGATCGCGCCCGCAGCCGGGCACGGGCGTGAGCGGACCTCCACGAGGACGTCGGATCGCGAGTATGACTGGGACATGAAGCGCTTGGCCCCCTACGGCACCTGGGACTCACCGATCGACGTCGCCGCTGCGGTGGACGAGCGGCCGATCGGCCGGGGCCGGTTCGGCGCCGTCGACGGCAGGCCCGGCGTGTGGTTCACCCAGGCCGTGCCCGAACAGTACGGTGCACCGGCGCTCTTCTGGGCTCCGCGGGACGACACCGCTGCACGCGTGCAGATCACCGGCCTGGATATCAGCGTCACCTCGCGGGTGAACGAATACGGCGGTGGGGCGTGGGCGATCCTGCCGACGTCGGGCAGGCTCGTCTTCGTCGAGAACGACAGCCAGCGCATCTGCACCCTGTCGGCGGACCAGATCGCACAGATCGTCCGCGCCGGCGGCCGAGGGCTCGACGCTGTGCGATCGGCCGGCGCCCGCGGGCCGATCTTCGACCGCATCCACCTGACACCCGACACCGACGGTGCTGTCAGATACGGAGACCTCACGGTGTCCCAGGGCGTCGTCCTCGCGGTGCAGGAGACCCACACTCCGGTGCCCCAGACTCAAGAGCCCCAGACGACGGAGCCCCACAAGCCGGAGCCCCACTCTCCAGAGACCCCGGGCGATCGCGTGACCCAGCACGATCGCGTGACCCAGCACGATCGCGTGACCCAGGCGCTCGTCGTCCTCGCCCGCGATGAGGACGACGAATCCGGTGCGGCAGACGACGCCCCGCTCTCAGACACGCTCCCAGCACCACAGATCCTCGCCGAGGCTCCGGCCGACTTCCTCGCATGGCCGAGGCTCTCGCCGGATCGGACCCTGCTCGCCTGGGTGGGCTGGGACAGCCCCCACATGCCCTGGGGCGAGACCGGCCTCTTCGCAACCGCCCTGGACCCGGGGACCCTCGAGCCGGTCGGCGACGCCCACCGGATCTGGCACGGCCCGGAGGTCTCCGTGCTGCAGCCCGAATGGCTGTCCGGGAAAGACCTGGCCTTCAGCGAGGACTCGTCAGGGCACTGGACCGTCGTGACGGTCGATGCGCCGTCCGCCTATCGGCGCGCGTGCGGTGAGCCCGGCGTCCCACCTGCAGAGTCCACCGTGCGCGTGCGGCCCGCCGTCCGCGAGTTCCGCGAGACGCAGTTCGTGAGCGATCCGCCGGCATCGGTCATGGGAGAGTCCGTGACGCTGACAGGGGAGATCGGCGGACCGCTGTGGAAGCTGGGGTCGCAGTGGTACCTGCCCGTCTCCCGCGGCACGCGGATCCTGGCGGAGAGCCGCTCGGCGGGTACGACGCTGCTGTGGGCCGACCCGCGCACCGGTGCCGAGCACGAGCTCGGTTGCCCCCTGGACTGGCTGCGCATCCAGGACTTCGATGACGACTCGGCGACGGCCCTGCTGGTCGGAGGCGCCGGTGACCGCGTCACCGGCCTCTACACGTTCCATGTGGCGTCCGGTGAGCTGCATCCCGTCGCACTCGAGGCCGACGTCACGGACACCAGCCCCTGGTTCTCCACTCCGCAGCTGTGGTCGTTCGACGCCGTCCACACGGTCGTCTATCCGCCGTTCAACCCGCAGACGGAAGGTCCGGACGACGAGCGTCCGCCGTACGTCGTCTTCGTCCACGGCGGGCCCACGGATCAGGCGATGCCGTCGGCCCAGTCGTTCGGGGCGTTCTTCACCTCCCGCGGGATCGGCGTCGCACTCGTCAACCACACCGGATCGACCGGCTTCGGCCGCCACCACAGGTCCGCGCTCCACGGCCGGTGGGGCATCGACGACGTCGACGATGTCGTGACGGTCGCCCGCGGTCTCGCTGCTGCCGGCCTCGCCGACCGTGACCGGATCGCGGTGAGCGGTAGCTCTGCGGGAGGCTGGACCGTGCTGGGTGCGGTGACGGCCTCGGACGTGTTCGCATGCGGCGTGAGCCGCTACGGCGTGGCAGACGCCCTGGACTTCGCACGCGGGACCGCACGGTTCGAGGCGCACTACAGCCAGAGCCTCATCGGACCGCTGCCCGGGTCGGAGGACCTCCACCATCAGCGCTCGCCGCTCAGCCGAGCGGACCGGCTGACCGTGCCGCTGGCCCTCTTCCAAGGTCAGTGCGACACGGTCGTCCTCCCCTCCCAGACCCAGCGGGTCATCGACGCGCTCGAAGAGAACGGCACACCCTACGCGGCACGGTTCTACGAGGACGAGGGACACGGGTTCACGACGCACGAGGTCATCGCGGACACCCTCGTCACGGAGTTCGGCTTCTATGCGAAGATCATGGGCTTCACGCCCCACGGACTGCCGTCGACACGTCTGCAGGGGCGCGGCCGTTGACGCACCCGCCCGACGACGTTCCAGTGACGATGAAGAGGACGACATGACTGATGGCGCATCGATCCCCCGCGCAGCGACGACGGGGGTCTGGGCGGACGTGGATCCGCGGGAGGCGGTCTCGCGCGGAGCGACGCTCGCGGCGGAGGCTCCCGGCCTGCTGCCGTTCCCTCTCATGAGCGCTCCGGCGGCGGGCGGCACCCGCTGGGCCGCCGACGCGCTGGGACTGGCCGCGCAGCTGCTGCCGGAGCTCCCGGTCGACATCGGACCGGCGGGATGGCGGCTGCTGGGTGGTCGCGCGGCCACCGCGGCCAGCACCCTGGACGCTCGTCGGGAGCAGTCGCGGATCGGTCGTGCGCTCGACGCCCTGGGCGAGTACGCGGAGGCCTCCGCCCTGCCCGTGCTCGTGTCCGTGCCGGGTCCCTGGACGCTGGTGCGCCGCCTGGGCCTGCCCGACGAGTCCCCGGTCCTGCGCGATGCGGGCGCCCGCAGGGACGTCGTGCAGTCGTACGCGCAGGGCCTGCTGGACCTGCGCGAGCGCATCCACCGCATCGTCGGAGGAGCAGCCGCACCCGAGGTCCCGGCTGAGACCGAGGCCGCGGGCGCTGCTCCGCTCGACCGGATCCGGATCCGGCTGGTCGAGGACGACCTTGACGCGATCCTCACCGGCACCGTCCCGACGGTGTCCGGGTTCCGCACCCTGCCGGCCGTGCCGGACACCCACGTCCTCGCCGCTCTGCGCTCCGTGGTCGCCCGCACCGGCCCCGGCACCATCCTGTCGCTGCCGGATGCCGACACCGTGACGATCAGCGGCAAGGACGTGGCGCACACGCAGCTCGCCGTCGATGCCGGCATCGACCACCTCGCGATCCCGGCGCCCCGTGCGACGGAGGCCGCAGCCGCACAGCTGAATCGCTGGGAGCGGCTGGCCGAGTGGACCGAGGCGGGCAGGGGACTCTGGCTGCGGGTGCCGGAGACTGCGGCCTCGGCGCCGGAGGCCGTCAGCAGCTGGGTCGAGACTGTCGCCCGTCCGTGGACGGCGGTCGGCATGGGCCGATCAGGGCTCGCCGGCTTCGGTATCCTCACGGGGGAGGAGCTGCCCATCGGCGCCTACCCGCTGCTGCCGGAGATCGCCGGTCCCGCGCGCAGCCGCACGCACGTGCAGATGGCCGCAGCGCTCGCCCGGGCGTTCGCGGACCAGGTGGAGTGACCCAGCGCGAGGAGACGAACCGATGACCACGGAGTCGACGAACACCGATGCCACGGCGGCTGAGCCGGCGATGGCCGGCCCTGTGGCGGACCAGGTCACCGAGGCTGATGTGACGGAGACCGCGGGCCTCGCGAAGCGCGTCCACGAGCTCACTGCGCGCATCGAGGAGCTGCGGGAGCAGTACTACCAGCAGAACGCCTCTCCCGTCCCGGACGCGGACTACGACGCGATGGTGGCGGAGCTCGAGGAGATCGAGCAGGCCCATCCGGAGCTCGCGAAGGAGGACTCGCCCACGCAGCACGTGGGCGGGGCCGTCGATACGACGACATTTGACGCGGTCGAGCACCTGGTGCGGATGTACTCGCTGGACAACGTGTTCTCGATCGACGAGCTGCGCACGTGGTTCTCACGGGAGAGGCACGCTGTGCCGGAAGGCACGCGCTGGCTCACGGAGCTCAAGATCGACGGGCTGGCGGTCAACCTCCTCTACCGCGATGGGCACCTGGTGCGCGCTGCGACCCGCGGCGACGGGACGACGGGTGAGGACATCACCCCGAACGTGCGCACCCTGGAGGATGTGCCGCAGCAGCTCGCGACGGAGCATCCGCCGCAGGAGGTCGAGATCCGCGGCGAGGTGTTCTTCCCGATCGAGCGGTTCGCGGAATTGAACGCCGGACTCGTCGAATCCGGCCAGAAGCCGTTCGCGAATCCGCGGAACGCGGCGGCGGGCTCCCTGCGGCAGAAGGACTCGCGCGTGACGGCGCGCAGACCGCTGCGGATGCTGGTCCACGGCATCGCGGCGTGGACGCCCGCAGACGATTCGCATCCGGAGCCAGCCGCCCAGTCGGAGGTCTACGAGACGCTGCGCGACTGGGGCCTGCCGATCAGCGAGTACTACCGGGTCTGCGAGTCCGCTGCAGAAGTCGAGGAGTTCATCGAGTACTACGGGGAGAACCGCCACTCCGTCTCGCACGAGATCGACGGCGTCGTCATCAAGGTCGACGACATCGCCGCACAGGAGCAGCTGGGGTACACGTCGCGGGCGCCGCGCTGGGCGATCGCATACAAGTACCCGCCGGAAGAGGTCACAACCCGTCTGCTCGACATCCAGGTGCAGGTGGGACGCACCGGGCGGGTCACCCCGTTCGCGGTGATGGAACCGGTGCTGGTCGCGGGCTCCACCGTCGAGCGCGCTACCCTCCACAACGGGTACGAGGTCGAGCGCAAGGGCGTGCTGATCGGAGACCTCGTCGTCATCCGGAAGGCCGGAGATGTGATCCCCGAGGTGCTGGGGCCGGTCGTCGACCAGCGTGACGGGAGCGAGCGCGCCTTCGTCATGCCCACGGAGTGCCCGGCGTGCGGCGCCACGCTGTATGAGCAGAAGGCCGGCGACAAGGACAGGCGCTGCCCCAACGCGCGGTCGTGCCCCGACCAGCTGGTCAACCGCGTGATCTACCTCGCGTCGCGGTCCGCACTCGACATCGAGGCGCTGGGGGAGAAGGCGGCCTACGCCCTGACGGCTCCCGGCGAGTACGACGGCGTGCGGAACTTCGACTGGGACACCGACACGGGTCTCGCGCAGAGGACGGGCGACGAGATGCGTGCACCGCTCACCTCCGAGGCGTTCCTCTTCGACCTGACGCCGGAGGACCTGGACAGCCTGAAGACGTGGCAGACGGTGCGGGCGGACGGGGACAAGCGGATCGAGCTCGTGCCCTACTTCTGGACTCGACCGGAGCTGTACAAGACGAAGGCGAAGAAGGGTGAGGTGAGGTTCCCCTCACGCCTGCGCAAGAACACGGAGACGCTGTTCGCGGAGTTGGAGCGGGCGAAGCAGTCACCCCTGTGGCGGATCCTCGTCGCCCTGTCGATCCGGCACGTGGGTCCTGCGGCGGCGCGGGAGATCGCAGCGGCATTCGGATCGATGGAGGCGGTCCGGTCCGCACCGGTGGACGAGCTCGCCGCGATCGAAGGCGTGGGCGAGGTGATCGCACAGAGCCTGCACGAGTGGTTCGACGTCGACTGGCATGTGGAGATCGTCGATCGGTGGCTGGCCGCGGGCGTCGTCATGGATGACGCGGTGACGGGTGCGGCGGCCGGTGGGGCGTCCGGTGCTGCGTCCGGTGGGGCGGCAGCGGGAGCTGCGGGGGCCTCGGCGGAGGGAATCGAACCCGAGGTCGCGGACGAGGTCAGCGAGGCTGCGCAGGCGCAGACCCTCGCCGGGCTCACGATCGTCGCGACCGGATCGCTGGAACTCTTCACCCGCGACGGCATCGCCGAGGCGATCCGTGCGGCCGGAGGAAAGTCGTCCGGATCGGTGTCGAAGAAGACCGACTACCTGGTGGCCGGTGCGAACGCCGGGTCGAAGCTCACGAAGGCGGAGTCGTTGGGAGTCGCGGTGCTGGACGAGGAGCAGTTCGTGGCGCTGCTGAAGGATGGTCCCACAGCGTCCGAGTGACTTTCCGCGTCACATCCTCAGCTGTCGCACAGCCGGATACTGCCGGGGCTTCAGATTCGCGTGGGAAGCTTGGGTCATGAACATCGGGACCCGTCTTCTCCTGTCTGCGGCACTCGCGGTCGGCTCGACCGTCGGTGCCGCCGCTCTGGGTCAGACCGTCGTCCGGGACACCCAAGCAGAGGTCGGCGCGGCCGCACCGCAGTCGATCGCCACGGAGGGCGCCGGAACGGATGGCGAGGCGGATGCAGAGGCGGACGAGCGCGAAGACCGCGTGGCCGGGGTGCGCGCGGAGCTCACAGCCGCCGCGGCTGCCGGTGAGATCTCCTGGGATGCCGCCGAACGTGTGAGCGACGAACTGGGCGGCTATATCCGCGGCGACGTCAGCGTTGCCGATATCGCCTGATCGGCGCCCGGTCCTTGCAAGTACGAAACCCCACCTTTCATCAGACCAACCACCTTCTTTGGTGTGCGTTCTGATGAAAGCTGGGGTTTCGTGGTTCAGCTGTGATGTCTCGAGACATCGGTGACAGTTCTGTATCAGGACATCGGTGACAGTTCATGTCTCAGGACTTCGGTGACACTCTGAGATTCTTCCGTGGTCGACCTCCACGCCTGCCAGTCGGATCCGG
>NZ_FXZF01000062.1:0-6224 GCF_900169375.1 Brevibacterium sp. Mu109
GCGAAGAGGACCTCGCTCGAGGCCCAGTAGCCTCGACCAGGCAACCTCTCCCAGGCCCTGGCGCCGAACTCCCTGACCACCAGCCCGCACCGATCCACCTATCGGCACCAAGATGGATACCCCTTTAAGAGAAAGAAGGAATCCCGTGACTGCAGCCATGCAGGATCAGAGCCCACCACCGGAGCCGGACGCGATCCACGCCCCGAAGGCCAAGCCGTCCCCCGTCAACTGGCCGGTCTTCATCGGCACAGCCGTGATCATCGGGGCCTTCGTCCTGTGGGCGGCGCTGCTGCCCGCGCAGGCTGAGACCGTGATCTTCGGCGCGATGGGCTGGGTCGCGACCAACTTCGGCTGGTACTACGTCCTGACCGCCGCCATCGTGGTCGTCTTCGTGCTCATCGTGGCGTTCTCCCGCGTGGGCCGCACCAGGATGGGGCCGGATCACTCCAGGCCGAAGTTCAACATGTTCACGTGGGCGGCCATGCTGTTCGCCGCCGGCATCGGCGTCGACCTCATGTTCTTCGGCATGTCAGGGCCCGCCACGAACTTCCTCACTCCGCCGGACGTCGAGCCTCTGTCCGACGCAGCCGCCCGCTGGGCACCGATCTGGACGATCTTCCACTACGGGATCCCCGGCTGGGCCATGTACGCCCTCATGGGTATGGCGTTCGGCCTCTTCGCGTACCGCTACCACCTGCCGCTCAGCATCAGGTCCGCCCTCGCCCCCATCTTCGGCAAGCGGATCCACGGGCCGATCGGCCATACGGTGGAGATCGCCGCGACCATCGGCACGATCTTCGGCATCTCCGTGTCCCTGGGCGTCGGCGTCGTCTTCCTGAACTTCGGCCTCTCGGCGATCTTCGGCATCCCGACCTCCATCGGCGTCCAGGTCGCCCTCATGGCACTCGCGGTGTTCATCACGATCATCTCCACGGTCTCCGGTGTCGACAAGGGCATTCGCCGTCTCTCCGAGCTGAACGTGATCCTCGCGCTCGCCCTCATGCTGTGGGTGCTGTTCTCCGGCAAGACCCACGAGCTGCTGAACGCCCTCGTGCAGAACATCGGTGACTTCTTCTCCGCGTTCCCGTCGATGCTCATGAACACATTCGCGCATGAGGCGGGCTCTCCGGACTACCCGGCGGATCAGTGGATGGCCGATTGGACCCTGTTCTTCTGGGCCTGGTGGATCGCCTGGGCACCGTTCGTCAGCCTGTTCCTGGCCCGCATCTCCCGCGGTCGCACCCTGCGCCAGTTCGTGATCGGCGTCCTGCTGATCCCCTTCGCATTCATCCTGCTGTGGGTCTCGATCTTCGGCAATGCGGCGCTGAGCTTCTTCAAGGCCGGCGACCAGGAGTTCATGGAATTCGCGATCGCGCAGCCCGAATCCGGTTTCTTCACGCTGCTCGAGCAGTACCCGGGATCCTTCTTCACCGTCGGCCTCGCCGTCGTCACCGGACTGTTCTTCTACGTCACCTCTGCGGACTCCGGCTCCCTCGTGATGGCGAACATGACGTCGAAGCCGTCCTCGACGGAATCGGACGGTCCGCCGTGGCTGCGCATCGTCTGGGCCGTCATCACCGGCGCCCTGACCCTCTCGATGCTGTTCATCGACGGCGTCTACACGCTGCAGGCGGCCACTGTGATGGTCGGACTGCCCCTGTCGATCGTCATCTACCTCGTGATGTTCAGCCTCTTCAAGGTGCTGCGCTCCGAGCGGCTGACCCTGGACTCGCAGATCGCATCCATGCCGGACGTGCTCAACAGCCGGATCCGCGAGGGCGGCGAACGCGGCAACTGGCGCCAACGGCTCACGCGCCGGATGTCGTATGCCTCCGCTGCGCAGATCACCCGCTACGTCGACGGCGTCGCGGCGCCCGCGATCGAGGAGGTCGCCGACGAGCTGAAGAAGCTCGGGGCGGATGTCCACTGCCACCGCGGCGAGCACTCCGACTACCCGATCCCCCACATCGACCTCACGGTCCACTTCAGCGGCCATGAGGACTTCAAGTACCAGGCCTACCCCGTCGCCTACCCGGTGCCGAACTTCGCCGCCAACATCGCTGTCTCGCGGGACGTCTACTTCCAGCTCGAGGTCTTCTCCGCGACCGGTTCACGCGGACAGGACATCATGGGCTACACGAAGGAGCAGGTCATCTCCGATGTCCTGGACGCCTATGACGCCCACGTCGCGTTCATGACGCTCACGGGCGACAAGGGCGCCCCGGCGTCGCTGATGGACGCAGAGGTCCCCGACCAGTGGTGGGGCACCGACCAGGCGGTCGTCGATGAACTCGACACCGACGAATCCGCAGCACCACCCGCAGAAGGAGAATCGCGATGACGACATCCGACGCAACCACCCTGTACATCGACGGATCCTGGGTCGCCTCGTCCGACGGAGCGACCCGCACGGTGACCTGCCCGGCTGACGGCACCGAGGTCGGGATCGTCTCCGAGGCCACCTCCACCGACGTCGAACGGGCGATCGCGGCTGCGCGTCGCGCCTTCGACGAGGGGGTGTGGGCGGACCGGCCCGCCTCCGAGCGCGGCGACTTCCTCCTGCGGGTCGCCGACGGCATCACCGCGCGCAAGGATGACTTCGCCCGCGCGGAGGCGCTGGACACCGGCAAGCGACTGGTCGAGGCCGAAGGCGACATGGACGACATCGCCTCCGCGTTCCGCTACTTCGGGAAGATCGCTGATCAGAACCCGGGCCGACTGGTCGACGCCGGTGACTCCTCCGTCATCTCCCGCGTGGTCTACGAGCCCGTCGGGGTCTGCGGAATGATCACCCCGTGGAACTTCCCGCTGCTGCAGGCGTCCTGGAAGGTCGCTCCTGCTCTGGCGGCCGGCAACTCGTTCATCCTCAAGCCGGCGGAGCTCACCCCGCACAGCTCGATGCTGCTCATGGAGGTGCTCGAAGCCGCGGGCCTGCCCGCGGGCGTCGCCAACCTGGTCCTGGGCGCCGGCGGCACCGTGGGTGCTCCCCTCTCCACTCACCCGGACATCGACCTCGTGTCGTTCACGGGCGGCGCTGTCACCGGTCGGAAGATCTCCGAATCCGCAGCGGCGACGGTGAAGAAGGTCGCACTGGAACTGGGCGGCAAGAACCCCAACGTGGTCTTCGCCGACGCCGATTTCGACGCGGCGGTCGACAATGCGCTGACCGCCGCGTTCCTGGATTCCGGGCTCGTGTGCTCGGCCGGGACCCGCCTGATCGTGCAGGACACGATCGCCGAGCGCTTCGTCGATGAGCTGGTCAGCCGTGCTGAGGGCATCGTCATGGGCGGCCCGTTCGACGGGAAGGCGGAGACCGGACCGCTCATCTCGCAGGAGCACCGCGACAAGGTCACCGACTACGTGAAGCGCGGCGTCGAGGCCGGCGCGCGGCTGCGGGTGGGCGGTCACTGGGGCGGCGAGGAGCACGCGAACGGCTTCTTCTACGCCCCGACGGTCCTCGACCAGTGCACCCGCGACAACCCCGCCGTGATCGAGGAGGGCTTCGGCCCCGTCATCACCGTGGAGACCTTCTCCACTGAGGCGGAGGCGATCCAGACCGCCAACCACACCGAGTACGGGCTCGCAGGTGCCGTGTGGACCTCGGACGCGGGTGTCGCCAACCGCGTCTCGCGCAAGCTGCGCCACGGCACGATCTGGATCAACGACTACCACCCCTACCTGCCGCAGGCGGAGTGGGGCGGCTTCAAGCAGTCCGGGATCGGCCGTGAGCTCGGCCCGTCCGGCATGGGCGAGTACGTCGAGCCCAAGCACATCTACCAGAACACCGAGCCGGCCCCGGCCGACTGGTTCCCGCGCAAGGAAGGATGAGGAGCACAGATGATCGACGACATGACATCGGAGAATCCCGTTCGCGAATACGACTACGTGGTCATCGGTGGAGGATCGGCGGGCGCCGCGGTCGCCGCACGACTCAGTGAGGACACGGACGTCACGGTCGCGCTGCTGGAGGCCGGCCCCCACGACCAGGACCATGCCGAGGTCCTGGACCTCAAGCGCTGGCCGGAGCTGCTGGAGTCCGGGCTGGACTGGGACTACCCGATCGAGCCGCAGGAGAACGGCAACTCGTTCATGCGCCACGCGCGCGCCAAGGTGCTGGGCGGCTGCTCGTCGCACAACTCCTGCATCGCGTTCCACCCGCCGGCCGAGGACCTGGACCTGTGGGTCGAGCTGGGCGCGGAGGGCTGGGATGCGGAGAACATCCTCCCGCTCCTCAAGCGCCTGGAGACCAATGCGCGCGGCGGCGAGAAGCACGGGACCGCCGGCCCGGTGCACCTCATGGATGTGCCGCCCGAGGACCCGATCGGCGTCGCGGTGCTGGACGCCTGCGAGCAGGCCGGTATCCCCCGCGCCGTCTTCAACGACGGCGAGACCGTGGTGAACGGCGCCGGATTCTTCCAGATCAACCGGAAGGCCGACGGCACGCGCTCCTCCTCGTCGGTGTCCTACCTGCACCCGATCCAGGATGAGCGGAAGAACCTGGACATCCTCACCGGGCACTGGGTCATGCGCCTGCTGTTCGAGGGCGACCGCGCGGTGGGCGTCGAGTACGTCGACAACTCGTTCGACCGGTCGTCCGTGCTGCGGGCGACGCGTGAGATCGTGCTGAGCGCCGGTGCGATCGATACGCCGAAGCTGCTCATGCTCTCAGGCATCGGACCGGCCGACCACCTGCGCGAGTTCGGCATCGATGTCCGGGTCGACTCCCCCGGTGTGGGGTCGAACCTGCAGGATCACCCGGAAGCGGTGATCTCGTGGGAAACGAAGGAGCCGATGGTCCGCGACGCCACCCAGTGGTGGGAGATCGGCATCTTCGCAGCCACGCAGGACGGGCTGGATCTGCCGGACCTCATGATGCACTACGGCAGTGTGCCCTTCGATATGCACACGCGTCGCCAGGGCTACCCCACCTCGCCGGAGTCCTTCGCGCTGACCCCCAATGTCACGCACGCGAAGTCCCGCGGCACGGTGCGTCTGCGGTCGCTGGACTACCGCGACAAGCCGAAGGTCGACCCGCGGTACTTCACGGATGAGGAGGGCCACGACATGCGCGTGGCCGTCGCGGGCATCAAGAGGGCCCGCGAGATCATCGCCCAGCCGGCGATGGCCGACAAGGTCAGCCGCGAGCTGTTCCCGGGCGAGGACGTGCAGACCGATGAGCAGATCGCGGAGTACGTCTCGAAGACGCACAACACGGTCTACCACCCCGCCGGCTCCTGCCGGATGGGTGCGGTCGATGACGACATGTCGCCGCTGGATCCCCAGCTGCGGGTCAAGGGCGTGTCCGGACTGCGCGTGGTCGATGCCTCGGCCATGCCGCAGCTGCCAGCGGTGAATCCGAACATCTCCGTGATGCTGATGGGCGAGCGCGCCGCGGACCTGATCAGGGCCGACAGGTAGGCCTCAGCAGGCGGCGCGGCGCTCAACCGCACGGTCATCCGTGCGGAGATGCGAGCGGCGGGGTGGGACGATGCGCCCCACCCCGCCGTCGGCGTGTGCGCGGCCGTCGTGCGGCCTCACCCGTCGACGTCGTGCAGGTGGTGCTCCAGATCGTGGACGAGGTACCGGCAGAGCGAGGCGACGGTGAAGGTGAACCCGTCGCCTCGCTGACCGGTCCTCTCCCAGTCGCCGTCGGACACCCGGGCGATGACCGCCGCCGAGGCCGCGGTCGCCTCGTCGATCTCTCGCGCCACCCGTGCGGGGTCGGCCGCCCAGAACTCGCCGCGCACGGCCTCGGCCTCGCCGTCGTAGTCCGCGAACGTCGGGTTCCGCGACTCGAGCATGGCGGCGATCCTCTCACCCAGCGCCCCGACGAGGTCGCGGGAGTGGCACGCGTACTCGAGGGGCGACCACGTCCCCTCCCGCGGACGCACCGCGGCGTCCTCCCGCTGCAGGACGGCGGCCCAACGAGGCGGGAGCGCCTGGATGCGCTTCGTCGTGGTGGCCGGGTCGTGCGGTCCATAGCCGCACTCCTCGCAGCCGGAGTCGATGACGAAGGTCCAGTCACGGGTGTCGGTGTCAGCGGGTGGAGGTGCATCAGTCATGCCTCCCACTATGCACTGTCCCCGCACCGTGCGGGTGGGGTTAGCCTCGAGTTGTAGACACCCGAGATAGCGGGATCACGGGTTCCGCTGGAAGGATGTCTGGCATGTCGTCAAGCAGAAAGCAGCGACGGTCGTACACCGAGGACTACAAGCGCGAAGCCG
>NZ_FXZF01000028.1:0-37700 GCF_900169375.1 Brevibacterium sp. Mu109
TGTCAGGTGACGGATGACGTGATCACGCAGTCGTCCTTCCGCCCCGCAGTCAGGGCAGAATCCCGCCGGTTCTCGTGGTGTGGCTTCGATGACGGTGACGTCGTCATCGGTGATGTGCGCGCCGGTGATGTGGATGCCGAGTTCGAGGGTGCGGCAGATGACATCGGCTACAGGACACGACTGGGCTGAGGAGGTAGATTGCATGGCAGGGCCTTGGGTGTGAGGGATCTTGGAGAATTTCCATCATCACCCAAGGCCCGCCTCTCATTCATCACCGACACACTGGGTGCAGAGACCCTGCTACGCACTCTGAAACCGGAAGAGCCCGTTTGAGGATGTAGCGCAGGAGTGTCATGACGGCGGCCAGCAGGAGGCCCAGTGCGACGAGCGCATAGCCGATCCAGACGGGCATGTTGAAGGTGCCCGCGGTGCGCATCCCGGCATTGAAGAAGTGGACGGATGTGAGAGCCGCGGCGACGCCGGACACGGTGCAGAAGGCGAATGTCGCGATGAGCGTGACGAGGTCGGCGACGGCAGTCTGGGCGCGGCCGAAGCCGCGGTAGAACAGGTCCATGCCGATATGCGAGTCGTCGGCCTCGAGGTCCGGGACCGTCAGCATGACGATCGCGACGAGGCCGACCATCGAGATGGTGATGGACCACTCGAGCGGCTGTGCGAAGACGTATCGCATGACGACGTCATACCCGGTGATGAGCATGACGAGGAGGATCACGCAGGCGGACGCCATGCGCAGCACCCGCGTCACCCGGCGGAGGGCGTTGAATGTGCTCAGCATCATGCCTCCTTCACGTAGGCCAGAGCCCGTTCGGCGAGCTCGGTGTCTCCGACGGTCCTGATCCACCAGTCGACGACTCCGCTCGTGGCCTGACGGAACGAGTCGATCTGCTTGTCGTCCAGTTCGACGATCTCCAGCGAGGATTCCTGGACCATCGGCAGGTAGTCATCCTCGTACACCCGGTACTGGATGTCCGTGCCCTCCTGCGCGTAGACGGCGCCGGCGGAGTGCAGCGCCCCCTGGATGTCCGGCCCCGTGTCCTCGAGCCACGCGGTGTTCGCATACGCATCGACGCTGTATGCGCCGAAGTGTGCGCGCGTCGCGTAGTTCACGACGTCTGCGAGCCCGCGGGACACGATCGTGCCGAGGTAGGACACCATCCCGTCGATCGTGCCGCGCTCCAGCGCCTCGTACAGCTCTGCCGACGACATCGAGACGGGCGCGCCGCCGAGCGACTTCACCATCTCGCCCTCGACGTGGCCGGCGGTGCGGATGCGCAGACCGCGCAGATCGCCGGGTTCGGCGACGGGACGATCCACCGTGAAGAGCCACTGCTCCGTGCAGGGCATCGCACCGATGTTCGTGATGCCCTGGGGCCTCAGCGTGTCGTTTATGAGGTTCATGAGGGGCGACTCCGGCGCAAGCGCGCGGCGCATCTGCTCGAACCCGTCGTTGACGAACGGGAGTTCGGCAGCGCCCAGGATCGGGAAGCTCGCAGACACGTAGCTGGAGGTCTGGAAGCCCACGTCGGTGACACCGCGCAGCATGCCCGGGACCAGCTGCTCCGCGTTCAGCAGCGCGCCGGAATCGAAGAAGTCGACGATGTCGGCTCCGAGCTCCGCGGTCAGCGACTCGTTGAAGCGCTCGATGCCGGGATAGAGGTCGGTGTAGCCGGGGGTGATGTAGGTGGCGACGCGCAGTGCGCCGTCAGGGCGGAGGCCGTTCGCGGAGGCGCCGGGGGCGCAGCCGGCCGCGGCGAGCAGCGGTGCCGCGGCCGCCAGGGTCAGCAATGACCTGCGATTGAGCGGTCCGCTCGCGAAGGGCGCGCGAGAACGGGCAGCACCCTGAGAGTTCGAGATCGGTTTCATGGGACCGGATTCCTAGGGGAGGGGTTTCGTGTGATGCGTGCGCACGGAGCGTCGTCGCTCCGCTGATCCCGAGCCCGCGGCGGAGTGTGCCGTGTGCTCGAGCGCTGTCACGGGCGGGCCTGCGGGTGGGGTCCGCCGATTGCAGAAGCGCGCCTGAGTATAGGGCGCGCGGTCGGGGATCGGTCATCGTGACCATTCCCCGACCGCGCGGGGCACAACTGTCAGAACGAGCGGGGCATGCCCAGCACGTGCTGGCCGACGAACGACAGGATGAGGTTCGTCGAGATCGGCGCGATCTGGTAGAGGCGCGTCTCGCGGAACTTCCGCTCGATGTTGTACTCGCGGGACATGCCGAAGCCGCCGTGCGTCTGCAGGGCCGTGTCGCCGGCCTTCCAGGACGCCTCGGAGGCGAGCATCTTGGCCATGTTCGCCTCGGCGCCGCAGGACTTGCCCGCGTCGAAGAGGTCCGCCGCCTTCCACCGCATGAGGTCAGCGGCCTCGAGCTCGATGTGCGCGCGTGCGATCGGGAACTGGACGCCCTGGTTCGCACCGATGGGCCGGTTGAAGACGACGCGCTCCTTCGAATAGTCCACAGCGCGGTCGATGAACCAGCGGCCGTCACCGATGCACTCGCTGGCGATGAGGATCCGCTCCGCGTTCATACCGGTCAGGACGTACTTGAAGCCCTTGCCCTCCTCTCCGATGAGGGAGGAGGCGGGGATGCGCATGTCATCGAAGAACAGCGCGTTCGTCGAGTGGTTGACCATGGTGTCGATCGGGTTGATCGTCAGTCCGGGCAGATCGCGGATGTCGATGAGGAACAGCGAGATCCCGTCGGACTTCTTCTGCACCTGGTCCAGCGGCGTGGTCCGCGCGAGCAGGAGCATGAGGTCGGACTGCTGGACGCGGGAGATGAAGACCTTCTGCCCGTTGACGACGTACTCGTCGCCGTCGCGCACCGCGGTCGTCGTGAGGCTCGTGGTGTCCGTGCCGGCTCCGGGCTCGGTGACGCCGAACGCCTGGAGGCGCAGATCTCCCGTCGCGATCTGCGGGAGGTACTGCTGCTTCTGCTCCTCGGTGCCGTGGTGGAGCACCGCGTTCATCGTGTAGAGCTGCGCGTGGACGGCGCCGGAGTTCGCACCGTTGTAGTTGATCTGCTCGAGGATCGCGGATCCATCGCCCAGACCCAGGCCGAGGCCGCCGTACTCCTCGGGGATCAGCGCACCCAGTGCGCCGGTCCCGGTGAGGGCCTCGACGAACTTCTCCGGGTAGGCCTCCTCCTTGTCGACCTGCTGCCAGTAGGTGTCGGGGAAGTCCTGGCAGATCTGGTCGACCAGCGAGCGGAGATCCTTGCGGGTCTCGGTCTCCTCGTACGTGTTGATGGTCATGATCGCTCCTTCGGATCTGGGATGTGGTCGGGAGTGGGCTGGTTCATCTGTGGGGCTGGGTCATCGGTGGGGCCGTGTCATCTGTGGTGCTGGGTCATCTGTGGTGCTGTCTGAGTCACTGGTCCAGCCACGCGAGGACGGAGTCCGTGTGCTCGCCCAGAGCGGGGACGCCGCCGAAGTCCTGGGCCTCCGCTGGGACGGACCACGGCGGCCGGAGGGTCTCCGCGGAGCCGCCGGGGTGCGGGGTGTCGACCCAGCGGCCGCGGGCCCGCAGCTGCGGATGGTCGCCCAGGTCGCGGATTCCGTTGAGGCGGGCCACGGCGATGTCCGCCTGCTCCAGGAGCGCACGGACCTCGTCGGTCGTGAACGCGGCGAAGCGCTCCTCGATGAGGGCCTCGAGGTCGTCGGCCCGGGCGACCCGGTTCTGCTGGTCCACGTAGCGGGGGTCGTCCGCGAGCTCTGGGTCTCCCAGCACGATGTCGCAGAGTCTGCGCCACTCGCGGTCGTTCTGCACCGCGAAGAGGACCTGTCCGCCGTCACCGGTGACGAACGCCCCGTAGGGTGCGATCGTCGCGTGCGACGTGCCGCGGCGCAGCGGTGCCGCACCGGAGTGCAGCGCGTAGTGGAGCGGGTAGCTCAGCCATTCGGCCAGGGCCTCGAGCATGGAGATCTTCACCGGCAGGGCCTCGCCGAACCGCAGACGGTGGTGCAGCGCCGCGAGGATCGAGGAGTAGGCGTAGGAGCCCGCGGCGATATCCGCGATCGAGATGCCGACCTTGGCCTGGACATCACCGTCGCCGGTCAGGTCGATGAGACCGGATTCGCCCTGGACCAGCAGGTCGTAGGCCTTCGCGGTCGCCATCGGGCCGTCCTCGCCGTAGCCGGAGATGCCGCACGCGATGACGTGGGGGTGTCTCTCCTGCACCGCGTCCGGATCGAGGCCGGCGCGGCGGGCGGCGGAGGGGGAGAGGTTCTGGATGAAGACGTCCGCGCGCTCGAGCAGCGACTCGAGCCGGGCCCGACCGTCGTCGTCCTTGAGGTCGAGCACGACGGACTCCTTGCCGCGGCCCAACCAGAGGAATGCCGACGATGTGCCGTCGACATGCGAGTCGTAGGCGCGGGCGAAGTCGCCCCCGCCCGGTCGCTCGACCTTGATGACCCGTGCGCCGAGGTCCGCCAGCTGCCGCGAGGCGAACGGCGCGGCGACCGCCTGCTCGAGGGCCACGACGACGATGCCGTCGAGCGGCCGCCGGAGTGCGTCTGCCGCCGAGGCCCCGGTGGCTGAGGTCGTCGTCGCTGAGGTGGTCACTGTGCGGCCTCCTGGTCGGCACGGCCCGCGAGGACCGTGGTGATGCGCTGTGCGACCTCGGACACCGAGCGCTGATCGGCGATCGTCACGAGTGCGTCGAAGAGCGCAGACGGTGCGGAGGAGGCGTCCCCGGGTGTGCTCCCACCCGGAAGGCCGGCTGCTGTGAGGCAGTCATCGAACTTGGTCCTCAGGGTGGCGTCGTCGACCGGACGGGTCGCATGGCCGCGCGGCCGATCGACACGGCGGCTGAACGTGCGCCCATCGGCCAGGGTCGCGACGACGACGGCGTATCCGGCGGTCCACTCGGCGGGACCCACGGGCGGGACCTCGGCCTCGGCCTTCGTCACCGTCGCCAGCAGGTCCTGCAGCGCAGGGCGGGCGACGGAGTCCGGTTCGAACGAGGCGAGGGTGACGGCCCCGTCCGCGAGCATCGCGGCGGCGACGTACTCCATGCTGAACTTCGCCTGCGTGCCGTCGACGGGCCGCGGGTGGATGAGCGGGGCGAGCCCGCCCGGCTGGACGGTCACGTGGAGTGACGCGATGGAGGTGGGGTCGATCCCGTCGGCCACCAGGTCCTCGCGGAGTTCGGCGACGGCGTCCGCTGCGGCGTGCGTGTAGTAGCAGCAGGGATAGAGCTTCACGTTGAGGAACGCTGTCGCGACGTCCGCATCCGTCACGGGCGGCGCGGACGACTCTCCGCGGTGCAGCGCGATGAAGCCCAGCGGCCCCTCGAGCAGCTGGTCATCAGCGGTGAAGCCCTCTTCTGCGAGGGACGCGGCGAGCACGGCATTGTGCGCGGCCGCTCCGGCATGGAGCGGCTTCGTCATCGTCCCGAAGTTCTGCCTGCTGCCCTGGGCCAGAGAGCCCGCGATCCCCAGCGCCGCGCGCATACGGGGCTCGTCGAGCCCCATCACGGATCCCACCGCGGCTGCGGCCGCGACTGTCCCGAGTGTGCTCGTCGTGTGCCAGCCGGCCTCGTAGTGCGAGCGCACGCCGACGGCCGCACCCAGGAGCCGGCCGACCACCAGGCCGCGGTGGAAGGCGGCGACGACGTCCGCACCGGACGCGCGGCGATCGGCGCCCACTGACAGCAGTGCCGGCACCATCGCGGCGGACGGGTGGCTGATCGTCGCATCATCGACGTCGTCGTAGTCGAGCGCGTGGGCGGCCAGACCGGTGGCGCGGGCCCGATCGGCGAGGGGGGGAACCAGAGGAGAACGGTGCGTGGCCCGTCGCCCGGACGAAGGCGGCGACTCCCGGGTCCGGCAGTCCGGCGATCGCGCACGCGACGGTGTCTGCGAAGGCGATGCCCGCTGCGCGGGCAGCGGCGTCCGGCCGCGGGTGCTCCCATGTGCGGGCGATGTCGACCAGACGCCCTGTGAAGTCGGCCGAGCGCAGTGCATCCAGCGGAGTGTCCGCCGTCGGCACCGTGAGCTCCGGCACCGTGAGCTCGGGGTCGGTGCTGCCGGAGGCGGTCGGGTCGGATGCGATCGGGTTCACGCGCGGGGTGCTCCTTCGGATCGTGACGAGTGCGGATCGTGACGACCCATCCGTGTGCGGGCGGGCTGACGGGAACGACGTTCTTCACCTGCCGGTCCGCAGAGTGGACCAGCGGTCCAATCCGTATGTAATCTAGATCTCGAGAGCGTCCACGTCAAAACGCTTCCATGATCAGAGACGGCGCCATGATCGTCAGCGGCACAGTCCTGGTCAGAGACACAGTCGGGTCAGAGCCCCGGTGCCCTCGGGCATCCTTCGCGATCGGAGTCCATCGGCATGTCACAGTCGATCCAGAGCGTCCTCAACGCCTTCGCCGTGCTGGAGACCGTTGCCGACCGTCAGCCGGTCGGTCTCTCCGAGACTGCCCGGCTCACCGGACTGCCGAAGACGACCGTGCTGCGATGCCTCGCCACACTCCACGAGACCGGGTGGCTGCGTCCCAGCATCGATGGCCGATCGGAGTGGTCGCTCACGAACAGGTCGCTGCTGATCGGCATGCGGTCGACCCCCGCAGGAGGCCTGGCCGCGGTCGCGCAGGAGGAGCTCAGTGCGATCCGCGAGGAGGTCGGCGAGACCGTCCACCTGCTCGTGCGTGATGAGGACTCCCAGGTCGTCGTGTCCCGCGCAGACGGAGTGAACGCGATCCGCACCTACCTGGGGCTCGGCACGCGGGTCCCGTTCCACAGCACTGGCTCCGGTCGCGCGATGCTGGCCGCGATGCCGGCGGACGAACGGGACAGGCTCCTCGACGGCGAAGCCTCCCTGCCCGGCTTCGACAGGGAAGCTGTGGAGAAGCACGTGACTGCTGCGATCACGCGCGGGTACGCGGTGAATCACGGGGAATGGCGCAGTGAGGTCGGCGGCGTGGGCGTCGCGATCTTCGGCGGAGCAGGCGATCTGCGGGGCGCGGTCTCCGTGTCGCTGCCCGCAGCACGACTCGCGAAGATCGGCGCGGAGTCGGTAGCCGATGTCCTGCTGGCCTCCCAGCGGAGGCTCTCGCACATCCTGCGGTGAGGTCCATGCCGCTCTCACCTGCTGGCAGACTGGTGGTCATGAGCGACGACGCACCCGTTTCCGCGACACCGCGCAGGGCTCCCGCGACACCGCGCAGAGCAGGGACCTATCGCACCTTCTACTCGGAGCCGCTGACAGTGGCCTCGGCGCAGGGCTGCACGATCACCGACACCCGCGGGGTCGACCACCTCGACGCGTACAACAACGTTCCCGTGCTCGGCCACTCGCACCCCGCGATCGCCGATGCCGTCCATGCGCAGCTGCTGCGCGCGAACACGCACACCCGATACCTCGACGACGTCGTCGAGGCGTACTCCCGCGACCTGCTCGCACTGCTGCCTCAGCACATCGAATCCGTCGTCTACACGTGCTCCGGCTCAGAGGCCAATGACCTCGCCCTCCAGGTCGCCGCATACTCGTCGATGAGTTCGGGCGTCATCGTCGCCCGCCGTGCCTACCACGGGACGACGAGTGCGACCGCCGCGATCTCCCCGAGCCTCAGCGCTGCCCCGCGCGACCACGTCGTCACGGTCGATATCCCCGATGCGGACGATCCCGACTTCGAGCAGCACCTGGCAGACCGCGTGCGCCGCGCCGCCGCAGAGCTCGAGCGCCGCGGCCACGGCACGTCGGCCTTCGTCCTCGATTCGACGATGACCTCGGAGGGGATCGTCACGGGAGAGCATGTGCGACTCGCCGCCGCCGTCGACGCAGTCCACGACGCGGGCGGTTTCTACATCGCCGACGAGGTCCAGGCGGGGTTCTTCCGGACGGGCACCTGGTGGGGGTATGAAGCCCTGGGAGTGGCCCCCGACCTCGTCACCCTCGGCAAGCCGATGGGCGGCGGGCTGCCCATCGCCGCCGTCGCCGGACCGCGCGTCGTCTTCAGCGACTTCGGTGGGCAGCAGCGGTACTTCAACACCTTCGCCGGCACACCGGCACCGATCGCCGCCGCACACACGGTGCTCGCAACCCTCCGCGACGGCGGCTTCGGCGAGAGGGTGCCGGAAGCCGGCAGTCGCCTCGGCGAGGGGCTGTCCGACGCACTCGCGGAGGCGGGCGTGGACGGCCGGGTGCGCCGCGCGGGACTCATGGTCGGCGTCGACCTGCGCCCCGCTGCGCAGGACGAGGCGCGCGCCGGTGCATGGGCCGGAGAGATCGTCGAGGCGATGTACGCACGCCGCGTGCTGGTGAGCCGCACGGGCCCGGGGGACGCCGTGGTGAAGATCAGGCCACCGCTCGTCATCACGGACGAGGAGATCGATCGCCTCGTCGACGGGTTCCGGGATGCGCTCGCGGATGTGGGCTATGCGCATGCGCAAGGGTCCGGGCCGGGTGAGGGTTCAGACTGAGAGGCGGACCGAGTGGGGGCCGGGAAGAGTGAGCGTTCGGATGGATGAGCAAGCCCTGCGGTCTGCTGTGCTCGACGCGGTCGCCCGCGAGTACGGTCTCGACCCGCGCGAGCCGCGCGTCTTCAAGGGCGAGTTCGACAGGAACGTCCGCATCACCGATCCGCAGCGGGGCACCTGGCTCATCAAGGTGAGCGACGAAAGGACACCGACCGCTGCACTGGACTGGCAGGAGACGGTGCTGGACGCGGCCGCGCGCTGCAGCGAGCCCGAATGCAGCGAACCCTTCAGCCCGAACCCGGAGATCGCCACCCCCCGGCTGCTGGCGACCCGGACGGGTCACCGGCGGATCGCGCTCGACCACGGCGGGGAGACCTTCCGCATCCGGATCGTGGAGTGGATCGAGGGCGATCTGCTGTCGTCCCGCAGCGCGGTGCCTCGGAGCGTCTACGAGCAGCTCGGGCGCACGTCCGCCGCGCTGACCCGGGCGTTCGCAGATCTGGCGCCTCCCGCGGATCTTCCCGAGCACACGTGGCTCGCGCAGCGCAGCACCCGCGAGATTCGCGCCGCCCTCGCGCGCCTTCCGGCCGGCGACCGCACCCGCACCGTCGCCGAGGTCGTCGCCCGATTCGAGCACGAGCACGCCGATCGCCTGGCCCGGGTTCCGTGGGGAGTCGTCCACCAGGATCTGCATGACGACAACACGATCGTCACCGGCGGCGAAGACCCCCGCGAGCTGAGGCTGATCGGGATCATCGACTTCAACGACGCCCACCGTGCACCGCTCGTCGCGGACCCCGCAGTCGCCGCGGCGTACGCGACGCTCAGGACGGACGATCCCGGCGATCGGATCGCAGCGGTGGTGGCCGGATACGAACAGATCCGTGAGCTCAGCGACGACGAGCGGGCGCTCGTGGGGCCGCTCGCGCTGCTGCGGCTGTGCACGAACTGGTCCGTGTGGAGCGTGCGTGCGGCCGAGGCCGTGGACCCCGAGTACGCGCTGCGCCGGTCCCGGTACACGTGGGCCGCGGTGGAGGCGCTGCTGGACCAGGCGTGAACGCGCGGCGGACGGTCGTCCGCCGAACCGCGCGGCCGTCAGTCGAGCCGAGAGACCGTCAGTCGATCTTGCCGATCGGCTCGCGCTTCTCCGACTGGAAGCGGTCCTCGTTCCTGCCGTACGCCCAGTACCCGGAGATCGAGATCTGCTCGCGTGAGAGCTCGTGCTCCTTGAGCAGGCCGCGGACCTGCTTGATCGATTCCCGCTCCCCGTGGGCGAAGACGTGCACGCGACCCTCGAGCCAGGGGCGGGAGCGGATGGCGGTGGCGAGCAGATCCGTCGCCGCCCCGCCGTCCGACCCCACGGCCCACACGATCTCGACGCCCTCTGGTGCGGCGAGGTCGAGGCGGTCCTCCTGCTCGTCGACCACGAGGAACGCGTACCCGCGCGCATCGGCGGGCAGGGCCTCGAGCGCTGCGGCGACAGCGGGCAGTGCGGAGAGGTCGCCGGCCAGCAGGTGCCAGTCGGCGGAGGCGTCCGGGGTGTACGCGCCGCCGGGTCCCTGGAAGACGATCCGGTCGCCGGGCTGTGCATCACGCGCCCAGGGAGCGGCGAGGCCCTCGTCCCCGTGGACCACGAAATCGAGTGTGAGCGTGCCCGCCTCCATATCCACGCTGCGCACGGTATAGGTGCGGGTGACCGGGATGTCCTCTGCGGGGAGGCTCTCGCGCAGCTGCGCGAGGTCGTACGGGGGCTCGAGGCCCAGCTCCGGCTTCGCGAAGACGATCTTCACGTAGGCGTCGGTGCTGGGCGGCTGCGGGAACGTCGAGAAGCCCGGGCCGCCGACGACGAGCCGTACGAGGGAGGGCGAGAGCCGCGAGCGCTCGAGGACCTCCATGACGTGCTGGGGGCGCTTCGGACGTGGGCGGTCGCTCATGGAGATGCGTCCTTTCGAAAGGGGATGTGCTCCGACCCTAGCCGACGCAGGTGAGGGCGACCTAAGTAGTGCTGATCGGTCCTACGCAGCCCTGAGCAGTGCTCACAGGGCGAGCACCGGTTGCCGCCTTCCCACCCATGGGCAAGGATGTGGACATGGCTGAGACTGCATTCCGAGGAACCCCCGTCCAGACCGTCGGCGAACTCCCCGCCGTCGGTGCCACCGCCCCGTCCTTCGCCCTGGTGGGACAGGATCTGTCCGACGTCACGTCGGAGGGACTGTCCGGCACGCGCGTCGTGCTCAACATCTTCCCCAGCGTCGATACGGGAGTCTGCGCGGCGAGCGTGCGGAAGTTCAATGAGATCGCCGCAGGACTCGAGAACACCGCAGTCGTGTGCGTCTCGAAGGACCTGCCGTTCGCCCAAGCGCGCTTCTGCGGTGCAGAGGGCATCGAGAACGTGACGATGGGCTCCGCCTTCCGATCGGACTTCGGTGCCGACTACGGTCTCCAGCAGACCGACGGGCCCCTTGCGGGCCTGCTCGCACGCGCAGTGATCGTGCTCGACGGGGCCGGAAGCGTGCTCCACGCACAGCTGGTCCCGGAGATCGGGCAGGAGCCCGACTACGATGCGGCGGTCGCCGCGCTGGGCTGACTCGCCCCACTGACAGATCCGCACGGGACCCGGACGCCTCAGACGCGTCCGGGTCCCGTGCTGCTCCGATAGGCTGGTGGGGAACGCATACTCCACTCTAGGAGCCATCTCATGGAGGCAGTACTCGGATTGGGCGTCGGGGCCATCGTCCTCATCGTCATCCTCATCATCGTGGGGGTCATGCTCTTCAGCGGCCTCCGCACCTCGATCTTCTTCACCGTGAAGACGCAGGAGAACGTGATCGTCGAACGGTTCGGCAAGTTCAAGAAGGTCGCGCGACCGGGACTGAACACGAAGACGCCGTTCATCGAGACCACGACGAAGCCGATCTCCCTGCGCGTCCAGCAGCTGGGCGTGGAGATCGAGTCGAAGACGAAGGACAACGTCTTCGTGAACGTGCCTGTCGCCGTGCAGTACGTGGTCGGCGAGGACAGCGTCGTCGAGGCGTACTACCGTCTGCAGAACCCCGAGGAGCAGATCCGGTCGTACGTCTTCGACACGGTCCGCTCCGCACTGTCGGCGCTTACACTCGATTCGGCCTTCGAATCGAAGGACGACATCGCGCACAACGTCGAGCAGCGGCTGTCGCAGTCGATGGCGGCCTACGGCTTCCGCATCGTCAACACGCTGGTCACGGACATCTCCCCGGACACCCGCGTGCGCGACTCGATGAACTCGATCAATGCCGCGCAGCGTGACCGGGTCGCCGCTCAGTCACTCGCCGAGGCGGACAAGATCAAGCGCGTCACCCAGGCCGAGGCCGACGCGGAGGCCATGCGCCTCCACGGCGAGGGTGTGGCGGCACAGCGCCGTGCGATCGCGGACGGCATCGCGGAGCAGTACGAGCGTCTGCGCGAAGTCGGCATCGCCGACTCCGCCGAACAGCTGCTCATGATGACGCAGTACTTCGACACGATGCAGGAGGTCGCTCGCGGCGGCCGGTCGAACGTGCTCTTCATGCCCTCGAACCCCGGCGGCATGGGCGACATGACGGATGAGATCCGCAACGCGCTGTTCTCCGCCCAGGCCAATGATCGAGGCATGGAGGGCGCCGCGCAGGACGACCGCCACCAGGCCGATCTGGACGACCGTCGCGCCCGTCGCGCGGCGCAGGTGGAGGAGCAGGCACAGCAGCGTGCACAGCAGCAGGCATCTCGCCGACAGGACACTGCACTGGACACGGGGGGCGCGATGCCCCACGACGGCAACCTCGCCGGGCGTGCCCAGCAGTGGGCGCAGAAGCAGCGCGGCATCCCGCCGCAGCCTCCGCATCAGCCCTGAGGATCGTTCCTCGCCTGAGCAGCACCTCGACCGAGCAGCACCTCGGACCCAGCAGTACCTAGGACCGAGCAGCAGAAGGGGCCCGCACCATCCGAATGGGATGGTGCGGGCCCTTCGCACACTCGCTCAGGCGAGCGTCTGGCGCTTCGAGGAGATGACTCCCGTGTTGAAGCCGGCCAGGTTGAGGCCGCCATGGAAGCGCGCGTGCTCGATCTTGATGCAGCGGTCCATCGCGACGGTCAGGCCCGCGTCCTCCGCGATCCGTGCGGCTTCCTCGTTCCACAGTCCCAGCTGGATCCACAGGGTCTTCGCCCCGATCGCGACGGCCTCGCGGGCGACATCCGGCAGATCCTCGCTGCGGCGGAAGACGTCGACGACGTCCGGCACCTCGGGCAGGTCCTCGAGCGAGGCGTAGACCGGGTGTCCCAGGATCTCCTTCTCACGCGGGTTGACGAAGTACACGCGGTAATTCGACGAGGACAGCAGGTACGTGCCCACGAAGTTCGAGGCCCGCGCGGGCTTCGCCGACGCTCCGACGATGGCGACGGACTTCGCCTCGCGCAGCATCTGCAGTCGCTGCGTGGCGGACGGTCCCTCCCACGTGCGCTGCGTCCCTGCGGACTGCTGCTCGGTCTGCTCAGTCATCAGGCCGCTCCTTCTTCGTCGGTCGAGCTCGCTCCGGAGGCGGTCGCACCCGCCGCGGCGGTGAGTGCCTGATCGAGGTCCCAGAGGATGTCGTCGAGGTCCTCAAGCCCCACGGAGATCCGGATGAGGTCCGGCTTCACCCCGCCTGCCTCGAGCTGAGCGGCCGTGAGCTGCTGGTGGGTCGTCGACGCGGGGTGCAGCACGAGGGTCCGTGCATCGCCCACGTTCGCCAGGTGCGAGGCGATCTGGAGATTCTCGATGAACTCCTCGCCGACCTCGCGTCCGGACTTCTGGCCACTGGAGGCGACGCCGAACGAGAAGACCGATCCGGAGCCGGTGAGGTACTTGGCGGCCCGCTCGTGATGCGGGTGCGCGGCGAGCCCCGAGTACTGGACGTACGCGATGCGCGGGTCCTGATCAAGCCATTCGGCGACGGCGGTCGCGTTGGCCTGGTGGGCGTCCATGCGCTGGGCGAGCGTCTCCACGCCCTGCAGCAGCTGCCACGCGGACTGCGGCGAGAGCGACGGACCGATGTCGCGCAGCTGCTCGGAGCGCAGGCGGGTGAGGAAGCCGAACTCACCGAAGTTGTCCCACCAGGACAGGCCGTTGTAGGTGGGGACCGGCTCCGTCATGAGCGGGAAGTTGCCGTTGCCCCAGTCGAACGTCCCGGCCTCCACGACGACGCCGCCCAGGGTCGTGCCGTGGCCGCCGATGAACTTCGTCGCGGAATGGATGACGATGTCCGCGCCGTGCTCGATCGGGCGGCAGAGGTACGGGGTGTTGAGCGTCGCGTCGACGATGAGCGGGATGCCGACGGAGTGCGCGACATCGGCGAGGCCTTCGAGGTCCGCGATCTCCGAAGACGGGTTCGCGATGAGCTCCGTGTAGACGGCCTTCGTCTCCGGGCGCAGCGCGGCGCGGAAGTCCTCCGCGTCCGTGCCGTCGACGAACGTCGTCTCGATGCCGAACCGGCGCAGCGTCACGTCCAGCTGGGTGATCGTTCCGCCGTACAGCTGGGAGGAGGCCACGATGTGGTCGCCGGCCTGCGCGAGAGCCGCGAAGACGATGAACTCCGAGGACATGCCGGACGCGGTGGCGACCGCGCCGATCCCGCCCTCGAGGCTGGCCATGCGCTCCTCGAACGCCGCGACCGTCGGATTGCCGATGCGCGAGTAGATGTTGCCGTACTTCTGCAGGGCGAAGAGGTTCGCCGCGTCGTCGGCGTCCTTGAAGACGAACGACGTGGTCTGGTGGATCGGCACCGCACGGGAACCGTGGACCGCGTCGGGCACTCCGCCGGCGTGCAGCGCACGCGTGCGGAAGCCGAACTGGTGATCGGACAAGGCGTCCTCACTTTCTCGAGACTGGTGGTGTCGCGTCAGAGGGTGGTCGCCGCTTCCGCGGCCGGGTGCTCGACGATCCTGGCGATGTCGTCCACCGCGTGCGCGTTCATGAGCGACGTCGTATCGCCGAGCGTAGTGTGCTCGAACAGCTGGGTGAGCAGTCGTCTCATGATCTTCCCCGACCGGGTCTTGGGGACCTCGGGCACGGCGATGACGTGGGCGGGCTTCGCGATCGGGCCGATCCGCTGGGAGACGTGGGCGCGCAGCGTGTCGCGCAGGTCGTCCGCGGAGACGTCGCGGGCCTCCTGGGCCAGGACGACGAACGACAGCACCGCGTGGCCCGTGAGGGGATCGGTGGTCGGTGCGGCACCGGCCTCGACGACCCAGGGGTGGGACACGAGCGCGGATTCGATCTCGATCGTGGAGAGGCGGTGGCCGGAGATGTTGATGACGTCGTCGACGCGGCCCAGCACGGTGATGTCGCCGTCGGCATCGCGGCGGGCGCCGTCGCCGGACAGGAACCAGCCGCGCTCACCGAAGTGCGCCCAGTAGGAGTCGAGGAACCGCTGGGGCTCGTTCCACACCGTGCGGGCGGCCGACGGGCCGATCCCGTCGACCACGAGCAGGCCCTGCTCGCCGGTGGGCGTGGGGGAGCCGTCGGTGTCGACGACGACGGCGGACAGGCCCGGGAGGGCGCGGGTCGCGCAGCCGGGCTTGGGGGCCTCGGCGGCGGTCGCCGGATCCGCGCCCGAGGCCCCGGCCGGCTGCCAGCAGCCGTCCTGCGGGCGGGGTGACATGACGCAGGAGCCGGTCTCCGACTGCCACCACGTGTCGATGACGGGTGCGGTCCCGGAGCCCACCTCGCGTCGCAGCCAGGACCAGGCCTCGGGGTTGACGGACTCGCCGACCGTGCCGACGAGCCGTACCGAGGACAGGTCCCAGCGGTCGGCCGGACGTTCGCCGGGGGCGGGGTGCGACCCGAACGCGCCCATGTGCGAGCGCACCAGCGTGGGGGCCGTGTAGTACGTGGTCACCCCGTAGCGCTCGATGATCTCGAAGTGCCTGCCGGCGTGCGGTTCCTGGGGCGTCCCCTCGTAGATCACCTGGGTGACGCCGTTGAGCAGCGGCCCGTAGATCTCGTAGGTGTGGGCGGTGACCCAGGCTAGGTCCGCAGTGCACCAGTGGACGGCGTCGGCGACCTTCTGCGGGTCGTTGACCGTGTCCAGCTCACCGTCGACCAGGTCGAACAGCAGCGCGTGCGTGTAGGCCGTCTGGGTGAGGTACCCGCCCGTCGTGTGGACGAGCCCCTTGGGTCGGCCCGTCGTGCCGGACGTGTAGATGATGAAGAGGGGGTGCTCTGCGTCGAAGGGCTGCGCCTCGTGGTCCGGCGACGCGTCTGCCAGGGCGTCGTGCCACCAGACGTCGCGGCCGTCGGTCCAGGCGATGTCGTCGCCCGTGCGCCGCACGACCAGCACGTGCTCGATGTCGTTGTCGCCGCTCACCGCTTCGTCCGCCGCGTCCTTGACGGGGACCGCCTTCCCGCGGCGGAACTGGCCGTCGGAGGTGACGAGCACCTTCGCGCCGGTGTCCTCCACGCGGAACTGCAGCGCCTCCGCGCTGAAGCCGCCGAACACCAGGGAGTGCACCGCGCCGATCCGCGCGCACGCCAGGGTGATGACGACCGTCTCCGGGATGACCGGGAGGTAGATGACGACGCGGTCTCCCGCCTCCACGCCCAGGCTGATGAGCGCATTCGCAGCGCGGGAGACCTCCTCCTGGAGATCCGCGTACGTGAGCGTCCGGCGATCGCCGGGCTCGCCCTCGAAGAGCAGAGCGGGCTTGTCCCCGGACCCGGCGGCGACATGGCGGTCGACGCAGTTGTGGGCGGCATTGAGCGCGCCGCCGGCGAACCACTCGATGCGCGGGACGGTAAAGTCCGGCGTCCCGTCCGCGCGGGTGCCGATGCGCTGCGGGCGCTCGAAGGTGTGCGCGGTGTGCCACGGAGCGGCCCAGTCGAGGCGCGAGGCCTGGCGCTCCCAGAAGGCGACGCGCTCTGCTTCCGTGGTGGGTTCGGCGTACGTGGTGGGTTCGGTCGCGAGTCCGGTCGTGGTCATGCGGTCCACCTCTTCAGTGCGCGCTTCTCGACGAGGCCCAGCAGCGCATCGGTCACCTTGCCGAGCACGGCGAGGAGGATGATCGCGAGCAGGAGCCTGTCGGTGCGCCCGTTGTTCTGGCTGTCGGTGAGCAGGTAGCCCAGACCCATCGACGACGCGAGGAGCTCAGCGGCGACGAGGAAGAGCCAGGCCTGCGCGAGTGCGAGGCGCAGGCCGGAGAAGACGCTCGGGACGACCGCCGGCAGCTGCACTGTGAGCAGCAGTCGCAGTCCGCTGTAGCCGAAGGTGCGTGCGGCCTCGACCAGCTGGACGTCGACGTGCCGCAGCGACGACGCGACGGTCGTGTAGACGGGGAAGAACGCGCCGATCGCGATCAGCGTGACCTTCGAGTCCTCGCCGATCCCGATCCACAGCAGGAGCAGCGGCACCCAGGCCAGGGACGGCACGGCCCTGAACGCGCCGATGAGAGGTGCGGACACGGCGTGGGCGAACCGGGAGAGTCCGACAGCGGACCCCAGCACGATCCCCAGCGCGCCGCCCGCGACGAAGCCCAGGAGCACGCGCTGGACGGAGATGCCGATGTGGGTCCACAGCTCGCCCCGCGCGATGAGGTCGAGGCCCGCGGTCGCCACTGCGGCCGGCGGTGGCAGCTGCACGAAGGAGAACGTGCCCGTGCTGCTGAGCACCTGCCACGCCGCCAGGAGGCAGAGCGGGAGGATCGCGCCCAGTGCCACCTGCACGGACCGGCGGGACAGGAGATCCGCGCCCGAGGTCCCGGTCGGGTCCTGGGCCGGCTTCTGCGACCCCGGCGCGGGTACGTCCCTTGTGGCGTCTGCGTTCACAGCGCTCATGCGTCATCCCCTCCGCTGGTGTCTGCCGCAGTGCCTGCGACGGTGTCTGCGACCCGCGCCGCATCCGCCTCGGAGGCGAAGCGATCGTCGATGATCGTGTCGATCGCCTCGTCGACCTGCGACTGCTCTGCGACGTCGCCGATCTCGACGAGTGTGGGGCCGATGCGGCGGAGCACCTCGAGCTGCTCATCTCCGGGGACCGGATCGATGTCGAGGTGGGTGCGCTCCATCGTGAGCCCTGCGGTCTCCTCGTCGATGCTCGCAGCCTCCGCGAGGATCGACGCCGTCTCCTCCTGGTTCTCCAGCGCCCAGGTCCGTGCGTGGGCGTAGACGTCGAGGACGGTCTGCGCGAGCTCGGGCGAGGACTCGAGGAAGTCCTCACGGGCATTGAGGAAGCCGTAGGTGTTGAAGTCGAGGTTCCGGTAGAAGAGTTCGTCCCCCTCCGACTCCGCGGCCGCCATGATCGGGTCGAGGCCCGACCACGCGTCGACCTCTCCGGACGACAGCGCAGTGCGTCCGTCCGCGTGCTGGATGTTCTGGACCGTCACGTCGTCCAGCGTGAGGTCAGCCTCGGCGAGCGCCTGGACCAGGAAGAAGTACGGGTCCGTGCCCTTCGTCGCCGCGACGCTCCTGCCCTCGAGGTCCTCGACGGACTCGACATCCGAGTCCGGGCCCGCGACGAGTGCCGACCATTCGGGCTGCGAGTAGAGGTCCACGACCTTGATGGGGGAGCCGTTCGCACGTGCCAGGAGCGCCGCGGATCCTGCGGTGGAGCCGATGTCGACCGTCTCCGCCCGCAGAGATTCGTTCGCCTTGTTGGAGCCGGCGGAGAAGACCCACTCGACGTCGACGCCGTCCTCGGCGAGCGCGCTCTCCAGCCAGCCCTTCTCCTTGATGACCAGCGAGAGCGGGTTGTAGGTGGCCCAGTCGATCGCGAGGGTGTCCGTCTGCGCCTGTGCCGCGTCCTCGCCCTCCATGCACCCGGTGAGCATGAGCGAGCCGACTGCGGCGAGGGCCGCGGTCTTCAGCAGCGTGCGGGGGGAGCGGGGCGTGCGGGCACGGGAGGGCCGGGAACGGTTCATCGGGAGGTGCCTTTCGGGCTTGTCTGTGTGGAGAGTGTCTGTGCGGCTGGGTGACTGCGTGGCTGGGTATCTGTGTGGCTGGGTATCTGTGTGGCTGGTAGTGCGCGGTGTCGCTGGTGCGAGCGTGCTTGTGTGAGCGTGCTGGAGCGTCAGGAGACGCGGGTGCGGTCCTCGGCGCGGTGCTGTGACCCGCGTGCACTGGTCGATCGGCTCGCGCCGGTGTCGATGCCGAGCGCGGACAGCAGGTCCGCACGGACGTGTGCGAGCTCCGCGCTGCCGCGGTCGCGGGGACGCGGCTCGTCGAGGCGGATATCGCGCACGACGGTGGCCGGGGCGTCCGGGGATTCGGAGACCGGGCCGAGCACGACGATGCGGTCTGCGATGTGGACGGCCTCATCGACGTCGTGCGTCACGAGCAGCACCGTCGTGGGCTGCTCGTCGTGGATCGCGAGGAGCAGGTCCTGCATCTGCAGTCGGGTCAGCGCGTCGAGGGCGCCGAACGGCTCATCGAGCAGGAGGACGCCTGGGCGACGAGCGAGGGCGCGTGCGAGTGACACCCGCTGGGCCATGCCGCCGGACACCTCCCGCGGCCGCAGTCCGCCGCGACCGGTGAGTCCCACGAGGTCCAGCAGTCGTGCGACCTCGGTGCGGGAAGCGTCCTTCGCGGTGCCGCGCGGCAGTCCGATCTCCGTGTTCTTCTCCAGCGTCCTCCAGGGGAGCAGGCGCGGCTCCTGGAACGCGAAGGCTGTCCGCTCGTCCCCGTCGGTGACTGCCTCGCCGTCGATCAGGACGCTCCCGGATGTGGGCGTGCCCAGACCGGCCGCCGACCGGAGGAGCGTGGACTTCCCGCAGCCCGAGGGCCCGAGGATCACCAGCAGTTCGCCGGCGGGGACGGTCAGGTCGACGTCCGTGAGGACCGTGCGGTCACCGAACGCCTGGAGGTATGAGGAGAACTCGACGGTCGAGGCAGAAGGAGTCGAGACGGCAGGCGGAGTGGAAGAGCGCATACCTGCAATGGAACCGCGTCACGAGCCGCAGAACGTCGCTCAGCGTCACAGAACGGCCCATGACGCAGTGAAGCGTCATGGGCCGTCATGGAACGTCACGCGGATTTGCGTGTCCGCGTGTCAGTCGTCATCATCATCGCCGTCGTCATCCGAGTCATCGTCGTTGTCACCGTCGTCGCTGTCGCTGCCGGTGATGTCGCCCGACTGCGCGTCGATGCGGATGTCCGTGCTGTCGGTGGAGCCCTCAGCGTAGATCCCGACCTCCCAGTGCAGGCTGCCGTCGTCCTCGTCGAGCTCCGCGTCGTCGATCGTGCCCGGCGTGTCCTCGAGGGCGGTCTCGAGGGCCTCGAGGAGAGTGACCTCGGCCTGCTCGACCTCGCGCGTGTCGTCGCCGTCGGCGTCGTCCTCGTCGGTCTGCTCGACGCTCGAGCCGTCTGCGCTCACCTGGTACTCCCACTCGCGGTCGCCCACGACGTCGATCTCCCAGTGCTCGTTGTCGTCCCAGTCGATGTGGTGGGCCGTGCCGCCGTTCTCGGCCTCAGCCGTCTCGATGGCGGCGCCGGCGGCCTCCAGCTCGCCGCCCTGCGCGGAGCCGGACGCTGAGTCGGATGCGGAGGCCTCGGCCGTCGGCGTCTCCTCGGACTGCGCGCCGTCGGCCGGAGCGCTCTCCTCCTGCGGTGCCTGGGACTGCTCGACGCCGTCGGTCTGCTCCGCATCGCCGCCCGACCCGCAGGCGGACAGTGTGAGAGCCGCTGCGGCGACGACGGCGACGGAGAGGGACTTGAGGGGGCGGAGTGTTCGTGTGTTCGTCATGGCTCTCACAGTACTGAGGCTGCGTGAACCGTCGATGAGAGACGGATGAGCGAGTTCTTACGCATGACGAGAATCCGCGCCGAGCACGCGGACACCGGCGGCTGCGTACGGTGCGAGGAGCTCGTGGTCATCCGTGTCCGTCACGAGCGTCCACGCCTCCGGGAGCCGCGCCCACGCGCTGATCCCCGCCACCTGGAACTTGGTGCGGTCGGCCAGCACGGCGATGCGGTCGCTGCGGTTCGCCGCGCACTCCTTCACATAGGCCTCCTCCAGGGTGGGCTCCCCGACCCCCCGCTGTGCGGAGACCGCATCGCAGCCCAGGATCGCGAGGTCGAAGGAGAAGCGCTCCAGCGCCTCGAGCGCCAGGGGTCCGGTCGTGCCGTGGGAGGCCGTGGTGAGGCGACCACCCACGACGTGCACGTCGATCCCGTCGCAGCCGACGAGCAGGACAGCGTTCTCGAGGCCGCGGGTCACGACCCGCACACCGCTGACGGACCGCTGCCGCAGGGCATCGACGAATGCCATCGTCGTGGAGCCCGCGTCGAGGAAGACCGTCGCTCCGTCATGGACGAGGTCGACCGCAGTGCGGCCGATCCCGGCCTTCCCGGCGGTGTTGAGCGCCAGCCGGTCGGCCAGAGCGCGATCGCGGTAGGGGGCTGACGTGATCGCCCCGCCGTACGTGCGCGACACCATCCCCGCGGACTCCAGCGCCGCCAGGTCACGCCGGACGGTCGATGCGGACACCTCCAGGTGCGCGGCGATGTCCTCGACGCGGGCCGTGCCGCCGTGGATCAGGGCGATGAGGGCGTTGCGGCGGGCCCTGGTGGCGCGGTGCGGCCGCTGCGTGGTCTGCTCCATCACTCAGCCAGTCCTCTCATTCGGCCCGTCCCCGTGCTCAGCGCGTCCCCCCGCTCAGCGCGGGAGGTACTCCGCGCGGATCCCGTCGACGTACGGTGCATAGTCGATCGCCGCGCGGAATGCGGAGCGCATCGTGCCGGGATCGGCCAGTGCCTTGCCGGCGATGTCGAAGGCCGTGCCGTGGTCGACGCTGGTGCGCAGGATCGGCAGGCCGACCGTGACGGAGATCGTGCCGTCGAAGTCGAAGGTCTTCGCCGCGATGTGTCCCTGATCGTGGTACTGCGAGAGGATCCCGTCGTAGCGGCCGGAGAGCCCGTGGTGGAACACGGAGTCCGCAGGGATCGGGCCGGCGACGGTGAGCCCGTCCGCGTTCACCTGCTCGAGCGCCGGACGCAGGATCTCGATCTCCTCATCGCCGAACGCGCCGTTCTCCCCGCCGTGCGGGTTGATCGCGGCGGTCGCCAGGCGGGGGTCCGTGATCCCGTAGACCTCGAGGGCGCGGTGCGCGCGGCGGATCGAGTCGACCTGCGTCTCCACAGTGATCGCGTCGAGGGCCTTCCGCAGCGACATGTGGCGGGTCGCGAAGAACACGTGCATGTGATGGCCGGGGACGTGCGAGCGCTCGACGACGAACATCGTGTCCTGCTTCGTCACACCCGTGAGTGCACCGAGCATCTCCGTGTGGCCGAGGTGCTCCGATCCGGCCTGCCAGATGGCCTCCTTGTTGATCGGACCGGTGACGATGCCCGCGATCTCCTGGTTCATGGCGGCTGTCGTCGCGATCTCGATCGCGCGGACGGCGGCACGACCGGCGCGTGCATCGACGACGCCCCACTCCAGGTGCTCGTCGCCCAGCTCATCGATGTCGAACACGTCGATCACGCCCGGACCTCCGTGCGGGACGTCCCACGAGGAGACGGCCCGGACCTCGGCGTCGAGGCCCAGGACCTCGACGGCGCGGCGCATGACGGAGGCATCGGCGACTGCGATGCCGTGGACCGAGGCGTCGCCCGAGTACTCGTGGAGGACGGCTGCGGTGATCTCCGGGCCGATGCCGACGGGATCGCCGGGGGTGAGTGCGAGGACGGGTGCGGTCATGGAAGATCCTTCGCTCGTGCGGTGTGCTCGGTCTGTGGGGTGCGTTCTGTCTGTGCGGTGCTGGAGGAGTACTCGGTGGCGGTGGCGAGGTCGGCCAGCGCATCGAGGCACACGACTGCGGTGCCGGTGTCGCCCACGAGGCCGCCCTTCGTGACGATGGGCAGACCGGCGCGCGGTCCGCCCACGAGCGTCCCCCCAGCGGCAAGGGGGACGACCTCGTCGAGGACCTCGATGCCGACGCCGCCGAGGCCGTCGAGGACCTCCGCGGTCACGTCGCCTCCCGTGGTGTAGAGACCGCCGACGGTCGCCTCGGCGAGGACGGCGGCGGTCACGGCGCCCAGGGCGGCGGGGATCGCATCCGCCTCGGCCTCCGTGAGATCGAAGATGTCTGCGACCTCCAGCACGGTGGCCAGCAGGACGATCGGCGCTGCGGCGGAGTCGAGGTCGCGGATGACGTCACGACTGGTCGCCGCGATATCGATGCGGCGGGTCCCGGGGAGGAAGACCGGACGGACGACTGACACGTCGCGGGCGGAGGTGAGGTGCGCGAGCTGGGTGCGGGTCAGCTCTGTCGCGGACCCGGAGACTGCGAGCAGGGGAGGAGCCGCGGGTGTTCCGGGACGCCCCGTCGATCCGGTCAGCCCCATCTGCGTGGCGAGGGCCCAGGTGCCGGGACCCGGATCGATCCCGACCCACAGGGCGCGGGGGCGCACCGCGAGCGCGGCGCGGGCGATCTCGTCCAGATGCGATTCGGTGAAGGCGTCGCCGATCAGGACGTCGGGGGCGGGCGCCGAAGAGTCGGTCCCGTCGAGCAGCTGCGCGATCCGCTGCTCGAGTGCGGCCCCGCCTGCCGTGACCGTCTCCAGATCCATCTCTGCGCACGTGAGGGAGGAGTCACGGGTGAGGGCGGCGGCCACGGATGAGGTCGTCATCGGAGTCCGCACGTCGTGGGCCAGCTCCGTGTGCTCGAGGCGCACGCCTCCCATGAGCTGCAGTCCGCCCACCGTCTGACGATCCGCGGTGGGGAATGCCGGCATGCACAGACCGATGACCTCGCGATCGGTCAGGGACCGGACCGTGTCGATCACCGCCTGGGCCTGGGCCCCGACGTTGCCCCGCAGCGTGGAATCGCACCGCGACGACACGAGAGAGGCCGGCCAGCCCGCGCGGACGGTG
The DNA here is from genome assembly GCF_900169375.1 of Brevibacterium sp. Mu109. Lineage (NCBI taxonomy): Bacteria > Bacillati > Actinomycetota > Actinomycetes > Micrococcales > Brevibacteriaceae > Brevibacterium > Brevibacterium sp. Mu109. The sequence goes on from NZ_FXZF01000028.1 coordinate 23,300, forward strand.
GCAGCGGTGCGGCGTGCGGCCTCGGCGGCGGGGACATGACGGGAATCCGTCGTCACCACGACGGCATCGTAGTGCTCCCGCTGTGCGGTGATCTGCTCGTGGGCCTCGCCCACGCGCAGGGTCACGGCGCGCATGCCGCGCCGGACGAGGCCGTTGGCCGCACCGTTGGAACCGGTGAGGTCGTCGCCGACGATGAGGACGTCCGCCATGGCGCAGCCCTCAGCCGACGACGAGGTTGAGGATGATGAGCAGCGGGATCGAGCCTGCCCACACCGCGGTGGTGATGCCCGACCAGCCCTTGAGCGCCTCCAGCCCGTCCAGGCCGGTGAAGCGGGTGACGACCCAGAAGTAGGAGTCGTTGAAGTAGCTGAAGACCATCGAACCGGCGGTGCAGGCCATGACTGCGACGAGCGGGTCGAGGCCGGACTCCACGATGACGGAGGCGGACACGGATGCGGCCGTGATCATCGCGACGGTGCCGGAGCCCTGAGCGATGCGCACGACGGTCGCGATGATGAAGGGGACGAAGAAGGCGGGCAGCGGAGTGGTGGCGACGGCGGTGGCCAGCGCATCGCCCACCCCCGATTCGCGCAGGACCATGCCCAGGCCTCCACCGGCACCGGTGATGAGGAGGATGAGGCCGGCGGAGCCTGCGGCCTCGGCGAGCCAGCCGTGGACCTTGGTTCGCGGGGTCCAGCGGGGCAGCAGCACGTAGACGGCGAGGATGACGCCGATCGTGAGGGCGACGACGGGGTTGCCGAGGAAGACGAGCGGCTGGGCCCACGCGGACGGCGTGTACTCCGCCTCCTGGTCGCCGATGATGCCCTGATTGCCCTGGTCGACCGCTGCGGCGACGGTGTTGCCGACGATCAGCAGCAGCGGGACGACGAGCGGGAGTGCGCCGAGCAGCGCGTTCGTGCGGTGCGGCTTCTTGCCGATGGGTGTGGCGCCGAGGAAGGTCTCGGGACGGTAGGTCACGACGTTGGCGACGGCCTCGGCGCTTGCGGATCCGCCCTTCGCCGCCAGGCTGGTGTCATGGTTCGCACCGTAGACCTCGCTCGCGACGACGGTGTTGAGGCGCGACTCCAGGCGGGGGCCCATCCACTTCGCGTAGATCACGACGACGGGCAGCAGGCACACGGTGAAGATGACGCCGGTGAGGATGACAGAGCCCATGTCCGCACCGAGGATGCCGGTGACGGCGAGCGGTCCGGGAGTGGGCGGCACCATGTGGTGGGTGAGCGTCATGCCGCAGCCCAGCGCGAGGGCCAGTGTCACGTAGGCGCCCTTCTTCACGCGCGCGATCGAACGGGCGAGCGGGTTCATGATGACGTAGCCGGAGTCGCAGAAGACCGGGATGGACACGAGCGAGCCGACGGATGCCATCGCCCACGGCTCGCGACCCTTGCCGAACATCTTGAGGAAGGCGCGGGCGAGTGCGTCGGCGGCACCGGAGACCTCGAGGATCTTCCCGATGAAGACGCCCAGGCCGATCACGATGCCGACGCTGGCCAGCGTGTCGCCGAAGCCTGCGGTGATCCAGTTGATCGTCTCGACGAAGCCGGAGCCCGCGACGATACCGGTGACGAGCCCGGCGATGAGGAGCGCCACGAATGCATCGAGGCGGGTGGTGAGAACGAGGACGACGATGGTCGCGATGCCCAGCACGAGTGCGAGGAGCAGCTGCAAGTCCATGGCGGACTCCTTGGTGGGGTGAACGGTCGGGGAACGGAGGGTGTCTGCAGCGGAGGCTGCACAGAGATTTCTGAGAGTCTACGCGCAGTTCCTTCAGGAACTGAAGTCGAAGGTGCGCAGAGTGCGCAGGAATTGTGGGGAGTGAGCGGGGCGTGGGTGGGGAATCCCTTTCGCGGGGCGTGCGTTGAGGGAGCAGGAAGCGCGGAACCGAACGCGCTCAGACGACGACGCGTCCGGTGCGTGATGCGTTCGGGGTGGAAGAGGAGACGACTCGATGGTGGTTGAGACTGCGGGAACCGATGGCGCTGTGACGCAGAGCGGAGGGCGGCGTGTCCGCATCGACGTGTGGACAGACCTCGTCTGCCCGTTCTGCTACGTCGGCCAGGCACGGCTGGACCAGGCGATCGAGGAGGAGGGGGTCGACGTGGATCTGGTCGTCCACGCCTTCGAGCTCGACCCCACTGCCCCTCACGCCCACGGCGACGGCACTGCACCGGGCGGGGCGGCGCCGTCGAACATCGACCACCTGGTCAGCTCGAAGGGCATGCCGCGGGAGCAGGTCGTCGCGATGGAGGAGCGGATCGGCGGTATGGCCGCAGAGCTCGACATGCCCTACGCACAGGAGAGGCCCATGGCGAACACGCGAACACTGCATCGCGTGGTGCAGACGGTCGCCGCGACGGTCGACGAGGCAGCGGCCGCCGCGATGTTCAACCAGATCCAGGGAAGCTACTTCGCCGGGACCTTCGATCCGTTCGACACCGATGCGCTCGTGCGGAGGGCAGTCGAGTCCGGAGCGCCCGAGGACGCGGTGCGGGCCGCAGTGGCAGGCGAATCAGCTGAGGCGGACGAGGCGGTGGAAGCCGACATCGCACGCGCGCGTTCGCTGGGCGCGCAGGGCGTGCCCTTCATGGTGTTCGACAATCGTGTCGCGGCTCCCGGAGCGATGGACGTCGCGACCTACCGGCGGGCGCTTCGGCAGCTCGCAGACGGGGAGGAGGTCGCATGAGCGACGACGAGGCGACGAAGGACGAGGCGACGAAGGACGGCGGCGTGCAGCCTGACAGCGACGGCTCGCAGACTCAGGAGCCCGATGCGGCAGACGCCGTGGCCTCGGGCGAAGGTGCCGGCGTGGAGCCCGGAGGCGGCGAGCAGGCAGACGTCGACGCGGAGCAGGCGTCCGCAGGCGAGGGGATGCTGAGCCTGGACGACCTGCTGGACGGTGCACAGGGCACGAGCTGCTCGATCGACGGCACCTGCGACTGAGGCGCTCAGCGGAACGCGTCCACCACTGCCTGCTCGATCCGATCGGAGAGCTGTGAGGTGGCTCCGGTCCGTGTGCTGATCCACGACTCGACGCGCAGGTCGGAGTCGACGACCTGCGCGATCCGCACCCGTGGGTCGTCCCCTTCGCGTGCGCGAGCCACGGATAGCGGCGCGAGCGAGACGCAGAGACCTGCCGCGACGGCGTCCAGCGCAGATCGCCAGGTGCGCGTCCGATACGTGAGGGCAGGGGTGAAGCCCACTTCCCCGCACAGCGCTCGCACGGTGTCGTGGAGTCGCGGAGACGCGCTGCGGCGGAAGACGGCGAAGGGCAGTCCGGCGCAGTCGGCGAGGCGCTGCGGGGAGGATGCGGTACCCGCAGTGCTACCCACCGGTCGGAGCGCGGCAGTGGGCTGTGTCGGGACGACGAGCGCGAAGGGCGCTGCGGTGAGACGGGTCGACGTCACGTCGGGCCCGTCGGCCGGCGCGTTCCCGCACGCGAAGTCGACGCGGCCTTCCCGCAGGGCGGTGAAGGATTCGGCACTGGAGAGCTCCTCGACGATGACGCGAAGGTCGGGCAGCTCCTCCGCAAGAGCGGAGATCGCGTCGAGGAGGCCCTGCTCCAGCACTGTCGCGGTGGAACCGATCGTCACGACACCGGCCTGACCCGAGGCCAGCACGGCGGACGCGGAGGCGAACCGATCCGCGCTGGCGAGGACCGCCTCGGCCTCGGGCAGCAGGGTCTCGCCTTCGTGGGTGAGGGCGGTGCGCGGCGTGCGGCTGAACAGCGCCACCCCCAATTGCCTCTCGAGTCGCCTGATCTCCGCGCTGAGGCCGGGTTGGGAGATGTGGAGCAGTTCTGCCGCGCGGCCGAAGTGCAGGATCTCTGCGAGCACGACGAAGTAGCGGAGGCGACGCAGGTCGACGTCTTTCATAACGCAAGGTTATCCCCTCTTCACCTCTTGCTTTTGGACGGTTATCGGCATTCTTTCTACCCTGAGGGCAGTGACCCCGGCGAAGGCCGGTGAGAGCCGTCGACCCGATCGAAGGAGATCCCATGACCGCAGAAGCAGCCCCGACCTCGCCGCATTCTCAGACCTCACCCGTGTCGGAGGCATGGCCCGTTCCGGACAGCCACGGCATCGACCGCGTGGCCGACGACAAGAGCCTGCAGGCGCTCCTGCCCCTCTATCTCGAGGAAGACCTGCGCAAGCACCTCGCGCCGGTGCTCGCCGAACTGGGCCCGCGGCTGGGTGGTGAGATGGACGACTGGGCGCACCTGGCGGACGTCAACCCTCCGGTCCTCCACCACCGGACGCGGCAGGGCCGGGATCACCAGTGGATCGAGGTCCACCCTGCTTATCGTGAGCTGCAGAGGGTCGCATTCGAAGATCTGGGCATGCACGCGATGAGCCACACGCCGGTGCTGGGCTGGGACAAGCCCATGCCGCCGCTCGTGAAGTACATGTTCTTCTACCTCTTCGCGCAGGCTGAGTTCGGCCTCGAATGCCCGGTGTCCATGACGGATGCGCTGACCCGCACGCTGCGGAAGTTCGGTGACCAGGAGCTCATCGACCGGTATCTGCCCACCCTGACGTCGACGTCGCTCGAGACGCTGACCCAGGGGGCGATGTTCATGACGGAGCAGGACGCCGGCTCCGACGTCGGGCGTGCGACGACGATCGCGCGCGACAACGGCGACGGGTCCTGGGCGCTGACGGGTGAGAAGTGGTTCTGCTCCAACGCGGACGCGGAGGTCACGATGATCCTCGCGCGTCCAGAGGGCGCACAGCGCGGCATCAAGGGGATCGGCCTTTTCCTGCTGCCGCAGACCCTGCCGGACGGGACGCGGAACAGCTATCGGATCGTGCGGCTCAAGGACAAGCTCGGGACCAGGTCCATGCCGTCGGGCGAGGTGAGTCTGGACGGTGCGACCGCCTACCTCGTCGGTGATGTCGGCCAGGGCTTCAAGCAGATGGCGGACATGGTGAACTCGTCCCGTCTGTCGAACGCCGTGCGGTCTGCCGGCATGATGCGCAGGGCGTTCGGGGAGTCGCGGTTCGTGTGCCTCGAGCGCGAAGCGTTCGGCACCCGCCTCATCGATCTGCCGCTGCAGCGGCGCCAGCTCGCCAAGCTGCTGCTGCCCGCCGAGCAGGGACTCAGCATGTCCTTCCACACCGCTCGCGTGTTCGAGCGCGCCGATGCGGGGGACGACGGAGCCGCGGCAGTGCTGCGCATCCTCACCCCGATCATCAAGCTGCGCACGACGCGGGAGGCGCGGAAGGTGACCGCAGACGCGATGGAGGTGCGCGGCGGCGTCGGCTACATCGAGGAGTACGGTGACGCCCGCACATTCCGCGACGCCCAGCTGGGGTCCATCTGGGAGGGGACGTCCAACATCGTCGCCCTGGACGTGGTCCGTGCCGCGCACCGGTCATCCGCGCTCAAGCCACTCATGGGGTACCTGGGCGAGCTCATCGCGGAGGTGGGCGGCCGCGCGGCTCCGGCAGACGCGCCCGAGGCCGGAGTCCGGGCCGAGGCATTCGCACCCCTCGCTGCGGAGCTGGACCGGTTGTCCGGCGAGCTGCTGCACGCGCTGGAGATGCTGGGGGATAAGGCGAACGAAGCGCAGACCCGCCAGGTCGCGACTGCTCTGTACTGTCTGTGCTCCGCAGTGTTCCTCGCCTGGGAGGGCGTGAGGATCGGTGCCCGTGACGGCGACTACAGCCGTGTGGTCCTCGCCGCGATGGTGGTGCGCCACCGTCTGCTGCCGCAGGATCCGCTGTCTGTCGTGGACGATCCGGCCGACCTCCTGAAGGACCTCATTCTCCAGGAGTGCGTGGACGCCGATGCTGCCGCAGCCTACGTCGCCGAGTCGCTGGGCGGCGGGCAGTGACGGGGGCGCCGGCCGGGACCTCCGAGCGGCCCGGCAGTCTGGCGGGGATCACCGTCGTGGATCTGTCCCGCGTGCTGGGCGGGCCCTACGCCACGCAGATCTTGGGCGATCACGGTGCGCGCGTGCTGAAGATCGAGCCGCCGCAGGGCGATGAGACGCGTGCGTGGGGCCCGCCCTTCTACCGGGAGGACATCGCCTGGTACTACGCGGGCGTGAACCGGAACAAGGAGGTCCTCACGCTGGATCTGCGCAGCCAGGAGGGGCAGGCGAAGCTGCGGGAGCTGCTCGTCGAAGCGGATGTCCTGGTGGAGAACTTCAAGCCCGGCACGCTCGAGAAGTGGGGGCTGGGCTATGACGTCCTGAGCGTCGACTTCCCCCGCCTGGTCCACTGCTCCGTCACCGGATTCGGCGAGGACGGGCCCCTGGGCGGCATGCCGGGCTATGACGCCGTCGCGCAGGCGATGAGCGGGCTCATGAGCGTGAATGGGACGCCGGAGACCGGTCCCACGCGGATCGGGATGCCGGCCGTCGACATGATCACGGGGCTCAACGCGGTCAACGGCATCATGATGGCGCTGTGGGAGCGGAGTGTCTCGGGGCGCGGCCAGCGGGTGGAGACCACGCTGTTCGACTGCGCGCTGTCCGTCATGCATCCGCACATGCCCAACCTCTTCGGGACGGGGAAGCCCGCTGCGCGGACCGGGAACGACCATCCGAACATCGCGCCGTACTCCACGTACGCGACGGGGGAGGGCGACCTCTTCATCGCGGTGGGCAACGACCGTCAGTTCGCGCGTCTGTGTGAGCGGATCGGAGTGCCGCAGCTGGTGGAGGATGCGCGGTTCGCGACGAACGCGGATCGCAGTGTCCATCGGGAGGAGCTGCGGGCGGAGCTGGAGGCTGCGATGCTCGCGTTCGAGGCAGTGGCGCTGGGGGAGGCGCTGATGGCCGACGGCGTGCCTGCGGGGCCGATCCTCGATTCTGCCCAGGCCGCCGCGCATCCGCACACGGCGCACCGCGAGATGATCATCGAGATGGACGACGGGTACCGCGGCGTCGCCTCACCGGTGAAGCTGTCGCGCACGCCTGCGACCTACCGGATCAGCCCCGGAGGGGCGGACGCGGTGCATCCTGTGCAGACGACGGCTGATCCGCAGCCGGTGAGTGACTGAGGCCACACGAACGCCGACTTGGCGACCGCTCCGCGCGGCAGTAACATGGAGCGGTCGCCTGCAGGCGGCGGCGGTCGCCCCCCGGGTGGCTGCGGGGCTATAGCTCAGTTGGTAGAGCGCTTCGTTCGCAATGAAGAGGTCAGGGGTTCGAATCCCCTTAGCTCCACAGACGGTCCTGGGTCGCAACATCGTTTCCGGTGTCGCGACCCAGGACTTTTTCGTGGGTCGTTGCAGAATCGCCACACGGCACAGCTCCGCCGGTATGCGCGGGAGCCTACCGTCATCGGTATGAGACGAATCATCGCCCCGCTTGTCCTCGGTCTCGGCCTCATTCTGGTCGGTTGTGATTCATCGTCCCAAAGGGCAGGCGACGCAGGGGCTCCGGATTACTCCGCGGGTTCAGAGGACGCGCAGCGCAGTACGGCGCAGGACTCGGACATCGAGGACCCCGGAGACTCGGAACCCGGGGACTCGGAGAGTGCCCGGCAGGTCATCTCCGCAGGTGATATGCGGGTGATCACTGACAACCCTGCCGAGGCGGCCAACGGCGTCGTCGAGCACGGCGAGTCTCGTGGCGGCTATGTGGAGAGCCGCGAGGAATGGGTCGACCATGACGGAGAAGCCGTCGTGGACATCGCACTGCGCGTCCCCGCTGACGAGTTCGAGAAGCTCATGACCGACGTCGATGGGAGCGGCGAGGTCGTGCAGCGGAGTCAGAGTGCAGAGGATGTGACAGGTGCGGTGCGTGACCTCGATTCGCGGATCGGTGCACTGGAGGTGTCCACCGAGCGTCTGGAGGACATCATGGGCGAGGCGGACACCAGCGCTGATCTGCTCGAGGCTGAAGCGGCACTGAGCGAGCGGCAGGGTGAGCTGGAGGAGCTCGTCGCCCAGCGCGATGATCTGGACGACCGGGTGTCGATGTCCACCCTCCGGGTCGAACTCCGCGCAACGGACCGCGCGGACGATTCGGGCGGCATCACGCACTGGTTCCTCGACGTCTGGACTGCCCTGCTGAACTCGGCAGGCGGATTGGTGATCGTACTCGCAGCGCTCCTTCCGTGGGTGGTTGTGATCGGCATTCCCTCCTACCTGATCACCCGCTGGCTGATTCGCAGGGGCAGGCGCAGGAGCAGGAGCCGCCGTGCGCCGGGGTCTGAGGACCTGCAGGACGGAGCCGGGGTCACTGCGACGAACGCGCCGGACTCATACGAAACCGCCAGTGGAGGCGTGGACGGCCGGGGGAGCGTCTCGGACGGCGGTGACGACCCCACCGGAGTGGGGCCGCGCAGCTGATCGCGTCCCCGTCGGACACCACCGAAGCTCGGAATGAAGTCGAATCCGCGATCCACGGATGGAACGAGGCCAACGCTCGGAACAAGCGGGTCATACTTCAGCCGTGGCGATGGGAGACGTCGTCGGTGCCTCAGCTCGGAGACCACCCGCAATCTCTCATCAACGCTCAGGGTGTGGACGACTCCGACGTCGTCTTCGCGCTGTTCGGCACTCGGCTCGGCTCTCCTACGTCGGGTGCGGTGTCCGGGACGGTTGAGGAGATCGAGCGAGCAATCGATCAAGGCAAATCTGTTCACCTCGACGTCTCGACAGCGCCGCTGCCTAACGACGTCGATACGAAGCAGCTGGAGGGCCTTCGAGCGTTCAGGAAGGAGATCCAGGACCGTGGTCTGCTCGGCGAATTCAGTAACCTATCCCAGCTTCAGTATGAGGTCTGGAAGGCCATCGAGTTCGACATCGCGGCGTTCGCCCTCGGTGCACCGGTGCTGAACGGGCCAGCCAGCGGAGTGCAGTTCCAGGTGCAGCCTCAGCAGGAACGCGAGGTCAAGGATTACGACAAGAGGGGTAAGCCTCGTTATAAGACCCGACACTGGATCGAAGTCACGAACACAGGCGACGAGGACGCCCACGAGGTTACGTTCGAAGCTGTCGGCGAGAACCCCAGCATGGTCGTCCTCAGCGATTCCGGACCCACGGTCATCCACGCAGGCCAGACGCGCCGTGTCCACGTCGCCCATGGGATGGGTGGCGGCGTTCAAGACGTACTGTGCATCCGCTGGTCGGAAGGCGGCGAAGCGAAGGGACGGGAGTTCCACGTGGGGTGATCGGTCGAGTACTCGAGCCTCGACCCAACGAATCAGTGACTGGTCGTTCGCTGCGAACCGCTGTTATGATGAACTCATCATGATCGGCCCGCTCGCCTCACGGCTCGGGCCGATTTTCTTGTCCCGGAGGACTCTATGATGCGATACGCCAAACCGTGGTTGCCGTTCCGCGAGCAGGTCGACAGGCTCATCGCGCGCGGCGTCTTGGTAACCAGTCGAGGAACTGCGCTGAACCTCCTCCGGACGGTCGGTTACTACCGGGTCACTGGCTACCTTTACCCTTTCCGCCAATCCGTAACGACGCTGGACGGCAACGCGCGAGGGCATACCCACGTACTGGACGTCTATCGCGAAGGGACGTCGATAGAGGACGCGGTCGACCTCATTGAGTTCGATCGAGAGCTCCGCCTTCTCGTACTCGAGGCGGTCGAGCGCATCGAAATCGCACTGCGAACGCAGATCGGGTATTCGGTCGGCCGTGTCGGTGCGTTTGCGCATGAACACTCACACACTTTCGTTGCTGCCTTCTCTGAGGCTCGCGCCGATCCCATGACCAATGCGGCTCAGCCCAGTCGATGGGAAGAGTGGCTCAATCGTGTCGACGACAGGCGAAGCAGCTCAGACGAAGCCTTCGTCGAGCACTTCCGCATGAAGTACGACGACAGTATGCCGATCTGGGCGCTGACCGAGCTTCTGGAACTGGGGCACCTCTCCCGGCTGTATGCTGGGCTGCGAAATGATCTGGCGACAGAGATCGCGGTTGCGTTCGGTGCGCCGACCAAGCGGGTGATGGCGAGCTGGATCGCCACTCTCAACTACGTGAGAAACCTCGCCGCGCATCACGCTCGACTCTTCAACAAGAAGCTGGTGATCGCGCCGAAGAGACCGACTCCTGCCCAGGTCCCTCTTCTTGCGCATCTCACTGAGACTGCGGCTCCAAAGGAGTTCGGTGCATACAGTGCTTTCGCCGTGATGGCGTTCCTACTGCGCTCAATCGCACCCGACGACGATTGGCCTGGACGATTCGAGGGGCACCTTCGTGCATTTCCGGTGAGCGACGTCCTCGATCTCGAATCAATGGGAGTCGCTCCAGGCTGGCTCGACCAAGAACTCTGGCACCCCTGACAATCGTGCGCGGCACTCTGGCTGCTGAGGAGAACCACACCGCGTGCTCGATTGGCCTGACTGCGCAGGACTCTGCACCCCCACATACGATGTCCTCATGACGGACAGCACGATGACGAGCACAGCCGCGCGAACCGAATCCCCTGCTGAGGACGCGTTTGGAAACCTGCTCGACACGCTCTACTACGGCAGCCTCGACGAGCGCGACAAGGGCACGAAGTTCGAACGCCTCATCCGGTCCTACCTCATGACGGACCCGGCGTACGCCTCTCAGTTCGACGAGGTCTGGGAGTGGAGCGACTACCCGGGGAAGGCCGGCCGCACCGACGACGGCGTCGATCTGGTCGCCCGCGACGCGATCACCGGCGACCTCACCGCGATCCAGTGCAAGTTCATCGACCCGCAGACGACCGTGGGCAAGGGACAGGTCGATTCGTTCATCTCCGCCTCGTCCACCGGTGAATTCTCCCGCCGCATCTTCGTCTCCACCACGACCAAGATGAACGCGACGATCGAGTCCTACATGCAGCGACTCGACCCGCCGCTCACGCACCTCAACGTCTTCCACCTCGCGAATGCCCCGATCGACTGGGCGCAGTTCAGCCTGGATCGACCGGAGGACATCCGCCGCTCCGATGACGCCAAGTCGCCCATGCCGCATCAGCGCGCGGCTATGAAGGCCGTGCAGGAGGGCTTCACCACTCATGATCGCGGCAAGCTCATCATGGCGTGCGGCACCGGCAAGACGTACACGTCGCTGCAGATCATGGAGCAGCAGACCGGCCCCAGCGACACCGTCCTCTTCCTCGTTCCGTCCATCGCGCTCCTGTCGCAGACGCTCACCGAATGGAAGCGGGACGCGAAGGAGCCGTTCCGCGCGTTCGCCGTGTGCTCGGACGTGAAGGTGGGCAAGAACGTCGACGCGGACGTCTCCACGACGGACCTCATCATCCCCGCCACCACAGACTCGGACCGCCTCATCGAGGAATGGCGCAAGGGCGACGGCTACGAGGGCCGCACCGTCATCTTCTCCACCTACCAGTCGATCGACGTGCTCACCGGCGCGCAGCGGGCGGGCCTGCCGGACTTCGACCTCGTCATCTGCGACGAGGCCCACCGCACCACGGGTGCCACAGCCGCCGGCCAGGATGACTCGAACTTCGTCCGCGTGCACGACGACGCCTACGTCCGCGCCACCAAGCGCCTCTACATGACCGCGACCCCGCGCGTCTTCGACGAATCCTCCAAGCGGAAGGCGGAGGAGAACTCCGTCGTCGTCGCCAGCATGGACGACGAGGACGTCTTCGGTCCCGAGTTCCACCACCTGGGCTTCGGCGCCGCTGTGGAGGCCGGCCTGCTCACCGACTACAAGGTGCTCATCCTGACGGTGGACGAGGGCAGCGTGAACACGCACCTGCAGACCCTTCTCACCGATGAGGACGGTGCTCTGCGCCTGGACGAGGCCGCGCAGATGGTCGGCTGCTGGAAAGGACTCGCCACTCGCGGTGCAGAGGCCACCGCCGCCGAAACCGCTCTCACCACCCAGCCGCCCGCCGCCTCCCTGGCGGGAGACTCGGGGGACCAGCACGGCGTCTCGGGAGTCGCGGATGCCGTTGCCACAGCCCGCCGCACCACAGCACCGATGCGCCGCGCCGTCGCGTTCGCCGCGAACATCAAGGACTCCCAGCGCATCGCGCGGTCGCTCGAACTCGTGGGTGCGCAGATGGGTGGCGACAACGGTCTGCAGCTGGCGACGCGGCACGTGGACGGCGGGATGAACGTCGCGGAACGGATCAAGCACCTCAATTGGCTGGAGTCCACACCCAAACCCATACAGTCAGACGAGGTAGCGAACGTCGCCGACGAGCCAGCCGACGCGGGGGAGTGCCGCATCCTCACGAACGCCCGCTGCCTCTCCGAAGGTGTGGACGTCCCCAGTCTGGATGCGGTGATGTTCCTGTCCCCGCGCAACTCGCAGGTGGACGTCGTCCAATCCGTCGGCCGAGTCATGCGCCGCTCCAAGGGCAAGGACTTCGGCTACATCATCCTGCCCGTCGCGGTCCCCGCCGGCGCGACGCCGGAAGAGGCGCTCAAGGACAACAAGAAGTACCGGGTCATCTGGTCGGTGCTCAACGCACTGCGCAGCCATGATGATCGCTTCGACGCGATGGTCAACCAGTTGGACCTCAACAAGCACACCGCCGGCAAGGTCGTCCACGAACACGTCGAGTTCGACCGTGACGACGTCGAGGGAGTTGGGCAGGGCACGAATGCCGATCCGTCCACGGGCGGCAAGGACCTGGGGACACAGGTCGCGCTGTACCTGGAGGGGCTGGACCAGTGGCGGGATGCCCTCTACGCGAAGATCGTCAACAAGGTGGGCGACCGCGAGTACTGGGACAAGTGGCAGGACACGATCGCAGACGTCGCCGCCCGTCAGACCCAGCGCCTGCAGGCACTGGTTCTAAAGAATCCCACCCCTGAGGCCGCTGCTCAGTTCCGTGAGTTCGTCACCGCTCTGCGGGCGAACCTGAACGACGGGATCAGCGAGGACGACGCAGTGTCAATGCTCGCGCAGCACCTCATCACGAAGCCGGTCTTCGATGCCCTGTTCGAGGGTTATGACTTCGCGGCGCAGAACCCGGTCTCTCAGGTGATGGGGCGGATGGTTTCCGCGCTGGAGGGCAACAACCTTAATGCAGAGACCGAGGAGCTGCAGGGCTTCTACGCTTCCGTGCGGAAGCGTGCAGAAGGCATTGATACGGCCCAGGGTAAACAGCGGATCATCACGGAACTGTACGAAGGTTTCTTCACGAAGGCGTTCCCCAAGCAGGCGGACGCGCTGGGCATCGTGTACACCCCGGTGGAGGTCGTCGACTATATCCTCCGCGCGGTGGACGACCTGTTGAAGGAGCACTTCGGCAAGGGCATCACGGACGAGGGCGTCCACGTGCTCGACCCGTTCACGGGGACGGGTACGTTCATCGTCCGCCTCTTGGAATCGGGACTGATCGATCCGCACGATCTGGCGCGGAAGTATGCGGGGGAGTTGCACGGGAACGAGATCATGCTGCTCGCCTACTACATCGCGGCAGTCAACATTGAAGCGACGTTCCACGGAATCGCTGGGGGTGACTACCAGCCGTTTGAAGGCATCGTCCTCGCCGACACCTTCCAGATGACGGAGGACAACGACACAATCGACGACGGCGTCTTCGTGGGTAACAGCGACCGAGCGAAGAAGCAGCTGGACACCGACATCCGCGTGATCGTCGGCAATCCGCCGTACTCCGTCGGCCAGACGAGCGCGAACGACAACAACGCGAACCAGGAGTATCCCACACTGGACGCGCGGATTCGGGACACGTACGCGGCGGAGGCGTCGGGGCAATACAAGAGCAGTCTGTACGACTCGTATGTTCGAGCAATGCGCTGGGGAGTCGATCGTCTCGGCGATGCGGGAGTGCTCGCCTACGTGACGAACGGCGGATACATCGATGCGAACTCTGCCGCGGGAATCCGTGCTCACCTCGAGCGCGATTTCGATCATCTGTACGTCTATAACCTGCGAGGGAACCAGCGGACAGCGGGCGAGCAGTCGCGGAAGGAAGGCGGAAAGGTTTTCGGTTCGGGCAGTCGCGCGACGGTCGCGATCCTCGTGGGCGTGAAGGATCCGGCTCATTCGGGTCCGTGCGAGCTCCGCTACCGCGACATCGGTGACTACCTGAACCGCGACGAGAAGCTACAGATCGTGAGTGGCGGGACCGTCGCGTCCACGGAGTGGGCCACCCTGATCCCGAACGATCGCCACGAGTGGATCAACCAGTCGTCCAACGCTTTCGACTCTCTTCCCATGCTCAGCGGAAAAAACGCCGATTCGACAGGTGGTAGTTCAATTCTGACTACGCATAGTTTGGGATTGAGTACAAATCGCGATGCATGGGTATATGGCTACTCCGCAATTGACGTTCAACGAAAAATGTCAACGCTCGCTGTAAATCTAAAAGGGGTATCCATCTTGGTGCCGATAGGTGGATCGGTGCGGGCTGGTGGTCAGGGAGTTCGGCGCCAGGGCCTGGGAGAGGTTGCCTGGTCGAGGCTACTGGGCCTCGAGCGAGGTCCTCTTCGCC
>NZ_FXZF01000044.1:0-11690 GCF_900169375.1 Brevibacterium sp. Mu109
ATTGCATGGTGCGGCCTTGGGTGAGAGACGAGTTGAGGAACTTCTATCTTCGCCCAAGGTCGCTTCTCATTCATCACCGAGACCCGGCAAGCAGGGACCGCTCACGCACTCTAGAACCGGAAGAGCCGGTTAGAGGCAGGGGTATTGGGGTGATATTCCAATCCCAACCGCGAGACTCAGAGGTGGATAGCCGCAATAGGTAGAAGGCTGGATCCTCCTTGACTCCCGTCGTCGGTATTGATCGGTCCTCGCGATACCCGAGATATATTGTTAGTGGGGCTTTTTTGGGGTAGGCTTCCCATCCGGCTTTAAGGCGACCAATGACGTTTCCGACGATTTGCGAGATAGCGCGAGGGCTGATGTAATCTTCTGTCGGCCCGCCGGCATCAATTCTATCAATGAGGGCCGGTATTGATATGATCGGAAACAGTACGTCGCCGCAGTATCCGGCAATTATCGGGTAGCGTCTCGATGCGAATACCTTTCGCCCTTGATCCCATGTGTCGAGAGCAGCCAGTCTTCCGTTGTTCGTTCCGCTCCATGAGATTCTGTTGTCGGTTGCAATATTCAGTGACGCTTGGCCTTTGGTGTGACCGGCAACCCATGCAACGAGTGAAGTCATTGCGCGCTCCTGCTGTTGGCGGTAGTCTTCGTGTCGATCCTATGTGGGATCAGCTCGGGCAGCAGTCAGATGCAATCCGAGCACGCGACTCCTGGGTCCGCCTCAACAGCATGGCGGGGTCGAGTTGGCGGCTGGAGCGCGAGCTCCAGCTCTCAGGTCTTCGGGGGCGGACACGCTGAGCGTGTCCGCCCCCTTCCTTTGTGTGTGGGTGATCTGCTGAAGCGTTCGCTGCCCTTCTGCAAAGGTTATTCGGCTACGGAACGTGGTGGAGTGGAGGTTCGCGCTTTAACGTCTGCTGGTGGCCGAGGCGCGTGTGGTCGGAGACGACTACCCGGCCGACTCGTCGTCGTCGGCTGGTGGTCGTCGGCGGCGTCCGCTAACATTGAGGGCAATCGACCCCCTCCCAAGCCTCTCGAAGAAGCTCAAATGGGAGGGGCCTCTTTCTTTCCGGGGTGTCTGTGAAGCCGAGTCTGTCCTGGGACGAGCAAGTCGCCCTCCTGGTCAGTCGGGGCCTCGTCGTCGACGACGAGGTTGCCTGTGCCCGCTTCCTTGCCGCCACGAACTACTACCGGTTCTCCGGCTATGCGCGCTACTTCCAGAAGGCTCCCCACCTCGGCGACGACGACTTCCGTCAGGGCGTCGTCTTCGACGAGATCCGCGCGGTCTACGACGCTGACGAGGCGCTGCGCATTGCTCTCGTCCGGTCGCTCGCGAAGGTCGAGCTCATGCTCCGCTCGCACGTCGCCCGTGTCGTCGCCGACGAGCACGGGGCCTACGGGCGGTATCTCGAGGAAAGCTTCTACACCGACATCGGTGACCGCGAGCCGACCGTCGAGTCATGCCTGCGCGATATCGATCGCAGCAAGGACCGCCACATCCTCCACTATCGTGAATCCGGCATCAACCGCGCCGACTACAGCAAGCTACCGGTCTGGTCGGCCGTCGAAGCCTTGTCGTTCGGCACGCTGTCGAAGGCCATCGAGCGGGGCGCGGGCGGCGATCTCGCCGATGCCGTCGCGACGAGCACGGGAATCGCCAAGGCCGGCTTCGCCTACCGAGTGCGCGCCCTGGTCTACCTCCGCAACCGCTGCGCCCACCACAGCAGGCTGTGGCACCACTCGGTCCTCGACGCCGGGCCGACCCCGAACAACGTGCGGAAGAAGGCCAAGAGGGAAGCAGGCCAGTTCGAGCCTCGGTCCGTGCTTGACATCATCGCCTCGCTCGATGACATGGCGTCCCGCGCCGAGGTCGCCGATCCGCTCCTTCCTAGGCTCTTGGTCGAGCACCCCCGTGACTCCGCGTTCTGGCAGGGGTTGGTGCGGCCGCAGAGCCCTCGCGACCACGGTCGCGACACGCCATAGCGTCCTCCTGAAGTGTATGTGCGCGAATCGCGTGCCATACTAAAGTTGTCGTCCTGGCCGAATCCGCGGCTCCGGACGCGGATTCAGGAGGTCAGAGTGATTCCAGATTCACCCGCCGATGCGTTCGGCCCATATGCGGCGACCGTCCGCGAAGTCGCGGTCGACGTAGTGCGGACCCGACACGGTTATGCCGCCGACGCCCACCAGGCTGCACACACGCGGAACAGTCGCGGCTACTCGACGCTCTGGCAGGACCTGCTCATCGACGTGCAGGATGCGTTCGTCGGCAGAGGGCACGACCTGCACCGGCTTGCTCCGGCCGGTCACAAGGTGCCAATCGTCAACGGTTGCCTTGTGTACGTGTGGCGAGTGCCGGCCTCCGGTGATCCAGTGGATTTCGCGTCGAGCCCGACGAAGATCTCCTGCTTCGATGCATCGATTCCGGAGCCGACGCTCTTCGGCCCCGACCTGATGGCCTCGACGGGCCAGGGCCCCGCATCCGAACCCGAGCAGGCGGTTGACCTGGAGGCCGTAATGAGCGCGGTCGACGGCAAGATGCCGGTCGTGCTCGTCAAGGTCTACTCCTCGCCGCGGCAACTGCAGGCGATCGACTGGGCCGTTGCCGAACTCGATCGGGACAGCGGTGAGGTCAGCTACCGCGGCGAGGAGACCATCTGGCAGGCGGAGCCCGCGGCCGAGTCGGATGCCTCCGAGGTGGAGTCGTTCGCTAGTGGCACCCCGGTCGAGCCCGTCATCGAGCCGCGCGAACAGGAGGGCATCGATCCGGATGCGCGATGACACCCCGAGCCTGTTCGACGTCTCGGGCTCCCGGCAGACGCACGGCCGCTTCGAGCCGGCGCGTCTGACCCAGGCCCGCGTCCGTCGCTCGGTGACCAAGACCGACCTGGCCGCAGAGGTGGGCGTGTCCGCCGCGGCGATCGGGCAGTACGAGGCGGGCGTCAACTCTCCCCGGACAGACGTCCTCGACAACTTGGCGAAGGCCCTGGACGTCCGACCCGGTTTCTTCGACGTCGGCCGGCCACTGGCGCGGATCGACACGGTCAACGCCCACTTCCGCAGCCTGAGGTCGGCCCGCGTGAGCGACCGCCAGAAGGCGCTGGCGATGGCGACGCTGGTGTGGGAGCTGACGTTCGCGCTTGAGCGGCACGTCAAGCTCCCTGAGGCCGACCTCCCAGAAGTCCGTCCAGGAAGCTCGCCCGCCGAGGCGGCGGCCCTCCTGCGCCGGCACTGGGACCTGCCCGACGGCCCGATCAAACACCTGGTTGCCACGGCCGAGTCTCACGGCATCGTGGTCGCCGTGCGCCCGCTCGCCGAGATCGACGCCGTCGATGCCTTTTCTGTCGTCATCGTCGACCGGCCGATCGTCATCACGTCGCCGCGCCGGACGGAGAACGTATTCAGACACCGGTTCTCGATCGCGCACGAGATCGGGCACCTGCTGCTCCACTCCGACTTCGGAGAGCACAGTGCGGCTGTCGAGAAGGAGGCCGACGAGTTCGCTGCGGCGTTCCTCACCCCGGCGTCGTCCATGGACGCGGCGTTGCCGCAGCGGCTCGACCTCGCCGCCCTAGACCGTCTCGGCAGGAAGTGGGGCGTCTCGCCGACCTCGTTGATCCGCAGAATGGTCGAGCGGGGGCGCACCACCGAGTCCTCGGCGCGTCGGGCCTACCAGCGCCTGTCGGCCGTCTACGACTCCAATGCCGATCCGACGAGCGCATATCCGGGAGAGGTGCCGAAGCTGCTCCGGAAGGCCGCTGATCTTGCCGGTGATCACGGTGCTCCCGTGCCTGTGCTCGCCCAATCGCTGAAGATCAGCCCTGCTCAGGTCCGCGACCTGCTGGGGGAGATCGACGAGCGCCCGGTGCTGCGCCTCGTCGGCGGCGACTGACGACCTCGTTCCTGCCGGGACGGCGACCGGCTGATACAGGCCGACCGCGCCGCTCACTACTGACGAAGAAGGATCCTCACCGATGGCTTATCCCACGCTCGCTCTCCACCTTCTCATCTCGGCACCGGGTGATGTGCCGCTCGCGGACATGTCTATCATCCGCAAGACGATCAGCCAGTGGAATCTGAACCTCGGCCGCCATGTCGGCCTGACGGTTCTGCCCGTGTCCTGGACCGAGCACGCCGTCGCCGAGTTCGGCGAGCGGCCGCAGGAGATCCTCAACGATCAGATCGTTGAGGGGGCCGATCTCGCGGTGGCGCTCTTCCAGGATCGCCTCGGGACGCCGACTGGCGAGGCCGAGTCGGGCACGGCCGAGGAGATCAAGGTCCTCGTCGAGGCGGGGAAGTCGGTGGCGGTCCTCGTGAACTCGGCTCCACGCCCGCCTTTGAGCGGCGCGGCGCTCGACGAGCGCCAGCGGCTCAACGCCTACCTGGACGAGCTACGTAAGTCGGCCCTCGTCTTCGAGTACGGCAACGACGGGGCACTCATCGGTCACCTCAACAACTTCCTCAGTCGAGCGACGGCGCAGTTCCAGAAGTCGGTCGAGTCCTTGAAGGAGGCGCCGCCGGAGGGGCCGGACCCCTCTGAAGGCGTTTGGCCGCGCGCCGAGGTGCGCGAGAGCGTGAAGACCGACAGCAAGGGTCGCGTCAACACCAAGCGGAACTGGTCACTCGTGCTCCACAACACCTCCCGCGGGTCGGCCGCCGACGTCGACTTCGAGTTCGTGGACCTGCCGGAGAACGCGCTGTTCCGCGTGCATCGTGAGGACGGTCCGCTCGGAACCATCCCGCCCGGCCAGGAAGCGCGGTTTCCCCTGTTGCTCGCCGCGGGGTCGCCGGATGCGGTCGATTGTGTGGTCACGTGGACCGACGCCTCGGGAAACGCCCGGGAGACGAGGGCGACAGTCCGAACCTGACGTTCCTAACCGCGGCGACGTGGTCGAGTTCC
The DNA here is from genome assembly GCF_900169375.1 of Brevibacterium sp. Mu109. Taxonomy (NCBI): domain Bacteria; kingdom Bacillati; phylum Actinomycetota; class Actinomycetes; order Micrococcales; family Brevibacteriaceae; genus Brevibacterium; species Brevibacterium sp. Mu109. The sequence continues at coordinate 4,901 of NZ_FXZF01000044.1, forward strand.
GGTTTAATGTCTAGCGTTAATGACGCGCTGCGTTATATGATGGTCGGGTGATCGTCTCCTTTGCCGACCGCGATGCCGAACGCCTGTTCCTGCGACAGCGCGTCAAGCGTCTCGACTCTCGTCTGCACAAGAAGGCGCTCACAAAGCTGTTGCTACTCGATGCTGCCCACGAGCTTGATGAACTCCGCGTTCCACCGGGGAACCGGCTGGAAGCACTCAAGGGCGACCGGATCGGTCAGCACAGCATCCGAATCAACGACCAGTGGCGGATCTGCTTCGTCTGGACTCCTGCGGGCCCCAGCGAGGTTGAGATTGTCGACTATCACTAGGAGGTGCGACATGGATGACAAGATTCCCCCGATCCATCCGGGCGAGATCCTCATGGAGGAGTTCCTCGTTCCAATGGGCGTAACTCAGAACCGGCTGGCAGTATCCATCGGCGTTCCGCCGCGTCGGATCAACGAGATCGTGCACGGCAAGCGTCGGATCACGGCGGATACGGCTCTGCGTCTGGGGCGCTTCTTCAGCATGAGTGCGCAGTTCTGGATCAACCTGCAGGTGCGCTATGACCTTGAGGTCGAGATGGACGCCCTCGGGGACGCGCTGGACAGCATTCAGCCGCTACGGACTGCATGAGCGCCCGGTCACTTCGAGGACGAGCGGCACTCGTGACGGGGGTCAGTCGTCGGCAGGGGATTGGGTTCGCGATTGCGTCGAGGCTGGTCCGAAGCGGGGCTGACGTGCTCGTGACGCACCATCGGCCGCATGACCTGGACCAACCGTGGGGTGGGGACGACCTGGAGGCAGTGATGCAGGAGCTCGACGCGAATCGTGCTGACTCCAGCCAGCGCGTCGTCGACCTTGCGGTTGATCTGGCTCAGGACGGTGCTCCCGAGGCTGCCGTGCATAGAGCTGTGACGGAGCTCGGCCATCTGGACATCCTCGTCTGCAACCACGCCCGATCGGGCGGCGATGGGACCCTCGGCGACCTGACCGCCGAGATGCTCGACGCCCACTGGACCGTCAACGCCCGCTCGTCCCTCCTGCTGGTGCAGGCGTTCGCCGCGCAGCACGATGGACGCCCGGGTGGTCGCGTCGTCCTGATGACCTCGGGCCAGGGCCTCGGACCTATGCCGGGCGAGGTGGCCTATGCGGCGTCTAAGGCAGCACTCGCGGGTGTCACGGTGACCTTGGCCGACCAGCTTGCCGATGTCGGCATCACCGTCAACACGGTCAATCCAGGGCCAGTCGACACGGGATACATGACCCCCGAGATCATGGCTCGGGTCGCGCCGATGTTCCCAGTCGGGCGGATGGGCGAACCGGATGATCCCGCTCGCTTGGTGGAGTGGCTGGTCAGCGATGAGGGCCGTTGGGTGACGGGGCAGGTGCTCAACACCGAAGGTGGGTTCGCGCGCTGGCGTCCTCCTGCTGACGGTCGGCCGCCGGAAGCCTGAGACGTACCTCCGTGCTGCTCCGCAGTGAACCGAAGCGCCTACGTGCTGATTGACTGGTACAGGTGCTGCTCGTTGTCTGATTCGGATGCTGCTGGTGTGATCCCCCTCGCGCTGTTGGCGCCCTGGCGGCCGTTCAAAGACGTGTTTCCTACTCAGAAGGCCCCGACGGACCGGTGTGCACCGATGTGCCGTGATGGTTACAAGTGGCGGAACGTGGTGGAGTTCCGTTTCAACGTCTGACCAGCGCTGGGTTCCTGAGTTGTGCGCCCGTCCCGGTCGCCTCGTTATGAGGTGGCCGGGCGGTGCCGTATCGGGGATGTCATCACCTCGGGCGGGGGCACGTGAGCTGCGCTATCAATCTTGATAGCAGAGGAGGTGGTGGCTGATGGCATCCGTCATCGTTCGCGGGCTCGACGACGCAGTGAAGCAGCAGCTCGCGACGCAGGCGAAGGAGCACGGTCGCTCCATGGAAGCCGAGGTTCGCGAGATCCTGTCCAAGGCTGCTCGGCGGCCGCACATCGGGATGGCGCTGCTGTCTGCTGCGCAAGATGTCGGTGGAGTCGAAGGCTTGCCGATCCCGGCGCGCGACGACGTCGCGCGAGCGGTGGACGTCGAGTGATCGTCCTCGACACGACTGTGATCTCGGAGGTCTTTCGTCTGTCGCCGGAAGCGAGTGTCGTCGATTGGCTCGCGTCGCTGGAGGGTGACGTGGCTATCACGTCCGTCACGCTCGCAGAGCTGTTGGCGGGCGTGCGTCGACTGCCGGACGGTCGGCGCAAGGATGAGCTGACGAGGTGCATCGACGCAGCGCTCGAGCCGTATCGGGGCGGCCGCGCCGTGTTGTCGTTCGACGGCCTGGCAGCCGATCGCTACGCTGATGTGCTCTTGGCCCGGGAAGCTGCGGGTGCTCCGATCAGCACGGCCGACGCGCAGATCGCCGCGATCTGTCTCGCCCACGACGCGACCTGCGCGACGCGGAACGTCAAGGACCTCGAGCACACCGGCGTCGTGCTCGTCGATCCGTGGAGTGTCAACGGGTGAGGGAGCATTCGATCGACGCGCTCGGGCATGGGGATCTCACCGAGGCCGACCTGGGCGAGCTCCGACGGCTCTTCGACAGCGAGTATCTCCATGGTTTCGGAGAGTGGGACCCGGAACAGCCTTACGGTTACGCATCCCACGAGGTCCACGTCATCGCGCGGATCGATGGTCGCGTCGCAGGCCACATGGGATGGGCGCGCCGCGAGATCGCGGTCGGCGGGGCGACCGTCGCGATCGCGGGGGTCGGCGGTGTCCTGATCTCCGGCACGGCGCGAGGGCGGGGCCTCGGGACAGATCTCATGCGGCGTGCAGCGCGGTCGATGCGTGATCACGGTGGCGTCGCGTTCGGCTACCTGGGCTGTCGAGAGGGCGTCGTCCCGTTCTATGCGGCGTGTGGATGGACCCGGATCCACGCGGGCGAACGGTCGATCGGACGCGCAGGGGAGGCTGTCGTCGACCCACGGGGGCAGCCGCTTCTCATTCTGCCGATCGGCGCGCCGCTCGAGTCGTGGCCGGAGGGCGACATCGACCTGCGCGGTCGCGCCTGGTAGCTGGCGAATACGTCGATGGTGGAGAGGGGGTTGGGTCATAGCCGTACGTGTCGGAACCCCGTGGACTTCCGCTTCAGCGTGTGAGCGGCTTGGTCGTTGAGCGGGCACGGCTGGGACGACGACGGCGGAGCACGGCGGGCTCGATCGTATGAGGTCTAATGAGCAGGGGTCGGTATCCTGACGGCATGGCTGAGATCATGACGACCGAGACGCTCGCCCTTCGCGAGCTCATCGATGCGCGTCGTACTGACTTCCAAGTACTTCTTGACCGGTACGCCGCGACCAATCCGAAGTTGTTCGGGTCCGTCGCCCGCGGTACTGCGTCCCCGGGGTCGGACATCGACATCCTCGTCGAGATGGATCCTGCGGATGGCAACCTTCTGATGCGGGCCTCCGGGCTGTTGGAAGAGACTCGAGCCCTGTTCGGCCGCGATGACATCGACGTGTTCCCTGTGCAACTGCTCAAGCGGCCGGTCTCGGCCTCGGCCCTCCAGGATGCGGTGGCACTGTGAGCCGCGACCCGGTCCAGCGCATCGCTGACGTTCTCGAGGCCGTTGAGCGGTGCCGGCGCTATGTCGCTGCTCTTGACAGCGATGCGGACCTGCTGGAGATGGCAGAGGACGCGATCGAGCGCAACCTGCAGATCATCGGCGAAGCCGTGAACCATCTCCCCACAGAGATCACTGGTGCGCACCCGGAGATCGCCTGGCCGCAGATCCGAGGCTTCCGCAACATCCTCGTCCATGAGTACTTCGGCGTCGATGTCGACATCGTCCGCGACGTCGTCGAGACCCATCTCCCGCCTCTCGCCCAAGCATTGCGCGGCCACCTCGCCACCGAGTGATCCGCTCGACCAAGGGAGTGGTGACCGGCTGATCGCACTGTGATGGTCGTACGTACCGGAACTCGGTCGAGTTCAGGTTTAACGTCTAGCGTTATTGACGGGTCTCGTTATACGCTTGACGCGTGATCAGATCGTTCGCCGACCGCGACACCGAGAAGGTCTGGCGTCGTGAGCCGGCGAAACGGCTTGACCCGCGCATCCACAAGGCTGCGAACCGCAAGCTGCACCTGCTCGATGCTGTGACCACGTTGGACGCTCTCCGGGTGCCACCGGGCAACCGCTTGGAGGCTCTCAAGGGCGATCGGGTCGGCCAGCACAGCATCCGGATCAACGATCAGTGGCGGATCTGCTTCCACTGGACCGATGCCGGTGCTCAGGACGTGCAGATCGTGGACTACCACTAGGAGGAGAGATGGTCGAGAAGCTCTATTCGCCGATCCACCCCGGTGAGGTCCTGATGGAGGACTTCATCGAGGGGTTTGGCATCACACAGAACAGGCTCGCGGTGTCGATCGGTGTGCCCCCGCGGCGGATCAACGAGATCGTGCACGGCAAGCGGGGGATCACGGCAGACACCGCGCTGCGCCTCGGGCGGTTCTTCGGCGTGGAGCCCCAGTTCTGGCTCAACTTGCAGACGCGCTATGAGCTGGAGGTGGCCGAGGACCTCGCAGGGGAGCGGATCGCGGAGATCACGCCGCTGCAGGTCGCGTGAGTGTGCGCGACGACACGCTGATGCGCAAAGTTCGCGGCACCTTCTATCGCGCGATCGATCCCGAGTTCCGTGAGTTCGCGATCGCGGGATCACGTTCGCCGGGGCGATACTCTCGGCAGGACCAGCCGACCCTCTACTTGAGTTCGTCCATCGAGGGTGTTGAGGCCGCGATGATCGCCCACAAGGACGCCAGATCGGCAGCGCTCGAGATCATTGCGGTCGACGTCGAGGCATCCGGCATTGTCGACTTCCGTGATCCCGTCGCGTTGGAACGGACTGGTCTCGACCTGAGTGACGCCATCGCGCCATGGCAGGAGGTCGTCGCCTCCGGTGGCACCCCGGCGTCGTGGATCGTGCGTGACCGGCTCGTTGCGACTGGTGCGAACGGATTGATCGACCCTTCGCGCAAGCGGTACCGGCTGTGGCACCTGGTGCTCTTCCGTTGGAACGAGGGTGATGCACCGACCGTCAGGATCGCGGACGACGCTCCCTCTGCGGCAGGCTGAGGCTCGCCGTGCCAGAGGTTGCTCTGTGCCGGAACGTGGTGGAATTCCGCTTCAACGTGTAGCCCCGCGGGCTGGAATGTGGCCGGGCAAGGCGGCTGACCACCCCTGCACTCCTCACTGATTCGGCTGCCTGTACGTGAATCGGTGTGCACCCAACCGTGATCAATCGGACAGGGGGATCTCGAGCGAATGGGCTCGCGCTCGAGGGAGTGACGGCGATGGGACCCCAGTGTTGAGGACGGTGCGAGACGCCCAGGTCGACGCCGCAGCGTGACCCTGGGGGCCTCCGCCGCCGGTATCGGGCGCCGGTACCTTTCGTCGAGCTACTAGGATGGTGAGCCAGAGAACATGGGCCAGATCCGACCACATCGCATACAGGAGCCAACGACCATGAGCTTTTTTGTCTATCTTTCCGGCGAGATCCACACCGATTGGCGCGACGAGATCCAGCGCGGAGCTGAGGCCGCCGACCTCGACATCGTCTTCACCGCGCCGGTGACCGACCACCCTGCCAGCGACGCTGCCGGAGACCACCTGGGCGAGAACGACAGCCCGTTCTGGCGTGATCATCAGTCCTCCAAGGTCAACGCGATCCGCACGCGCACGCTGATCGAGCAGGCCGACCTCGTGGTCGTCCGGTTCGGCGACAAGTACAAGCAGTGGAACGCCGCCTTCGACGCCGGCTACTGCTCAGCGCTCGCCAAGCCCTATGTGACTCTCCACGACGCGGACATCGTCCACCCCCTCAAGGAGGTCGACGCAGGCGCTCAGGCGTGGTGCACGACCACCGACCAGGTCGTGGAGACTCTGCGGTACGTGCTCACGGCGTGACCCTGCGGCGTCACCCTGCGGACTGATCCGCAGCAGGACCGACGAAGCTGACTCAGGCTCCGAACAGCCGCCCGAAGAACCCCCGACCCTGGGGCTTCGGATCGTGCTGTTCGGGGCCTTACGTGTTTGGGCCTGCGCTGTCGCCCGCAGTGTCTCCGCTGTCTTCCGCCGCTGCGTAAGCGGATCCGGTCAGCGTGAAGATGTCGACGTCGACGAGGAACCCGGCCAGCTGGGGAAGGCTCTGGAAGAGGATGTCCCCGTCGATCTCCTCCTCGTCTCCTCGTCCTCGCTGGGAAGCCGGAAGGCGCCCTCGGCGGGGGATGCGTCGCCGCCGTCGACTATGCGCGTCGCCGCACCGGTTCGGGCCACGCACGCACTCCCGTACTCGGGAGCGAGTGCGACTGATTCGACGGTGGTCTCCGTGCCCAGCGGCACCAGCCCAAGTGTGTGCAGGTGCGCATCAGTGAGGACGGAGTCGGCGATCGCTGCAGTGGTGCTCATGCCCACGGCGACGAGTCAGCACAGAATGTCCTCGATGAGGTCCACAGTCCGGGACGCCCAGGGCCGTGACGTCGTCGAGGTCAGAGGTCAGCCAACCGGCTGCGGCTCCCTGCTGCCGGCCGAGGTCGCCGTCGGTGTCGATGTAGCCGATGGCCAGGTAGGTGATCTCCGGGATGGTGAATGCCCCCAGCGCTGAGTTGACGGCGGTGAGGGTGATGTTTAGCGGCTCTTCCCGGTTCGTGGTGATGGGGAGCGTCGCGTCGTTGACGTAGAACGGCTCGTGGTCCTGCTGTGATGGGTGTTGTCAAGACATCCGAATCTCAGAGGACCACGAGCCTGTGCACGAG
>NZ_FXZF01000074.1:0-2820 GCF_900169375.1 Brevibacterium sp. Mu109
CGCGGCGACTCCTACAGAGTCAAGAACGCCCTCATGAAATAGCTAAACGCTCAAACGGCAGGACACCACGCTCACCTGGCTGGATTCTTAGCGCTGAAACGGCCGACATCAACTTGACGAAACACACCGAAAAGCAACCCAGACCATCGAATGGGCGTCCTTCCACCACGCGGGGCGCTACGCGAAGCTCCTTGGTGGGCCAAAGCCATCGTCGTTCTCAGCGCGGTCGGAATCGGGTGGTTCCTCCCGCTGCTCGGTGCAAGCTTGATCGTCTTCATCCTCGTCGACGCGTTCCTCGGTTGGCGGGCTAGGAACCGACGATAAAGCGCCTCTTGCCTGCCTGTCTGCCCGCGAGAGCAACTGGTTCTCGCGGGCAGGCTCATCGGAAGACCAGCACCAGTTCCTGTTTCCCCAGTTTGGGCATGGCGCCGGGTCAAGTCGCTTGGAGTGGTGTAGTGGTTGGATCCTTCGTCGGAGGTCTCAGGCGCTGAGTTCGAGTGCGAGGTCGGGGCCGGGTTCGGTGCTCACCTCGCCTCCGGTGGGCTCGACGGACGTGAGTCGGCAACGGGCCAGGACCTCGAGTCCAAGGTAACGGCGGTCTTCGGCCCATTCATCGGTCTGCTCAGCTAGCACCGATCCGACCAGCCGCACGATCGCGGCTCGATTGGGGAAGATCCCCACAGCGTCGGTGCGCCGTTGGATCTCGCGGTTGAGCCGTTCAGCCGGGTTGTTCGACCAGATATGGGCCCAGACGTCCTTCGGGAACGTAGTGAAGGTCAGGATGTCCACCCGCGCGGCGTCGAGGTGCTCAGCGACCTGCGGCAGCTTCTCGCCCACGTAGTCCAGGAGCCGATCGAACTGGGCATGAACAGCCGCGGTGTCGGGCTGGTCGTACACGCTGTGCAGCATGGCCTTCACCGCCGGCCACATCGATTTCGGAGTGATATCCATCAGGTTCGCCGCGTAGTGGGTCCGGCATCGCTGCCAGACCGCGCCGGGCAGGTTCGCAGCGATCGCGTCCTTCAGCCCCGCGTGGGCATCACTGGTGACGAGACGCACCCCGGCCAGCCCACGAGCGACGAGATCGGCGAAGAACTCGTTCCACGCTGCCCCGGTCTCGCTGGTGGCAACCCTCAGGCCGAGCACCTCGCGGTGACCATCCCCGTTGACACCGGTCGCCAGCAAAACGACGGCGTTGACCACGCGGCCACCCTCGCGGACCTTCATCGTCAACGCGTCGGCAGCGACGAACGTGAAAGGGCCGGCCTCGTCCAAGGGGCGGTGGCGGAACGCCTCGACCTACTCATCGAGATCAGTAGCCATCCTCGAAACCTGCGACTTCGACAACGCGTTGATCCCGAGGGTCTTGAACTCGGGGATTCTTGGAAGGTTGACTCGAAAGATCACCCAGTGGCTGCGTCTACATCCGGAAGGGTGTGTCCGGGCCTCTGTGCGCTACACCACTCTATGGGGCTCTACCCTAGTGGTCGCGTCGAAGCCGACACAAACGGGTTGCCGTACGCCCAGCTTGCATTGTTGCCCCTGCCAAACGTATTGTCTTGGCATGCTCAACCCAAGTTCGCTCTTTCGTCACTGTCGTTCTCCACGCTTCAGTCTTTTCGGCGCTGTCTCGGCAGGCGTTGTGCTCCTGTCCTCTTGCTCTATCAGCGGCGAGACCTCTGCCGAGCCCGACGAGGGCGAGGAGCCGCTGAGTGTGTATGCCACCACCGGATACCTCGCGGACGCAGTCGCGAACATTGCTCCGGAAGCCGAGGTGACCACCATGGTGGGCCCCGGGGGTGACCCGCACACCTACCAGCCTTCCACTCAAGACATCCAGATCATTCAGAGTGCTGATGCGGTGCTGTGGAACGGGCTCCATCTCGAGGCCCAAATGATCGATCAGCTGGAGAGCCTCGGGGATGTACAGATGGCTGTCGGCGACCTAGTCCCGGAGGGCCTGCTGCTGGGCTGGGAGGATACTGATGCCGAGGGCAATGCACTGCACGATCCCCATATCTGGAATAGCCCTGAGGCCTGGGGTCTGGCGGTGGGGCACGCGGCAGATCATCTGGCACGGATTGATCCGGACAGCGCGGATACCTATCGAGCCAACGTTCAGGACTACCTAGGCCAGATCGAAAGGGCTCACGCCAACGCCGAGGAGCTGCTGAGCACCATCGCGGAGGAGGACCGAGTGCTGATCACCGGCCATGATGCCTTCGCCTACTTCGGGCAGACCTACAACATCGATGTCCACGCCACCGACTACATTTCCACTGATGCTCAGCTTTCCCCACACGAGCTCAGCAGCCTGGCGGATCTGATCGAGGAGCGTGAGGTGCCGATGATCTTCCAGGACAACCAGGCCAACCCGCAGGCCATCACATCCCTGCGCGAGGCCGTGGAAGCCCGCGGCTGGGAAGTCGAAGTCTCCGAGGATGAGCTCTACGCAGACAGCCTCGGCGCCGAGGAGGACGTCGATACCTATCTAGAGGTCTACGCACATAACGCCCAAGCGGTCGCCGACGCACTGGGGCGGGATGACGCACAGGAGAATGGCCAGTGATTGCCTGCCGAACGAGTGGTCTCAGCGTCGCATACCGCACCGAGCCGGTGCTGCGCAATGTCGACTTCCATGTGCCGGTCGGCTCAGTGATGGGTATCGTCGGTCCCAACGGTGCGGGCAAATCCGGCTCTTCGCGGTTCGTGGTGAATGACCCTGCTGTGGCGGGTATTCACGCTACGGTTCTCGCGGCGCTGGTGAGCAGGATACGCGTCCGGTAGTTCTCCGCGTTGCGGAATCCGCGGCCGGTGCGT
>NZ_FXZF01000025.1:0-45987 GCF_900169375.1 Brevibacterium sp. Mu109
TCATCGTGATGACTCCTATTCGAGGATTCTTGGAAGGTTGACTCGAAGGATCACACGGTGGCCGCGTCTACATCCGGGTGGGTGTGTCCGGGCCTCTGTGCGTTACACCACTCTATGGGGCTCTACCGAACTGACGATGGATGACAAGGAGGGCGGCCCGTGCGCGGGCCGCCCTCATCTGTATTCACTGCTCTTCACTCGCCACCCGGAACGCCTGCTCGGTGTGGGTGCGTCGGTGGTCGAACAGACCGTCCTGGTTACTCGTCGTCTGGGACCACCGCAAACTCGAGCGAACCGAACGCGCTATCCAGGGCCCCCTCCGCACAGTGCGCGGCAGCCTCAACGAGTTCTCTGCGCCAACCGTCGACCGGTGCGTTCGCGCTCTTGGGCCACCATGCTTCGCCTTCGAGGTCCCAGCCCGCTTCGGCGGATCCGCTCCAGACCACAAGACCGATAACTCGCGCGTCGTCATACGAACCGAAGGTCAGCATCACCTCGACGGCATATCCGCCGCACCAGAAGTATCGGCCGAACTGGCACCCGTCCTCGTCGCTGAGCCGAAGGTCGCGATCCCAACGGCCCCTAGTGGAAGCAGCGAGTCCAGACTGAACGGTGGTGTTCCACAGCTCATTCATCGCCTGCGCGAGCTCAGTCAACGCGGACTCAGATCCCCGGCTCTCGTTATCCGGCTCCCAGGTCCATGCCTCGTCCGACCAAGACCACCACCAGGTGTTCTCCTTGAGATCGAGCGCTCGATGCTCGCTGCCGTCCTTGTTGTTGCATGTGAACCAGTCGGTTGAATTCCACGTGATCGATCCACCCGCACACTGCAGCGCAAACTCACCCACTGATGAACGAGCGATACTTCGAAGTTCATCCAATCGCTGCTGGTCGAGGTCGCTCGGCCATTCGACGGGATTCGTTCCGTACGCCATTCCCTCATAGAAGGCACGCAGGCGTTCCAGTTCAACGTCCGGACTCGAGCTCGCTAAGCGCTCGAACAGGTCCTCCCACGCCACCACCTCACCGTCGACCTGGCTCCGAACGGCCGCAACACGTCCACGGGGGACGATGAAGAAGTCAGCGTAGTCGTCACCGGTTTGGGCCGGAGTCAGTGCCGCACGAAGTTTCAGCTCAACACGGGTCGACGATTCGCAATGATGAAAAGTAATGTCCACCCTGCCCAGACTCGGATCCTCATCGCTGACCTGAGCGTCGATCACGACTGCTTCGCGGCCAATCTCTGCTACACCAAGCTCTGACAAGAACCTCCGGCTGTTCCCCTCCAGCCTCAACCACGCCAACAACGCGTTCTCCACGAACTGTTCATCACGGCGACGGTCGCCCTCGCCGTATGTCGCGCGGATCAGCTGAGCTGCCCAGGCACCAGAACGCTCACTTTCACTCATGCCTTCGTCCCTCCAGCCGTGTCGCCGAGAGCATCCCGGAACGCTCTCTCCGCCTCGTCTCCGAAGGGGACGAAGACGACGGTCTCGACAGTCTCTGCGACCTCGGCGGCGGTGTCCTGCACGGTCTGGACTGCGATGCGAGCGGCATCGTCCATCGGCCAGCCGTAGACGCCGGCGGAGATCGCCGGGAAGGCGACGCTGCGAGCGCCCACCTGCACCGCGACCCGCAGGCTCTCGCGATAGCAGGAGGCGAGCGTCTCCGAGCGGTCCTCCGTCTTTGCGAAGACCGGGCCCACGGTATGGATCACCCAGGAGGCGGGCAGCTTTCCAGCGGTCGTGGCGACCGCCTGTCCGGCGGGAAGTCCGTCCGGCAGCGTGGTGTCGCGGAGCTCGCGGCATGCGGCGAGGATGTCCGGGCCGCCTGCGCGGTGGATCGCACCGTCCACTCCCCCGCCGCCCAGCAGACCGGAGTTCGCGGCATTCACGATCGCGTCAGTCTCCTCCTGCGTGATGTCACCCGGGCGGATCATGATGTCCATGGCTGCGCTCCTCTGCTGATCGGGTCGTTCTGGTGCGGCTGTTGTGGCTGGTCTGGTCGGTGACCCCACCGTAGTCCGGGTCACCGAGCACGTGTCCGCGCGCACTGCACGTGTCTAGGATGGCGGGCATGACGCTTGCGGCTGCCCCCACACGGATCGACGACACCGCGCTCATCTTCGAAGGGGGTGGCATGCGGGCCGCTGTCACCAGCGGCATGGTCGTCACGCTCTTGGAATCTGGCCTGTCCTTCGACTGGGTGGCCGGGGTCAGCGCGGGAGCGACGAACACCGCGAACTATCTGTCTCGCGATGCTCGCCGGGCTCGGCGCTCATTCGTCGAGTTCTCTGCCGATGAGCAGTTCGGCGATCTGCGCACCTTCGCCCGCGGGCAGGGACTCTTCAACGCCGAGTACATCTACCAGAACTCCGGCGGCCCCGACCAGGCGCTCCCCTACGACTGGGAGTCGTTCCTGTCGAACCCCGGTGACCTGCGGGTCATCGCGTTCGATGCAGAATCAGGCGAGGACGTCGTGTGGTCGAAGTCGGACATGCCGCACATGGACGACCTCATGGTCCGGGTGCGCGCATCCTCGACCATGCCCATCCTCATGCCGCCCCTTCACCTGGATGGACACGTCTACGTCGACGGCGCGATGGGCGAGGACGGCGGGATCGCGCTCAGCCAGGCACAGCGCGAGGGCTTCGAGACCTTCGTCATCATCCTCACCCAGGAGCGCGACTACGCGAAGGAGCCGCAGCGCTTCCCCGGGTTCTACCGCAGCTGGTTCCGCCGCTATCCCACCCTGGCCGACGCCCTGCTGACACGGTGGAAGCGCTACAACGAGACACGCGAGCGCGTCTTCGAGCTGGAGCGCGAGGGCAGGGCATACGTGTTCACGCCGGACCGCATGCCGGTGGGCAACGGCACTCGGGATCTGTCCCGGCTGGCGGCGGCGCATCGCATGGGGCTGTCCCAGTCGCGGCGTGAGATGCCGGCGATCCGGGAGTTCGTGGGGGCGCGGTGAACAGCATGCGAACGTCTCGTTCCTCACCGCTGAGTGACCGGTGAGCGCTTCGACATCATTCGGTGGAGACCGCCAGTTCGCCATTGACCCAGGTCACAGCGCTCCTTCTATCGTGGCTGGTGAGGGCACCCGCTCTCATCACCGCTGAAGAAAGGCACACCATGAAACTGCGCCAGGCGATCAGCACTCCGCTGGCCACGACTGCACTCATCGTCACCGCTGCGGTGGGAGGCTCGGTCTCCGCAGCCGCTGCGGACACCGGCAGCGCCCCCAGCGGCGCATCGGCGTCAGCCGTCCAGCCCGCAGCGTCTGCACAGTTCGACAACACCAGCGACTTCCTCAACCACTACGCGGGGCAGACCCTCGCGAACAGCAACGGCAGCTACCCCGGCCAGTGCGTCAGCGCGATCTCCATCCTCCTCGAAGAGGTCTACGGCGTCGACCACGGCGCCTGGGGCAACGCGATCGATTACCAGGCGGGCGGTTCCGGCGGCCAGCAGATGGCGGCCAACGGCTTCTCCTGGAACACGGACACGAACTTCGAGAACGGCGACATCGTGGTGTGGGGCGAGGGAGCGGACACCTCCGCGTACGGCCACATCGGCATCTACTGGGACGGTCAGATCTGGCACCAGAACTGGGATTCGAGCAGCGGCATGGACCAGTCGCTCCATGCCATCGACTTCAACAACGACATCGACGCTTACCTCGGCTACTGGCGAGGCTGACGCACGGTTACGCCCTCACCCGAACGCAGACCAGCGAGGCCCCACGATCCGGGATCGTGGGGCCTCGGTGGTGCGGTGCGTGTCGACGACGTGCGTGGCGCGCTACCTCTTCCACTTCACTTTGCGCTCTTTCAGCACTCGCTGTAAGCGATCTGTCTTCTGGAGCAGACGACGCTCACCATCAAGCGTGTACTCGATCTGACGACCGTCAGTCATAGTGAAAGTCCTTGTTTGATTCTCGACCGCCTGAGCTTTGCGGTGCGACTCTGATCGATGCGTAGCGGGAATAGCCATCAATCCACCTCGCTTTCGTGGGATAGACAGTACCGGAAGAAGCTGGGAGGAGCCCTCACGACTCACCTCCGTCGCCGGCGCGGACAGGCGGTGCGTACGCGTTCGAACTGACCTTGTTGAGCACTTCCTCACTGAGCACATCAAGAAGGTCACCGTCGTCTACGGCCAGAGTTTCATCTGTGGCCATCGCCGTCAGGACGCTCATCCCCATGTTGGCGTCGACGAGGTCTTCTGATGAGGACATCGGAATCGCCCACTCAAGACGACGCCAGAATTTCGCCTCCCTATCGGTCTTCTGCTGGCGGAGATAGTTGACGAAAGCGATCGCTGCGGCCACAGCCGCGGCAAGCACAGCGAGCGCAGGCGCAAGCGCACTCACATACTCAACCCAGCTCGGCAGCAGGACCGCCGCATCGGAGATCTCTGTCATGCCTCAGGACGATAGCTCCTGGCACAGACATAGCGTCTGCTCTCCTGTCGCTCGCAGCCAGGGGAGCGACTACATCGCCGCGGCACAGCGCAAGCCAGTCGAGATCACAGCGCGCAGAGCGAGACGCCATGCGGTGGACTCGCACGCATAGAGACCGACCACGTCCCGCGTATCGGAGCTGGCCGCACTCATCGGGCTCCGCTCAGTGCGGCCAGCTCGGACTGCGGCTGTCAGCTGTCGTAGCGCGCGACCAGACGGCCGCTGACTTCGCCCTTCGCCAGACGGTCGATCCCGTCTGGAATCTCGTCGAACGCGATGTCCGAAGACTCGATGACCAGGTCGCCGTCTGCAATCATCTTCAGGACTGCTTCCAGATCCTCGCGCCTGCCGATGGTCGTGGATCCCTGCAGGTTGATCGCGCGGGTGATGAAGTCGAACGACGAGAACTCGAACTCCAGCTTCCCCATGCCGACGAGGACGACGGTCCCACCGAACTTCACCGCGTCGATCGCCTTGACGGTGGTATCGCCGAACCCGGCGAAGTCGACGACGACGTTGAGGTCTTCACCCGCCAGTTCGCTGACGTCCTTGACGACGCGGGACACGCCGCGCTCCTTGGCAGCCTCCCACACCTGTTCGCGGGGCTCGATGCCGATGACTTCTGCACCCTGAGCGACAGCGATCCGAGCTCCGGTCATCCCCAGGCCGCCCAGACCGAGGATCCCGACGCGCATGCCCTTCGTGATGCCGCCGTGCACGACGACACCGGAATACGAGGTCACTCCGGCATCGGTCGCCGCCGATGCCTGCGACCAGCTCACGTCGGCTGGCTTGTGCACCAGCATCTCTACGTTGCCGATGACGTACTCGCCGTACCCGCCGTCGCGCGAGACACCTGGCGCATCCGTCGCCTTCACCGCCTGTGCGACTTCGTCCCCGACTGCGAACTCTGTGACGCCCTCGCCCACTTCTTCGACGATGCCCGTGACCTCGTGACCGAGGACCATCGGCAGGTCGACGATGATCGGGATGACTCCTTCGAGGTACCCGACATCGCTGTGGCAGAGACCTGCTGCGACGACCTTGATGAGAACTTCGCCGGGGCCGGGGCTGGGCTTCGCCCGATCCTCTTCCAGCCGCAGCTCCGCACCGACCTCGTCCATGAGCCATGCCTTCATGATGTTCCCTTCCGCAGACCGATGGTTCTCTCCCGAGGCTTCCACCTCGGTCCTCGGACTACAAGGGAATGTCACCACACAACACGGGACCGCTCAGCTGTCAGACGTGCGACGCCGATTCGCTGTGGCCCGGAGTCCCCCGCAGCCACTTCGCGAACCAGATCGCGAAGAGCGTCGTCGCCGGCATCGTCACCGTGAGACCCACGATGCCCGCCAGCAGCTGCACGATGGTGTACGCGACAGCCTCCGACTGCATCAGCGCCCACACCGGCATCCCGAACGACTTCGCCGCGACGAACGCCGCGAGGCTCGCACCCACTACGGAGAAGCTCACCGTGTAGATCGCACTCGCCGCGTGGTCCTGCCCCACATCCAGCGCCCGCTTCATGAGCGACGGCTGACGTCGGCGAAGGCTGCGCCGTGTCGTGGGTGCGGCACCTGCCTCGCCGCCCCCGTGGTCGTGGCCTCCTGCGTCCTGGAAGCCCAAGAGCGAGAAGACGACGGATGCCTGCGCGACGGTGATGTCATTGAGGATGCCGATCAGCGCGATGAGCAGACCGGCGAGCGCCAGCACGGACAGGTCGATATCCCCGGTCACGAACACGGACGCGGATGTGGTGTCCGTGATGCCGGTGAGCCGTGCGACGGAGGAGAAGATCCACCCCGTGAGCATCGCTGTGCCCACGCCGACGACGGTGCCCGCCCACGCCGCCATCGTCTTCGCCCCGAACCCGTGGGTGAAGTGCAGGACGACGGTGAGCACCAGCACGGAGGTGACGGCGGAGTACGCGAGAGGATTGCCGCCTTCGTGCACTCCCGTCACCAGGAACAGCCAGATGAACAGGGCAGAGACCAGCAGCGACACGAATGCGCGCAGACCCTTGCCGCCCACACTCAGCGCGACCAGCACCAGGGTGATCGCCGCGAAGATCAGCAGCGAGGTGCCGCGCTCCACCGAATGGAACGAGTGCAGCACGTCGCCCTGGACCGGAGTCGCCGTCTGGACGACGACCCGATCGCCGTCCTCCAGACCCGCGACCCAGCCCTCACGGATGATGCCGATGTTCTGCGTCCCGCCGTCGTCCAGGTGGGCGGTCGCCTGGCCGCAGTGGGAGTCCGCATCGATCCAGTCCGCGGCGCAGTCAGCCAGGTCGACATCGCTGAGCTCCGCCCGCGAATAGTCCAGCGTCGTCCCGTTCGGCAGGGCTGCCGGCTGCTGCGACGGCCACATCGCCAGCACGATCGGCAGCGCGAAGACCAGCACACAGCCCACCACGATGAGGGACACGAACGTCTCCCGGGTGAACCCGGAGAAGCGGAGAGCAGGCATACGCATACCCACCAGTGTTCCCTATGAGGTCGTGAAACGAAGACGCCTTCTCATCACGAAGGCGCCCTCGCGGCTGCGAGGGCGCCCACGGTAGTCGGGAGGCCTCAGAACTCCAGGACGATGCGTCCGCGCACTCCCCCGGCCTCGAGCCTGCGGTGGGCCTCCGGCGCCTGGTCCATCGGCAGCGCCTCTGCCACGCGCAGGGTGACGACGCCGTCCTCCGCCTGCTGGCGCAGCGTATCCAGCTCCTCCGGGTTCTTCGCGTACTTGCTCACGACGATCGACCAGAATTTCACGCCGCGCTCGCGCTCACCCTTGTCGCCGCGGATCGTCACGATCGTGGCGCCGTCCTTCGCAGCGGGGACGATCTCGTCCAGCTGCACGGAACCGTCGATCATGCCGTCGACGCCCTCGGGGAACTTCTCCCGCACTGCGGCGGCGAATCCTTCGCCGCGGCGCAGCACGACGTCTGCACCCAGGGAGGCGACCAGCTCTTCATCCGCTTCCGATGCGTCCGCGACGACCGTGTGACCGTCCGCCTTCGCCAGCTGCACGGAGTAGCCGCCGAACGCGCCGGCCGCACCCGTCACCGCGATCGTCGAGCCGGCCGGCAGGTTGAGCTTGTCGAGCGCCAGGCGGGCGGTGAGCCCGTTCATCGGCAGCGTCGAGGCTTCGATGAGCGAGGCGCCGTCGGGGATGCGGGCGACTGATTCGACCGGCACCGCGATCTTCTCCGAGTAGGCGCCGTGGGATCCGTTCGGCACGACGATCGCCATGACCGCGTCGCCGATCTCCAGGTCCGTGTCCGTGTCCGAACCGATCGACTCGATCATGCCGGCGGCATCCATGCCGACGACGTAGGGCGGCTCAGCACCCGCGACGTCGCGCATGCCGACCCTGCGCATCGTGTCTGTGGGGCTGACCGCCGCTGCGCGCACGCGGATGACCACCTCGCCGGGACCCGGCACGGGGTCGGGAAGCTCCATGACTTCGAGGACGTCGGGACCACCGGGCTCTGTGTATGCACTCGCCTTCATGTGTCGCACAACACCCCGCCCGGGCCACTATTCCCGCCGTCCGTCATCCGGACCCGAGTGCTGGCTCCCTCCCGGTGACGCGGAGGCCTACTCCGCATCCTCCTGCCGCTGTCGGAATCGCTGGGCCTGACGCCGTCCGTGCGTGAGCTCACTGATATCATCCGGGCTGTCGAAGTTGGAACCGAGTGCGCCGGCGACAGTGCCCATCGAGGCGCTCAACCACGCGATGTCGACATAGTTCCACAGCGACACTTCGACGCCGATCGTCTTGGACATGAAGCCCGCCTCGATGACGATGAGCCCGCCGAGCAGGATCCCCGCGAAGAGCACGGCATAGAGCGCGGCGACCGCGACGAACAGAGTCGCCACCGTCGAGGCGTTGTACATCGCGGCCTCCCGGGGGCTGCCCAGCTGCCGCGACCGCTCCCACAGTCGGTTCCCGGCGAGCAGCCACAGCACCATGGTCGTAATCACTGTCACCGCGATGACGCTCAGTCGCCACGGGGGCAGCGCATAGGCCATCTCCCAGATCGATGAGTAGAAGATGCCGAAGGCCCCCGTCGCCGCGGCCGCTGCCAGGACACCCGACAGCTTCGTCACCGCTGCGAGGGGCTCGTTGGTCCGCACCATCCCCAGCACCAGGCGCAGACGGCCGGGCCTCCACCAGGGCGAGGCGATGTACACCGACCGGCCCGTCTCCGAATCCTGCTCGTGCACCTCCCCGTACTCGATGCGCGCATCGCCGCTGCCCGGCACCTTGTCCGCGGCGAGCGCGTCGAGCGAATCGGACATCGCGGCGCGGAGGTTCTTCACCACGTTGGACCATCCGAGAGCGGGGAGGGAGATGATCGCAGCTCCCTCCGCGAAGTGCAGGCCGACCATCTTGACCCTACGGCCAGCACGGCGCGGGATCTCAGTCACGATGACCATGAGATCGGCTTCGTCTTGCCGCGCCCACTCCCTCACCGTCTCCATGTCCAGGGTTCCATCGTCGCGGAGTGGGATCCGCCGCCTGTTGTGGTGCAGGACGAACTCCGCTTCGGAGTCATCCTCCTGTCTCGTCTCGAGCACCTGCGCCACCGCTCGCGAGGGCAACCCGGGGTCGGCGAACACATCAACCTGAAACACGTGGTCCATTCGATACACACTAGGGCAATGTGCCCTGTCGCCTCCACGGTTGCACTTGCGCGGCGTCAGCCGCCGTCACCGTTCGACCCGCCTCACAGGTGCAGCCGCTTGCCCAGCTCGTGGCGAGCCTCCGCACCACGCGCGAACTGCACGAACGCCAGGGCGATCAGGCTCAGCACTCCGCACACGACGGACGGCAGCGGATCGTCGACCCACCCGAAGCCCAGGAAGCCGATGGGCGCGAGTCCCAGCAGCACCGCCAGACCGGTGTAGACGATGTGGTCCCCCACCTCGATGCGCATCACCCGCACCGTGATGATGAGGGCCACGATCGAGCAGGCGCAGAGGCTGGGCACCGCATACGTGAGCGACCAGCCGTGCCAGCCGGTCAGATAGTCCCAGTACGTGACGGACAGTCCCACCAGCACGACCAGGTAGACGGTGCCCTTCGCGAGGTTGCGTCGCTTGCGCGCCGCCATGAGCACGACGAGCCACATCGCGGCGACGCCCAGCCAGATCGAGCGCAGCACGCCGATCCCATCGCCGTCCCGGTTGAACAGCAGCTGCGCGGCGAACGACAGGACGACCACTGCCAGCGAGGTCAGGAACAGCGTCCGCAGCACCCGCTTCCGGGAGAAGTCCAGGGGGATCACCGGGAACGGATCGCCGGATCCGCTACCCCTGTCGCCCCCGTCGCCCCTGTCGCCCTCCAGCGCGGCTCGGCACAGCGGACACGTCCTCCACGTGCCTTCAACCTCGACCGAGCAGTCCGCACAGCGCCTCATGAGCGGACCTCCGCGAGATCGGCAGCCCCGGCGACCTCGGCCTCGGTCACGCGGGTCGCGGCGACGGACACGTCGACGCCGCCGTCCGCCAGCATCCGCGCGAACTCCCGCACGTGGTCGGTCTCCGTGAACGGCGAGGTGAAGCTGACCGTGAGCATGCCGTCGTGCGACATGGAGCAGAACTGCGGGCGGACCGCGGCGACATGGAACATCATGCGTCGCACACGCGATTCGGCAGGCTCCGGCAGCGCCACGCGTCCCAGGTTGGATACGGCCACACTCAGCCCGCGGTTGTTGGCGACGTTGACCAGCGCCAGAATGATGTCCTTGATCCCGCGCGGCAGGATCCGCAGCAGCGGCATCCGCTCGAAGCGGATGAACCGCCGCAGCTTGCGCTCGAGCGCCTCCGGGGTGGCCTCGGGCCGGAACTGCTCCTCAAGACCACGGCAGATGGCGCCGAGGCTGTCGTCACCCTGGCCGTACGTGTGCTCCACCCGGACGGTCGCGAAGAAGTTCCGCGGCGAGTTCGACGGGAAGAACTGGCGCAGATTCACCGGGACGGACGCCGCGATCGTCTGCGACCTGCCCAGTCCGCCCGAGGACAGCCGGACGGCTTCGAAGAACAGGCCCGTGAGGTACATCGTCATCGACACGCCCTCCGCGCGGGCGAGCGCGAGCACCTGCGTCGCCGGCATGCTCAGCTCGACCAGCCGCGTCCGGTTGTCCGGGGTCCTGGTCCCCCGCACGCGGTGCACGCCGTGGACCGTCCTGCGGCCCAGTCCGGCTGGGCGGCGGGAGGGCTGCGGAGTGGGGGCGGCCTCGGGCGCGGGGGTGTTCTGAGACTTCGCGTCCTTGCGGCGGCGCCTGCGGAAGTAGTGCGCGAAGCTGTCCGGAGTCAGGCCCAGCGCGTCAGCGGCGGCCTCGCTGGGGTCGGCGTGCAGGTCCGATGCCTGCTCGGGGGCGTCGGGCAGGTCGACGGTGAGGGCCTCGGGATCGGATTCGCCCGGCTCGAGCGGTTCGGGATGGCGCAGGCGGACGTAGGAGTCCAGCAGGTCGGTGAGGAACCACAGGGCGCCGGTGCCGTCGGACAGAGCGTGGAAGACCTCGAGCGAGATCCGTCGTTCGTGGTGGACGACGCGGAACAGCAGATTGCGGCGGTCGACCTGGTAGAGGGCGGCGCAGGTGTGCTCCTCCTCCGGGGTGACGGCGGGGCGCAGGCTGCTGTCCTGCAGGTAATACCAGAAGACGCCTCGGCGCATCACCGCGTGGTAGAGCGGGTAGCGGTCGTAGATCTCATCGAGCGCGGCCTGCAGGAGGAGCGGATCCACGTCGTGGTCCATCTCCGCACTCACGCGGAAGACCTTGGGGTCGGCATCGCTGCGAGCGGCGAGGAAGATGTTCGACGCGTTGTCGAGGCGCACCCAGGCGGGGCGGGTCACGGGGCGGCGCCTGAGTTCGCCGGGACATCCGCATCGAGGAACGCGTTGATCACCTCATAGGCCTGTCGGAGCGAGCGGGAGAAGCGGGGCCCGTGCAGGGCGCCGTCGACGCGGTGGATGGTCACGGAGTTGCCGGCCTCCTCGAGCGCTCGACCGTACGCCTCGCCCTCGTCGCAGAGCAGGTCGAGTTCAGCGGTGATGAGGAGGGTGTCCGGCTGGCCGGAGAAGTCATCGGCCATGAGCGGGGCGACGCGCGGGTCCTTGCGCGCCTGCGCGTCCGGGACATACATCTCGAGGTAGTCCTGGACCTCGTGGGTGGTGAGGCGGTAGTCCTTCCCGTGGTCGCGCACGGAGGCGAACGGGGAGGTCCGCGGGTCGTGGTCCCAGTGCGTGACGGGATAGAGGAGGATCTGGCGTCCGGGGGTCGCGTGGCCCTCCGCGTGCAGCTGCTGGGAGACGACCGCGGCGAGGTTCCCACCGGCGGAATCGCCCACGAGCACGATGCGGCTCGCGTCGTCGGCGCCGATGCGGTGGGGCTCGTCCAGCAGGAGCCGGGCGATGTGCAGGCAGTCGTCGAGGCCTGCGGGGAACGGGTGCTCCGGTGCGAGGCAGTAGTCGACGGAGACGACGACGCAACCGGTGAGCTCCGCCATCGTCGCGCAGGCCGGGGTGTAGCTCTCGATGTCGCCGGTGACCCAGCCGCCGCCGTGGAAGAAGAGGAGGACATCGTCGCGGCTGCGCTCGACCGGGTTGAACACGCGGACCGGGATCGGGTGCTTGCCGTCGTCCACGGTGGCCTCGCGGAAGGGAACGCGCGGTCCCGGCAGCGGCATGGAAGCGAGCTGACGCTGCAGACGCCTGACCTTCGCGTAGTCCTCACGCATGTTGACCCGCGGGGCGGCGAACAGGCCGAGCACCGCTCTGACGAACCGGTTCACGGGGGGTCTGCGGCGATCGGGCTGGTCCATGGTCACAGCTTAGGCGCGGGAGGCCGGTTCGGTGCATACACTCCTCTCATGGACAGCGCAGTCGAACCGATCGGGCAGATGACCCCGTACGGAGCGGAGCACCTCTCGGTGCTCGGGGTGACGGTGGTGCTCGCCGTGGTGCTCGTGATGGTGGCTCGGCGTATCCGCGGGAGTGTCCACGAGGATCGCCTGCTGCGGACGGCCGGATGGGCCATGCTGGCGGTGACGGTGCTGTGGACCGTGTGGGGAATGATGCCCGGCCAGTGGAACATCGACCAGTCGCTGCCATTCCAGTTCTCCGATGCGATGCGCTTCATCACGGCGATCGCGCTGCTGACACGGGCCGGATGGGCGATCGCGGTCTGCTACTTCTGGGGACTGACGCTCAACCTCCAGTCCGTCATCACGCCGGATCTGAACTACTTCAACTATCCCGTCGTGGAGTTCGCGGCCTACTGGTTCCTGCACATCGCCGCGCTCATCGTGCCGATCGTGTTCGTGTGGGGGCTGGGGTACCGTCCCACGTGGCGCGGGTACGGCGTCGCGTATGCCGCGGCGATCGGATGGGCGCTGGTGGCGATCTGTGCGAATGCGCTGACGGGTGCCAACTACGCGTATCTGAGACACGCACCTGCTGGCCCGTCGGTGCTCGACGTGCTGGGGCCATGGCCGGTCTACATCGTGTGGGAGCTGGTCATCGTCGCGGTGGTGTGGGCGCTCATGACGTGGCCTTGGGAGGCGCGGGGCGCGCGAGGCCGCGGCGGTCGGAGTGCAGAGCCTGTCGACACCCTGCGGACTGTGAGAAGAACGAGTTCTGCTGTTGCATCAACGCATGTTCCAATCGACGCCCTTGCTAGTCCCACGTCCACCGCGGGTCGACGTGGCGCTGCAGATCCATGGCGTCGTGGAGGACACTGCCGGTGACCAATGTCTCGCCGTCATAGCGACAGGTCAGGAAGTGTCGCGGTCGGTTGACCACGCCACCCGGCGAACGATCGCGGCTGTGCGAGAGATGCCAGGAGAATACGCCAGCTCCCATTTCTGGGCGGGCTGTGTGTCTGCCGACGTCACTGCGCGAGGCCGCCGCGTCACGGATTGCCGCAACGATCAACGCCTCGTACCTCACGCGTGCTTCTGCACCGAACTGCTCGTGAGACCACGCGAGGATCGAGGCGACGCCACTCTGGGCAAAATACGTGAGGCGGTATCCGGCCATCAGTCCGCCGACTGCGCGCGTGCTGCCGCTCGAGCGCCTAGCTGGCCGATGAAGTCGTCGAGATCATCCTCGGCGATCTCGTCGCAGCGGCAAGCTGCGAGATCCTCCCTCCCTCGGTCAGCGGCCTCCCGCAGAGCGGAGATCTTCGCCTCGTCCTCCGCATCACGACGCTCTAGGAGACGGAGCCCCTCGCGGAGCACCTCACTGGCGTTCTGGTGTCGCCCCGACGTCACCAGGGACTCGACAAGCTCGTGCTGGTGCTGACTCAGAACAACATTCCGGGTTGCCACGACAATCACCTCCATTGGCGTTATATGCCAATGGAGGTGATTGTGCGCGGACAGACATCATCAGACCCCACGCCCTACGCGGCGTTCGGCGCTTTCACCGGTATCTACGCGCGCAATGAGATGCAGCGCTCACGCGTCATGCGACAGTCGATCGCAGGCGCACTGCTGACCGGCAGCGTCACGGTCGGGGCGATGCTCTCCCAGTTCGAGGCGAACGTGTGGGTCCTCACCGCGGTCACCTGCGTGGCGTCCGGAGTGGGTGCGATCGTCGCGGCGAACTGGGGCCTGGCGCCTGCCGGCTCGATCTTCTTCATCTTCGCGACCGCCGCCGTGGGGTCCATCCCGCACGGCGCACCGGTCTGGCTGGCAGCGGCGGTGGCGGGGGCCTCGGCGGCGTTCTGCGTGCTGCTGGGTGCTGGCGCGCACCTGCTGGGCGAAGGCCGGCGGGGCAAGCTCATCGGCACACTGGCGGTCGGCCTGAGTGCGGGCGACCTCGCCGCGCACGGCGCACGGTTCATGGTCGCACCGGCAATCGCAGGCGTCCTGGGGATCGTGTCGACGGCGTTCTGGCCGGAGCTCTCCCACCCCTATTGGGCGATGGTCGCGGCCGTCGCACCGATCACGCCACCGCACCGCACTGCGCGGGTGCAGCGAGGGCTGCATCGCATCGTCGGCACGCTGGGCGGCCTCGTGGTCACCGCGTTCATCCTTTCGTTCCCGTCGCAGCCGTGGCAGCTGGTCGTGTGGGTGATCCTGCTGCAGTTCCTCGCAGAGGTGTTCGTGGGCCGCAACTACGCGTTCGCACTGCTGTTCATCACTCCCCTTGCCCTCGCGATGACGCAGATCGCACATCCGCAGGCGGTGGGGCAGCTGGTGACCTCGCGGGCGGTGGAAACGGTCATCGGTGCAGCGGTGGGCATCGTGGTGGTCGTGGTGGGGTTCCGGCACTCGAAGGAGTGAGGGGCGGGGTGGTGCGCGGTGCCACCCATCGCCGAGGGACGGGCTTACGGTTCGAGGGACTGTCGCACGCACCCGTCCCTCGGACCGTAGGGGTGTCCCTCGCGGGTGGAGGCGGCCTCGCGCGGGAGAAAGCGACGGGGAGAGTGTGGGCGTCGCTCTCAGCGCACTTGAGCCGTCACTCCTGCACGCAGAATCGCTGATCTCCGTGCAGGAGTGACGGCTCGAAGTGTTGAGGTGACGGCTCGGCGGGAACAGTGACTGCTCAACGTGCTGAGGTGACGGCTCAGCCCTCGGAAGGCACCCCTCAGAGTGCTGCGCGGAGGCGGGCGGCCTCTTTACGGCGCTGCTCCTGCTCGATCGGATCCGGCACCGGCAGGGACGCGATGAGCCTGCGCGTGTAGTCGTGATCCGGACGCGTGAGCACCTGTTCTCCGGTCCCGTTCTCCACCAGCTCCCCGTGAAAGAGGACGCCGATCCGATCCGACAGCATGTCGACCACCGCCAGATCGTGGCTGATGAACACCGCTGCGAAGCCCAGACGATCCTGCAGCTCGCGGAACAGTTCGAGCACCTTCGCCTGCACGGACACGTCCAGCGCAGACGTCGGCTCATCGGCCACCAGCAGCTCCGGATCCAGCGCGATGCCGCGTGCCAAAGACGCGCGCTGACGCTGACCACCGGACAGCTCGTGCGGATATCGCTTCGCATACTCGGTGGGCAGCTGGACGGCGTCCAGCAGTGACAGCACTTCCTTCCGCCTGTCCGCATCGCTCATCTTCGGACGGTGCACCGCGAACGGCTCCTCGATGCACTGGCCGACCGTCAGCTGCGGGTTGAACGACGCCGCGGGATCCTGGAAGACGAAACCGATCCGCTTGCGCAGCGGCTTGAACGTCTTCTCCTTCATCCCGACCATCTCGTACCCCAGGACATTCAGCGACCCGCCCGTGGCGGTGGTGAGCCCCGCGATCGCACGACCGATCGTCGTCTTGCCGGAGCCCGACTCTCCGACCAGCCCGAACACCTCACCCTTGTGCACCGTGAAGTCGACTCCGGCAACCGCGGTGAAGTCGGGCTTGCCGATGCCTCCCGGGTAGACGATCTCCAGCCCACGAGCGGTGACGACGGGCTCGCCGAACGTGCCGACGGCCTCGGCAACGGCAGCGGTCTCAGTGGCCCCACCGGCATCGGCGGGCCGTCCTGCCGCCGCAGGCTCTCCAGCCTCGGCAGCGGTCGTCTCCCCCGCCTCGGCGGTGGTGGCACCGGCACGAGCGGCAGCAGTCGCCCCCGCCCCGCCCGGACCAGAGCGGGAGTCGACACCCAGCCGCGGGACCGCCGCGAGCAGTGCCTGCGTGTACTCCTCCTGCGGGGAGGCGAACAGCTCCTTCACCGGGGCGGTCTCGACCAGCTCGCCGCGGTACATCACCGCGACCCTGTCGGCGAGGTCCGCGACGACACCCATGTTGTGGGTGATCAGCACGATCGCCGTGCCGCGCTGATCGCGCAGGTCGCGCAGCAGGTCGAGGATCTCGGCCTGGACGGTGACGTCGAGCGCAGTGGTCGGCTCGTCGGCGACGATGACATCGGCACCCAGGGCCAGCGCCATCGCGATGACGATGCGCTGCTTCTGACCGCCGGAGAACTGGTGCGGGTAGTAGTTGTAGCGGTCGGCGGCGTTCGGGATGCCGACGTCCTCCAGCGCGCTGACGACCCGCTCCCGGATCTCCTTCTTCCCCAGCTTCGGATTGTGGGCGCGCAGGCCCTCTGCGATCTGCCAGCCGATCGTGAAGACCGGGTTGAGCGCCGTCGACGGCTCCTGGAACACCATGGACACGTCCGCGCCGCGCAGCTTCCGCAGCTGGGTCTTCGACGCGGTCAGCACGTTGTTGCCCTGGAGGACCACCGCGCCGTTCGTCGTCGCCGTCTCCGGGATCAGCCCCAGGACGCTGCGCGCGGTGACGGACTTGCCGGAACCGGATTCGCCGACGATCGCCAGCACCTCGCCGGGTGCCACCGCAAGCGTCAGGTCCTTGACCGCATGGACGTCGCCGCCGTCGGTGGCGAAGGTGACGTCGAGGCCGTCGATGCGGAGGACGGGGTCCTTCCCGGCAACGGGATCCTTCCCGGCGGCGGGGCCCTTGGTCATGCCGTCGGTGCTCATGCCGTCTCCTTCACTGCGGACTTCTTCTTCGATCCCGCACGCCTGCGCAGGCGAAGACGCGGATCGTTGAGGTCGTTCATCGATTCGCCCACGAGCGTGATGCCCAGGACGGTGGTGACGATCGCGATGCCGGGGAACACGCTGGTCCACCAGATGCCGCTCGTGACGTCGGCCAGCGACTTGTTGAGGTCGTAGCCCCATTCCGCCGCGGACGACGGCTCGATGCCGAAGCCCAGGAAGCCCAGGCCTGCCAGCGTGAGGATCGCCTCGGAGGAGTTCAGCGTGAAGATCAGCGGCAGGGTGCGAGTCGCGTTGCGGAACACGTGCTTCGTGATGACGCGCGTGCGCGACGCGCCCAGCACGATCGCCGATTCCACGAACGGCTCCGCCTTGAGGCGGACGGTCTCCGCACGCACCACGCGGAAGTACTGCGGGATGAACACGACGGTGATCGAGAATGCCGCGGCGAGGATGCCGCCCCACGCGCTCGACTGACCTCCGGAGATCACGATCGCCATGACGATCGCCAGCAGCAGCGAGGGGAACGCGTAGACCGCGTCCGCGATGACGACGAGGATCCGGTCCAGCCAGCCGCCGATGTATCCGGAGATCAGGCCCAGTGCCACGCCGATGAAGATCGATAGGAGCACGGCGACGATGATGACGCTCACCGCGGTCTGGGAACCCCAGATGACACGGGAGAACACGTCGTATCCGCCCACCGTGGTCCCCCAGATGTGGGCGGCGCTCGGTGCCTGCTGGGCGCCGAACCGGCCGCCCTCCTCATAGGACATCTGGGCGTAGCCGTAGGGGGCGATGAGCGGCGCGAAGATCGCCGCGATGAGCACCAGCGCGCAGATGACGAGACCTGCGATGAGCATGCCGCGCTGCAGGCCGACGGCCTGGCGCAGGTGGCTGATGATGGGCAGCCGCTGGAAGGGGATTCGCTTGAGAATGTCCATCAGTACCTCACTCGCGGGTCGATGAGGGCGGCGATGACGTCGACCAGGAAGTTCGTGAGCGCGACGATGACGGCGAGCATCACGACGATTCCCTGGACGGCGACGAAGTCGCGCTTCAGCAGGTACTGGACCAGCTGGAAGCCCAAGCCCTTCCACTCGAAGGTCGTCTCCGTCAGCACCGCGCCGGCGAGCATCATCGCGATCTGCATGCCCATGACCGTGATGACGGGGATCAGCGCGGGGCGCCACGCGTGGGTGGTGACGAGTCGGAACTCGCTCACTCCGCGCGAGCGGCCGGACTCGACGTACTGCTGGCCGAGTGTGCCGATGAGGTTCGTGCGCACCAGCCGGAGGAACACTCCGGCGGTCAGCAGACCCAGCGCGATCGCCGGCAGCACCGCGTGGGACGCGATGTCCCCCAGCGCGTCGAAGTCGCCGATCCGGATCGCGTCGATGAAGTAGATGCGGGTGGGGCCGACCACGCCGGACATGAGCAGCTCCGTGCTGCTGGAGGCACGGCCGGATGCCGGGAACAGCGGGATGAGCACGCCGAACACCAGCTTGAGCAGCAGGCCGGCGAAGAATACGGGGGTGGCGTAGCAGAGGATCGCGAAGACGCGCAGGGCCGCGTCGGGCCACCGGTCGCGGTGGTAGGCCGCGAGCATGCCCAGCGGGATGCCGACGGCGAAGGCGACGATGAGGGCGAAGAACACCAGCTCGACGGTCGCCGCGCCGTACTGGAGGAAGAGGTCCGTGACGGGGCGGTTGTCCGACACCGTGGTGCCGAAGTCGCCGCGCAGCAGTCCGCCCATGTACTCGAAGTACTGGACGATGAGCGGTCGATCGTAGCCGGCGGCCTCGATCCGCTCCTGCAGCTGGGCCTTGGTGAGCCTGCCGCCCAGTGCCGCGGTGATCGGGTCTCCGGTGATCCGCATGAGGAAGAACACCAGCGTGGTGAGGATCCAGACGGTGGGGATGATGAGGAGGAACCGGACCAGGACGTAGCGCCCCAGTCCGGACCCGGACGCGCGCTGCTTCTTCAGCGGCTTGGACGGACCCTCCGCGAGAACAGGGTTCTCAACGCTTGCAGCCATGAGTATGAAGCCATTCAGTCACGCCGATGGGGCGGGTGCATCTGCACCCACCCCATCGGCTGTCAGTTCAGGGAACCGTGATCCGCTCTTACTTGCCCAGCAGGGCGAGGCGGAACTGGAACGACGGATCGAGCGTCTCGTCGACACCCGTCACGTCGTTGCCGGACACTGCGATCTGCGAACCCTGCAGGAACGGCAGGGTCGGCAACTGCTCGGCGAGGTCGTTCTGGATGTCGGAGATCGCTTCCGCGCGCTCGTCCTCGTCCGTGATGGAGCCCTGCTCGGCGAGCTTCGTGTTGATGTCCTCGTCGCGGAAGTGGTTCGCGAGGAACGACGGGCTCTCCTCCGTGTCGTAGAAGAACGGCACCATGTAGTTGTCCGCGTCGGAGTAGTCCGGGAACCAGCCCAGCTGGTAGGCCGGGTAGAGGTCCTCCGTGCGGTCCTTGGCGTACTGGACCCACTCCGTGGACTGCAGATCGACGTTGAAGAGACCGGTCGATTCGAGCTGGCTCTTCACCATCGCGTACTCGTCGCCGGAGGACGGACCGTAGTGGTCCGGGTTGTACTGGAGGCTGATGTCGACCGGAGTCTCCACGCCTGCATCCTCGAGGCGCTTCGACGCCTCGTCCTCGTCCGCAGCGCCGTTCCCGTCGCCGTAGAGGTCCTTGAGCGATTCGTTGGCGCCCGGCAGGCCTTCCGGAACGTAGGAGTACAGCGGGGTGTAGGTGCCCTTGTAGACCTGGTCTGCGATGGTCTCGCGATCGATCGAGTCGGCCATCGCCTGGCGGATCGCGAGTGCCTTGCCCTCGTCCGGGTCATCCGACTCCGCACCGTGGGGCATCGTGTCGAAGTTGAAGACGATGTAGCGGATCTCGCCGCCGGGGCCCTGGTGGACCGTCAGCTCGTCGTTGCCTTCGAGGTCCTCGACGTCCGTCGCGGACAGCGAACGCCATGCGACGTCGATGTCACCCTGCTCCAGGCCCAGCTTCATGTTGTTCGCATCCGCGAAGTACCGCATCTGCACGGACTCGGACTTCGCTTCGCCCAGCGGGCCCTGGTAGTCCGGGTTCGCCTTGTAGGAGATGAGCTCGTTGAACGAGTACGAATCGATCGTGAACGGGCCGGCGAACGCTTCGCCGTCGACGATCTCCTGGTCCGGGGTGATCTCATCCGCAGCGAAGACGTCCTCGTCGACGATCGGACCCGCAGGACCGGCGAGCACCAGCGGGAACGTCTGGTCATTCTCGCGGTTGAGCGTGAACTGGACCGTGAGGTCATCCGGCGTCTCGATGGACTCGACGGTGCCGAGCAGCGAGGACGGACCGTTCGGGTCCTGGATCTCCAGCTGCCGCTCGAAGCTGAACTTCACGTCGGAGGCCGTGAGCTCGTTGCCGTTCGCGAACGTCAGTCCCTCCTTGAGCTTCACCTCGTACGTGCTCGGATCAGTGAAGTCAGCGGACTCCGCGATGTCGGGCTCCGTCTCCGCCGTGCCCGGGGTGTAGGACAGGAGGAACGGGAAGACCTGCTGCATCACGAAGAACGAGCCGTTGTCATAGGAGCCGGCCGGGTCGATGACCGTCACCTTGTCAGTGGTGCCGACGGTGACGGTGCTGCCGCCCTCGCCTTCCCCTTCGCCTCCGGTCGTGGAGGTCGAGCAGGCGGTGAGGACGAGTGCCGTCGCGCTGACGGCGGAGGCCAGCATGAGGCCGCGCGATTTCTTCATCGTGTTCCTTCGAACGTGTGATCCGTCTCCGGGAGGCTTGTCGCCCCTCCATCGGGTCTCGACGAAGTGCCCGGAGTCCGGATGCTGATACGTGGGTTGCCTCACAGGGTAGACCTGTGTGTGAGTGAATACAAAGTGAACGTTCAACTGATGCACATGCGCAGGTGAGACGTGCGCCACTGATACCGTCGCCGCATGCGTGAGATGCATATGCGTGAGATCTGGGGCGAGCAGTTCGCCGGAGCAGAGAAGTTCCTCGATTCCGCCACCTACGGCCTGCCCTCCCGACGACAGACGGATGCGCTTCGCACCGCGCTCGACGACTGGGAATCCGGCACACAGGACACGTCCGCCTTCGACGAGGCGGTCGATGCAGCACGTTCCGCCTTCGCCGAACTGGTGGGTGCGCCCACCGACTCCGTGACGATCGGTTCGACGACCTCGGCGCTGGTGGGGCTCATCGCGGCGGCGGTTCCGGACAGCGGTCGGGTCGCTGTCCAGCGTGGCGAGTTCACCAGTGTCACCGCACCATTCGCCACGCAGGCGGCCCGTGGAGTCACGGTCGAGCAGTTCGACCCGGGGACGCTGGAGGCTTCCGTGGAGGAAGCGGTTCAAGCATCCGCGAGGAGCCCGGAGAAGGCGTTCGACCTCGTCGCGGTGAGCCTCGTGCAGTCGGCCGACGGACGGGTGCTCGACACCGAGCGGCTGCGACGTGCGGTCGCCGGCACGCACACGCGCGTAGTCATCGACGTGACGCAGGCGGTCGGCTGGAAGAAGATCGACCTGGGCTGGGCGGACGCTGTGGTGGCCTCCGGCTACAAGTGGCTGCTGGCGCCGCGCGGCACCGCGTGGATGGCGCTGACCGACTCACTCGCAGCGACCCTCATCCCCCACACTGCCGGGTGGTACTCCTCCGAGACCCCGTGGGCGAACACGTACGAGCACCCGCCGCTGCTCGCAGCGGACGCCCGCCGCTTCGACGCCTCCCCCGCGTGGCACCCGATGCTGGGGTCGGGCATCTCCGTGCCGTGGCTGGCTTCACTGGACATGCAGGAGGTCGAGGCGCACTGCGTGGGCCTGGCCGACCGCGTCCGGGAGGCGGCTGGGATGGACGAGTCCGGTTCAGCGATCCTCGCACTGGAGATCCCCGGGATCGAGGCCGCAGTCGCCGACGCCGGAATCCGCGCCGCCGTGCGCGCCGGCCGCGTCCGGGTCGGATTCCACCTGTACAACACGGCCGCCGACGCGGACGCCCTCATCGGGGCACTGCGCCGCGTGAGGTGAGGGTCGCGGCCCCCGATCCGCGGCGTCTCATTCGAAAGCTCACGACCCGAACACTCCGAGTGATGAAATGGTTCGGGTCGTGAGCTTTCGATCCTGAGGTCCGGCACAGCGGCAGCAGCCTCCCCAGCCTCCTCGTCATCCAGATCGACACGCACAAGAGCAGCATGACCGCGGCGACGGCACCGGTGGCGGTGCCCCAGACGATGACGGACCTGCGGGTGGGCTCCTCGGCGCCGTTCTCGCTGAGCGCGCCCATGACGATCATGAGGACGACCGCGGCCCAGCCTGACACCGGCAGAGCGTTGAGCATGTCGAAGAGGATCAGGTCGAAGTTGATGTCGGGGACGCCGTCGACGACCTCGGCGAGCTTGTCCTCACCTGCCTCACCGCGTTCCGCCCGCTCCTGGATGCCGATCGCACCGCCGCCGAAGATCGCGAACCACATGAGAGAGATGACCGACGGCACGACGAGCACCCCGGTGACGAACAGACGGATGCTGCGGCCGCGGGAGATGCGGGCGACGAACAGACGGATGGCCAGGACCGCTGCGGTGCCGAACACCCACGGGTCGAGGCCCACGCGACGGAAGTACCGCCTGCCGGTGGTGGGGTTCTGGAGGCTCTCGATGAGGTCCTCGGTGGTTTCGGGATTCGTGCTCATAGTCGGGTTGTCGATTCGATGGGGCCGCAGTGGGCCTCTGCCGGTCGGCGCTCCTTCCGCTGCATCTCGGAATGTTCCTCGCCGACACCCCGCCCACCTGAGGCCCCTGAGTGTGACGAGGCGACTGGGTATCTCCACCTCGCCTGCTTCTTCGGCCGTCTCGCCCTATCCGACGCTGATGAACGCGGCTACGGTGGAAGAAGGCGAATGGTCCCCATGCATCACTCATCTGTGGGATCACGCCGCAGGAGTAGATCATGACGATTCTCACCTCCGACGAACAGAGCCTCATCTGCTCTGCCTAGCGCTGGATGAATGGGCCTCCGGATTCTCCCTCGCATTCGGCGATGACGAGAACGACAAGGCGCGAACCCTCGCAGATCGTCTGCGGCATTCGGTCGTGCAGGCTGAAGACACTCCCTGATCCCCCTTCGAACGGACGACTGACACATGAGCGGAACCATCGGCTTCATCGGCGTCGGCGAGATCGCTGCGGCGATGATCGAAGGTCTCGCCAGCGCTGAGGAGCCGCCGGAATCCCTAGTCCTCTCACCGCGGGGCCGGAACAACGTCACGTCGCTGGCGCAGCGATTCCCCGGCCTGGTGACGGTGGCGGCGGACAACCAGGCCGTCGCAGATGCGGCGGACACGATCATCGTCGCTGTCCTGCCCGAGCAGGTGGCAGAGGTTCTCGAGCCGGTCGCCTTCCGCGACGCCCACGTCCTCATCAGTGCCCTGGCGGGCGTCACCATCGCCGAGGTCCGGGCCGCCGTAGGCGTTGATGTCCCGGTCATCCGTGCCATTCCAATGCCGCCGGTTCGAAACCGTGCCGTCGCGACGGTGGTCACCCCGCAGCATCCGACCGCGACGGCGATCTTCGACGTGCTCGGCGGGACCTTGCCGGTAGCGGATGAAGCGGCCCTGTCCGTGTTCTCGTCCGTGACGGGCGCGGTGTCTGGTTACCTCAAGTACCTCGCAGTCGTGTGCTCGTGGGCGGAATCGCAGGGGGTCCCCCGCGAAGACGCGGAACGGTTCCTGCGTGACCTCTTCGCGGGGCTCTCCCCCGCGATCAAGGACACGAACACCCCCATGGAGCAGGTCGTCAGCGACCATGAGACTCCAGGTGGACTCAACGAGCAGCTGCGGACGACCTTCTTCGAGGAGACGGGCACTGCGTCGCTGCAGAAGGCGCTCGATGAGCTCCACGCCCGTGTCACCGGATCCTGAACCGCCCGTGGTTAGTGAGCCCCACGCACACGTGAGTCAGCTGCGACCGAGAAGAGACGCCGCCGCGTCGTCCAGGTAGACGTCGACGTCTGCGTGGTCCTGCAGGGCACTCGCCGGGACGTCCTCTGTGGTGGCGCCTTCGATCATCGCGCGGATGGCGGGGGCCTTGCCCTCACCGAACGCGAGCAGGAGCGCATGCCGCGATTCGAGGATCGTGCCGATGCCCTGCGAGATCGCGCGGGTCGGCACATCTGCTTCGCTGTCGAAGAAGCGGGAGTTCGCCTCGCGGGTGCTGGGGGTCAGGTCGACGACCCGCGTGCGAGAAGCGAAGGAGGAGCCCGGCTCGTTGAAGGCGATGTGGCCGTTGGGTCCCAGGCCGAGGATCTGCAGGTCTACGCCACCCAGCGCGAGGATGCGCTGCTCGAAGTCCGCTGCCGCGGCGTCCGGGTCATCCGCGTCACCGGTCGGCAGGACCGCTGCGTTCGCATCGATGCCCCACGGCTCCAGCACGTGCTCTGAGATGTAGCGACGGTAGCTCTGCGGGTGGCTGGGTGCCAGGCCCACGTATTCGTCGAGGCAGGTGATTCGCAGGCGGCTGAGGTCGAGACCCTTCGCCACGCGTGCGGTGATCTCCGCATAGAGCGGTTCCGGCGAGGACCCCGTCGCGATCCCCAGGACTGCGTCCGGGGTGTCCCGCACCAGCTGTTCGATCGCGTCGGCAGCCTGCGCGATCAGATACGTGGTGTCTTCGCCGGTAGTGATTCTCATGCGTGAAAGCGTACACACCGCGCGGCTTCCTTCGGAATTCATCTGACAGTCACTTCGGATATGTCGCAGAGATCATGCTCTGATCCTCTGGAAAGGACAGCCATCAGCTTCGTCTTCGAGCAGCCCGCACCGCCAGGGCACCGAGGGCTGTGAGAGTCGCGGCGACAAGGATCAGCAGGAAGATATCGGGGCCAGTGCGCGGCAGGTCCCCGTCGGGGTCAGGATCTGGTCTGGGCTCTTCGCTCGGGTCTGGATCCGAGCTTGTGCTTGGATCCGGACTGGGAGACGGGTCGCGAGAGTCGTCTGTCTCGGTGGGGCTGGGCCCCGGCGACTCGGGAGGCGGGGTGCCGTCCGGCACGTCGGCCTGTGCCGTCACGATCACTTTGAATCCGGCCTGCTTCTGCTTGGTGTCATTGCCCGCCTCGTCCGGCAGATGCACGACGAAGTGGAGGTCGGCCTCCTCGTCGGAAGGCAGGACGCCCAGCCAGATCGGGGAGTCGGAGTCGAGCATTTCGCCAAGCGATGCTGTGGCCGTCTCGCCGAGTCCCTCGACTGAGAGCTCCGCCTCCTCGTGGAGAGCATTCGGTTCCGACTCCGGTTCAAAGCGCACGCCTACCTTTGCCGCACTGCCCGTGTTCTGCGACACCACGATCGTGGAGCTGTTCGTGTCGCCGGGCACCATCGTGAGGTTGGTGAAATGGTCGCCGGGAGGCCCTCCAGCGGAATCCTCGACGGTGATGCGACCTTGCGCGAAGACCGATGTCGGCGCGGCCACGAAGCAGAGAGCGAGGATCGGGGCAACGAGTGCCGGTGGGATGAGCGGACGCCCACGGCTCATCGGAGGAACACCTCGACGACCATGTCTTCAGAGGGCGCGGTGGTTCCCCACGACTCCATGATGACCCACTGAATCTGACGCCCGTCGGTGCTGGTGGGGCCCTGATTGTTGCCGAACGGAGCCTGCGGTCCGGAGTAAGCTGCGAGGTTCACCGGGTTCGGCGTGCCGGACGAGAACGAGCCCGCGCCGCTCCAGTAGCCGCTTGCCAGGTACTCGACTGAGTTGCTCGGTGTGCGGCTCGTACCGGTGTCGGAGTTGAAGGCGTCCGTGAACGTCGGAACCGGGTCGATAGCGATCGGACACAGGATGGCACAATCAGGCCGTGCATCGCGCAAGTTCTTCGATCGGCCGGAGGCGACGAGCCACGAGTACTTCGACCTGTCGCTCAGGATCAAAGTGGCTTTGCCCAGACTGGTACTCCCCTCACGGTGCAGTCGGACGATCTCCGCGCCGAATCCCTGAGTCGGGTTCAGACGGTGTCCGGCGAAGCCACTCCCGTGTCGCGGCAGCCAGACCTTGTTGGAGACACGGCTGCCAGTGTTGCGCCAGGCGGTGATCTTGACCTGAGAACCGGATGACAGCCTGGAGCCGTCGCATGCCCAGAGCCTCACGCCCAGGCGCCGCTCGCCGCCGGAAGGCCCGTACTCACCGTTGTTGACGACCGGCACGATCGCCATCCTCGACTCGGACGACGTGTAGTACGGCATGGCACTCAGGCGATACACGTTCGACTGCTTTTCTGGAGTCGGCACTGAACACCACCGCCCAACGCCTCCCACTGTCTGCTGTGCGGTCTGTTCGGCAGTGAGATACGCAGCCGTCAATGTGGTCGGCACGAGCAGCGCCAGAGCGAGGAGCATGACGAGTGGGAGTCCGAAGCGTTGGGTCATGGAGACGCCGCCTGTTCGAGAAGCAGGGTGTTCGTCATCGTGAACAGCGGGTGGGAGGACGCGCTCGCACTGCGCCGGTTCTGCAGTGTGACTGCGACATCGACCGTGCGCCCCTGGGAATCCGTCACGGTCGCCGGCATCGACACGGTCAGCGTGACCGAGACCGATTCACCGGGCGCCAGCTGAGTGCCCAGGTCGACGTCGTGACTGAGTCCTCCCGAGCCGAAGCTGCTCGGCGGCACTGTGCTCACGCGACCTTCCACGGAGACCTCTCCGCGCAGGTACCCTCGGGCAGCCGCATAATCGTCTGCGTTTCGCACCCCACCACGGAGCCTCAGCGTTGCCTCGGCGTCCACGGCCGAGTCAGTCGAATTGCTCACCGTGTAGGTCCACCGCTGTGCCTGCATCCCGGGGATGATGCCCTGGCTGTTCCCCGACCGGTAGACGCCGCTGGTGGTGCCCGTCTGTACGCTCGTCGGCCCGCTCTGAGCGATCTCTGCCGTGAGTTCGCCCGCGGTGATGGACGTCGTGTCCGATGAGACCGTCTCACTCCACGCCGCATACGTCGCCGTTCCTCCCAGCAGCACGACGGCGACACCGGCTGCGGCGACGGCCGTCAGCACAGCACTGCGTGAAGTCATGTGGTCTCCGAACGACGACGAGCTCTCTCCCAGAACAACGATGAGTGTGCGGGCCCTCGGCGTTTCCGTTGTGCCCGCACACTCCTGGTGAAGATCAGTTGTTCGGTGCCTGCGTGAGCGTGTAGTCGACGGCGAAGTCCAGCGAACCGAGCTTGGCCGCGTTGAACTCGGACTCCTCGCCCCAGGGGAAGGTGATGGTGGTGGTCACCTCGACGCTTCCGGTTCCTTCACCGGTGAGCGTGTCGCCTTCGAGGGTGAGACCATCCGCGCCGGTGAGTTCAGTCGCCGCCAGATCCTCAGCGGTGATCGCGTCGGCAAGAGCCGTGTCTGCTTCCGCCTCGCTCGTCGGAGTGATGCTGATGTCACCGTTGAAGATTGCGGCGATGTTCTCGCCCTGGAGTTCGACGGGGATCGACTGCGTGTAGGTGAGGATATCCCCCGGCACGATCTGGTCCGCCGCCGGGTCGAACGCCTCTGCCGCGGTCGGCTCGCCCGCACCGCTGCCAGCATGGCTGATCTCCCAGCCGCCACCGGCGACCGTGCCGATATCGAGCGTTCCGGCGGAGATGATCCCGTCACCACCGTCGGCGCTATCGGTCCAGAAGGCGACGGTGCCAGCGCCGCCCAGGAGGAGTGCGACGCCGATGCCACCGGCGATTGCGGCCTTGGTCACGTTCTTCATGTGAGTCCTTCGCAGTATGGGATGGAGCAAGACGCCCGCGCTTGTCCTACGAGAACTGGACGGGTCTGTATGCAGGCTACAAACCCTCACAGGATACAACAAACCCAACGTGTTGAAACGAGTGTCAGTGCGCAGCCTTCTTCTCTCGCCCGCTGAACACATTGCGCAGGAGCAGAACCGCAGCGTAGACGAGCAGCCCGATCCCTGCGATCGCCGCCAGCTTCGGCCTGACGTCCATCGGCAGCCAGGTGCCCACGTAGCCGAGGTACGGCACGTGATAGATCACCTTGCCGCGGATCTGCTCGGCGCGGACAGGCTCCGGATCGATCGAGTCGTTAGCATCCCCCTGCGTCCGATACCGGACCTCTCCTTCGACGATGTCGACGGCGATCACACGATGCGTGACCGTCTGCGGTTCGCCGGATTCGAGTTGGTAGGTCACGACGTCGTCGAACTGCACCTGACCATCGGAAACTTCCTGCGCGACGACGATCGAACCGACCGGGATCTCAGGCTCCATCGAGCCGGAGACCACTGTGTAAGGCTCCGCACCGATGACTCGCGGCACCAGGACTGTCGCGACGATCGCCAGGAAGCAGATGACGACGACTGCCCACGCGATCGTCTGCCCGCCCACGGCCAGCCACCACCGGAAACCTCGCCGGGGCCTCGTCGACGACTCTTCGTTCATACGGTCGAGCCTCTCTGAACAGCTGTCGCTGCGGCCCGGCTCACGGGCATCTGAGCCGTCGGCGCCACTGCCTCTTGTCTCCGCCCGGTGAAGGCATCCATCGTGTCGTTCACGCCGAAGAGGTTCATCACACGGTCGAACAGCTTCACCGGCAGGAGGCGCGCCGCGGGGATGACCCCCACCATGCGCGGCATGACGAGCTGCTGACGTCCTTCCACCATCGCGGCGGCGCTCGACACCCTCATGATCGCCCCGAGCAGACGCTTTCCGGTCACGACCCCCGCGTTGTTCACCAGGATGTCGACGGGGCCCACGGCCTCGGCGGTCGTCTTCACCGCCTGGCGGTCGGTCACGTCGATCTCATGGGAATCGGCGTGGCCCCTGCGTGCGCGGATCTCATCGCGGACAGCCTCGCCGGCACTGGCAGACAGGTCCCAGATGACGACGTGGGCGCCTTCGTCGGCCGAACGCAGCGAGAGCAGGCGTCCGATCCCGCTGCCGCCGCCGGTGACCAGGAAGGTGGCCCCGGGAAGAGGATGCCGCATGGAGAGTCCTTCGCGTCGTAGGTGAACCTGACTTGAGTGAACCGGTTTCAGTTGAACCGGCTGAGCACGCGGACCCCCGCGTGCATGATCGAAGCCCACCGTTCACGTGTCATCCCGGGTGGTCCGGACACGGGGACGAGGCGCTGCTGGGCGATGGTCTGCGACTCCGTGTATCCGAGGATGCCCTCTGTCCCGTGACGACGTCCCAGCCCGGAGTCCTTCACGCCGCCCATCGGAGCATCGTGAGAGGCCCACGTCGCCGCGTACCCCTCGTTGATATTCACACTCCCGGCCTGCAGGCGACGAGCGACCTGGGGGCCGCGCTCTTCGACCAGACACTCGCGTTGAGCCCGTACGGGGTGTCATTCGCCGCAGCGATCGCTTCGTCGTCGCTGCTGACGCGGTAGAGGCTCACGACAGGTCCGAACGTCTCCCCACTGTGCGCCTCCATGCCAGCCTGCACATCAGTGAGCACGGTGGGCTCATAGAAATAGGGGCCGAGGTCCGGGCGGGCCCGTCCTCCCGCGAGGACGCGCGCACCCAGCGCAACTGCATCGTCGACGTGCCGGGTGACGGTCTCCAGCTGCTGTGCACTGATGAGCGACCCCATGTCCGCCTCCCAGGTCAGGCCCGCACGGACGTCCATCGCGCTCACGTGCTCGAGGAACCGATGCGTGAACGCGTCCCACTGGGAGTCGTGGACGTAGATGCGCTCCATGCTGATGCACAGCTGCCCGGAGTTCGAGAAGCACGCGGTCACCGCGCCGACGGCGGCCCGTTCGACATCCGCGTCTTCCAGCACGAGCAGCGGGTTCTTCCCACCCAGCTCTGCGGAGAATCCGATGAGCCGATCTGCGCAGCGGGTCGCGAGGGTCCGGCCCGTCGCCGTCGACCCTGTGAACACCATGTGGTCGGCGTGCTCGACGACCTCTCCCCCGACCTCGGGCCCGTCCCCCAGGACAATCTGGAGCAGACCGGGCGGCAGGCCCGCCTCCTCGAGCAGCGACAGCGCGTACAGCGCGGTGTGGGGTGTCTTGTCATCCGGCTTGAGGACCACTGCATTGCCCGCCAGCAGCGCGGGCAGGGAGTCCGTCACGGGAAGCGTGAACGGGTAGTTCCACGGCGTGATGACGCCGACGACCCCGTAGGGCACCCGCCGTTCGACCGTGCTGGTGAGGAGCGGGATCGCTCCAGATCGTCGACGGTCCTTCAGCGCTGCGGGGCCGCTGTGGGCCAGATACCCGGCCCACAGTGCCACGTCCGTCACCTCTTCGAACGCGCTGGCTCGGGACTTGCCGGTCTCCCGCTGGATCCAGGTGAGGAGTTCGGAGTTGTGGTCGAGCACCAGATCGCGGAAGCGCGTGAGGACAGCGACACGGTCACGCATCGGTGTGCGCTCCCAGCGCTCCTGCGCTCCACGGGCACGGTCGAACCCCGTTGCGACATCCTCTCGAGAGGACCGCGGGAGCGTGCCGATGGGTGTGCCGTCGAACGGGCAGCGCACGTCCACGGTGCCACCGTCACCTTCGGCGGTGACCAGTGCAGCGAGGTCGGGTTTCATCGCCAGCGAGCTCATGGCTACACGGTAGCGCGATCCGCGCGCCGGGCTGAGGCGTCCTCAGAGCTCCGGGCCTCCAGCGCGCCGCGAGGCGGAGTGTGACACAGGTCGCTAGTGTGGGGCCATGCGC
This sequence comes from Brevibacterium sp. Mu109, assembly GCF_900169375.1. Classification (NCBI taxonomy): domain Bacteria; kingdom Bacillati; phylum Actinomycetota; class Actinomycetes; order Micrococcales; family Brevibacteriaceae; genus Brevibacterium; species Brevibacterium sp. Mu109. Next base: position 30,612 of record NZ_FXZF01000025.1, read on the forward strand.
TATCCGTATGAGGACATCGAGAACGTTCCTGACGACATCCGCGAGCAGATCCTCGCTGTGGCGGAGAAGACCGGGTTCGTCCCGAACGTCTTCCTGGGCCTGGCGCGGAGGCCGGCGGAGTTCCGCGCGTTCTTCGCGTACTACGACGCGCTCATGGAGAAGGAGACCGGCGGCCTCACGAAGGCGGACCGGGAGATGATCGTGACGACGACCTCGGCGGCCAACGGCTGTCTGTACTGCGTCGTCGCCCACGGCGCGGTGCTGCGGATCCTGTCGAAGGACCCGTACGTCGCAGATCAGGTCGCCGTCGACCATCGGCATGCGGACATCACCGACCGCCAGCGGGCGATGCTCGACTTCGCAATGAAGGTGACGGAAGAGCCGGCTGCCATCAGCGACGCGGACCACGAGGCTCTCGCGGCCCACGGGTTCGACGATGAGGACGCGTGGGACATCGCAGCGATCACCGCATTCTTCGGCCTGTCGAACCGGATGGCGCTGGTGGGCGGCATGCAGCCCAACCCCGAGTTCTACCTCATGGGCCGCGTACCGCGGGAGAAGAAGGCGTAGGTCACCAGGGCAGACCGACACTGCTCACACCGATCGCCAAGGTCGTTCACATGAAACGATGAGGTAGGTAGACTACCGCAGTACCTCGCTTTGACAACGATCATGTCTGTGCAACGACGCAGCGACGAAAGGCACACCGGATGAGTCCCGTCCTCCTCATGGCGATCGGCCTCGCGATCCTGGCACTCGGGTACTTCGTGTACTCGAAGTACCTCGCGAATCGCGTGTATCAGCTGAACGACAGCTTCCGCACTCCCGCGCACGAACTGCGCGACGGGGTCGACTACGTTCCCACCAACAAGTTCGTCCTCTGGGGTCACCACTTCACCTCAGTCGCAGGCGCCGCCCCCATCGTGGGCCCGGCCGTCGCCCTCATCTGGGGTTGGGTCCCCGCATTCCTCTGGGTGACGATCGGCACGGTCTTCTTCGCAGGGATGCACGACTTCGGCGCCCTGTGGGCCTCCGTGCGGAACAAGGGACAGTCCATCGGCTCGCTGTCCGGCCGCTACATCGGCAAGCGCGGAGCGGGACTGTTCCTCATCGTCATCTTCATCCTCCTCCTCATGGTGATCGCCGCGTTCTCCGTGGTCATCACCAACCTCCTCATCTCCACCCCCTCCGCGGTCATCCCGACCTGGGGCGCGATCGGCGTCGCACTGCTGGTCGGCGTGGCGGTGTACCGCCTGCGCATGCCGCTGCTGCCCGTCACCATCGTGGGCGTCGTCGCCCTCTATGCGCTCATCGTGCTGGGCGACGCGGTCCCCGTCGTCATCCCGGAGAACTTCCTCGGCATGACGCCGACCGTCTTCTGGATCCTCACGCTATTCGTCTACGGCGCGTTCGCGTCGCTGCTGCCGGTGTGGGTGCTCCTGCAGCCGCGCGACTACATCAACGGCGTGCAGCTCTTCATCGGGCTGGCCCTCCTCTACGGCGCCGTCGTCATCGGCATGTTCGTCTCCGACGGTGCGCACGAGATCGTCGCGCCGGCCATCAACATGAATGTTCCCGACGGCACACCCAGCATCGTTCCGCTGCTGTTCGTCACGATCGCCTGTGGCGCGATCTCCGGCTTCCACGGCATGGTGTCCTCCGGCACCAGCTCGAAGCAGCTCGACAAGGAGACCGACTCGCGGTTCGTCGGCTACTTCGGTGCGGTGGGCGAAGGCCTGCTGGCACTCGGCACGATCATCGCGATCTCTGCGGGTCTGCGCACCGTCGCAGAGTGGGAAGAGCTCTACAGCGCCTTCGGCGACGCCGGCATCCAGTCGTTCGTCCAGGGCGGCGGCATGCTCATGGAGGCCGGTCTCGGCCTGCCTGCTTCGCTGAGCGCCACCGTCCTTGCGACGATGGCAGTGCTGTTCGCTGCGACATCGCTGGACACCGGGTTCCGCCTCATGCGGTTCGTCGTCCAGGAGATGGGCGAGCGCGTCAATCTCAAGGTCGGCAAGTACGCCGCGACCGGCGTCGTCCTGGTGCTCGGCATGGGCCTCACGTTCTCGCAGGGCCTGGGCGCTGAAGGCGGTCTGCGCATCTGGCCCCTCTTCGGCACGACCAATCAGCTGATGGCATCGCTCACGCTCATGATCCTGGCAGTCATGCTGATCCGGAAGCGGCGCAATCCGTGGCCGGCGCTCATCCCGCTGGCGCTCGTGTTCACCATGTCCTTCTGGGCGGCGATCGAGCAGCTCTTCAGCTTCGCCGCACCGGGAAGCCAGGACTGGCTGCTGTTCATCATCGACTGCGTCATCATCGTGAGCAGTGTGCTCGTGGCGATCGAAGGAATCAGAGCGATCATCCGTGCGACCAAGGAGCCGCCGGAGCACGCCGATGAGGACGAGAAGCTCGTCGCGGTGCGCGAAGAGGTCTGATCAGTGACCGACGGCACCGGTTCGAACGCGGCCCGGCCCTGGGCGAGGGATCTCGCCCAGGGCTGGGCCGCGTTCCGTGACGGTCTGGAAGAGTTCTACAAGGGCCCGTACCGGCAGATGTTCGCCCGCGAGAAGCGCGATGAGGACGATTTCTTCACCCTCATCGTGCTGGGCGAGGCGCTGGGTGTCCCCGACCCTGCCGCCTACTACACGGCGGAGTTCCTCCCCAGCCTCTATCAGGACTTCCACGCATGGCACCGACGCATGGGCATGCCCGACTCACCTCTGGACCACATCGCATGCTGCTGACTGCAATCGGCGGACTCCGCGTCGTCTTCGTCGGAGGCAAGGGAGGGGTCGGCAAGACGACCGTCGCCTCGACTGTCGCCGTTGCCCGGGCACTCGAAGGCGCCCGAGTGCTCGTCGTCTCCACGGACCCCGCCCACAATCTGGGACACCTGTGGGATCGCCAAGTCGGCGATGATCCCGTGCGACTGGCGACCTTCACGGAGGATGCGTCCGCCGGCGGCGCCGTCGAGGGGATGGAGATCGACCCGCGAGCCACCCTGGATCGGCACCTCGCCTCCGTCGAGCGCACGATGCGACGGATGCTGCCCGAACGCATGCGTCCTCACGCCGAGCGTCATCTCGAGATGGCGCGCGAAGCTCCGGGCAGCTTCGAGGCCGCGGTCCTCGAACGAGTGGCCGACGCCGCTGCACTGGGCATGGACGAGTACGACCTGGTCATCTTCGACACCGCGCCGTCCGGACACACCCTCAGGCTCCTCTCGCTGCCGGGTCAGCTCACCACGTGGACGGAATCGCTGCTGAAGAACCGTGATCGCTCCGAGCGGTACGCGTCGGCGATGCGCAGCATTGCGGGCACCTCCGGCGAAGACCTCGCAACGGCGGCGGATGCAGAGCTGCGTCGCACCCTCATCCGGCGCAGGGACCGATTCGAGAACCTGCGCGCGGTCGTGACGGATCGTGCGCGCACGGGGTTCCTCATCGTCTTCACTCCGGAGCGGATGCCCGTGGCGGAGACGCTGGAGCTCGCCGATTCGCTGACGGATCTCCACGTCCCCCTCGCAGCGCTCGTCGCCAACCGCCGGTCGCCCGCGGACGCAGGTGAGCTGCTGAGCGCGCGCCGTGACGTCGAAGAGCCGCAGCTGCACCGGGTGAGGGCCGCGCTTCCCCACGTTCCGCTGACCGAGCTGCCGCTGGTCTCCGGCGAACTGGTGGGCCACGATGCGCTCGTCGACTTCGCCCGGAGCCTCACCTGATCAGCACCAGGGTCAGCGGCAGCGGCAGCCATAGCGATTGCGATAGCCCCGGCATCACCATCCGCGGAGCGGACGCTCCCAATTGCCGCACGGGTTCACCGCGCCCCGCCGCACACCCGCGCACGGGGGCATGACGTCCGGCGGACCGCCCTCGAGGCAGGTCGCCTCCCCCTGCGCGTCCTCGACCCACCGGTCCCTGGACCACAGCGCGAACGCCGGTTCGTAGGCGTTGAGGAAGATCTCGCAGTCGCAGCAGCATGCACCCAGCCGGGAGAGCCGTTTGACGATCGCGGTCGCGCGAGGCGCGGAGGCGTCCCGGTACTGCAGCGTGAAGCGGTGGGTGTTGTCGCAGCCGAAGCTGCGCAGCTGACGGTCGACGAAGCAGACGAGGCACTCCCCCATCTCTGGGGTCATGAGCGCCAGCGCTGCGTCCCGGACAATGCGTTCCGCCTCTGCGGATTTCGTGTTCGCTTTCATAACCGAACACTCGCATGAGCCACGGACACAACTCACCAGCCCGACCGATCACTCGCAACCAGTGATGCACAGCCGGCACCGCACAGCCGGCACCGCGCAGACCACGCCCCAACCCCCGCGGAATCCGCACGATCCAGCCCGCGCTCAGACAGGGCACGCGCGCCGGTCAGTCGGCTTCGGTACCGTCGAGGGTTGGCCAGCGAGCATCGCCCGCACGCTCGGGCGACCGCAGACGAACAGTCTTCAGTCAGGAGTACGCGTGCAGTTTCGAACGATGGGCATGGGAATCGGTGCGGTCGGCTTCGCACTGACGGTCGCGGCATGCGGCGGCTCCGGCGGCTCGGAGGCCGCCCCCGAAGGGCAGGAGACTCCCGCCGCGGAACAGGGGCAGGACCCCGCAGCCGGTGGCGCAGCGGCCGAAGGCGAGCAGCCCGCGGCACCGGAACCCGACCTCGAAGGCATTCCCGACGTCGTCGCAGACGTCAACGGCACGGAGATCACGAAGGACGAGTTCACCGGGGTCTACGAGAGCCAGTTCCAGCAGATGGCGATGCAGTCGCAGGCATCGGGCCAGGAAGTCGATCAGGACAAGCTGAAGAGCGACACGCTGGACAGCCTCATCGGCGTCGAGCTCCTCGAGCAGGAGGCCACCGACCGCGGCATCGAGGTCGACGATTCCCAGGTCGACGAGGCCCTCACGGAGACGGCCGAGACGAACCAGATGAGCGCCGACGACTTCCTCGCCGCCATGGAGCAGCAGGGCATGCCGGAGGAAGAGGTCCGCGAGCAGCTCACCTCGCAGGAGACCGTCGGCAAGCTCGTCGAGGACGAGAACGGCGGGTTCGAGGCGAGCGAGGAGGAGCTGCAGGAGGCCTACGACCAGGCGAAGTCGCAGCAGGAGCAGATGGCGCAGCAGCCCCAGCAGGGTCAGCAGGCCCAGCAGCCGCAGGAGATGCCCCCGTTCGAGGACATGAAGCCGCAGCTCGAGGATCAGGTGACGCAGCAGAAGGAGGCAGAGGCGACTGACGCCCTCGCCACAGAACTGCGCGAAGAAGCGGACGTGACCACCAATCTCTGAGGCGTGACGGTCGGCTCGTGAACCGTGACCGTCGACCCCTGAACCGTGACGGTCAACCTCTGAAACGCAGCTGTCGACCCCTGAACCGTGACCGTCAGCCCCTGACGCGCCGCACGCTGCTGACGACGAAGCCCACGGCCACCGCCAGCCACGCGCACACGGCGACGCCCAGGAAGACGGTGCCCACGGCCTCGAGCGCGGGGATGCGGTCGACCCGACCCAGCTGGAGCGACGCGACCGCGAACATCCCCAGCGGGAAGACCATCGACCACAGTGCGGGCGTGTAGCGCAGGGGCACCCGGTGGACGACGTGCCGCCAGATCCCGGCGCCCGCGAACATGGGGATGAGCCACGCGGCGAAGCACCAGAAGATCACGACCGTCGCGCTGACGAGCGACCGTGAGGCATCGATCATCGGCGTCGACGGCATGTCCGCGATGCCGGCGCCTGCCACGACGGAGATCGCGAGCGCACCCATCGCCACCCAGTACGGCGGCTCGAACTGCTCCGGCGTCACCCCGTGGTGGACGAAGCGCAGCGTCACGAGCACGGCGATGCCGGCGTAGAGCAGCGTGCCGACGGACCACGACATCACCGTGAGGGTGCCGATGAGGTGCGAGTGCTGCGGGACCAGCGGCAGCACGGCGGCGAGCGCGACGGCCACTGACTGCGAACCCACCGACCAGATGAACCATGTGCCGTTGGTGCGCGCGAGGATCGGCTCGCCGTCGCGCGCCATGAGGACCTGCCACGGCAGGATGTAGCCGAGCACCAGCCACACCGCAGCCGCCACGACCACCAGGCCGATGGACACCGGCGCGAACCGCGTCTCCAGCAGGCCGACCGACAGCACACCCGTGCCAGCCACGATCGTGAAGTAGCCGAATGTCTTCTCCGGGTCGCGCTGGTCCGCCTTCACCCGCTCGCGATGGCGGAACCAGCGCAGGGCATAGAGCGCGGCCAGCACCGCATACGCGACGACCGCGATCACCAGCAGGATCGCCGAGGCCCACTCGATGCCCACGGTGTCCAGGCCGACCGCCACGATGCCCGTCGCCATGACGAGCGCGAAATAGCCCGGCGACAGCCCCGCGAGGGCACGGTCGAGTCGCTGCACGGGAAGGCTGGTCGTGGTCGTCACCCTCCCATTGTGGCCGCACCCCGGCGCCGAGGCCCCCGCGGGTCGCGGAAGGCCGTCACCTCCGGCGGCGGGCCGCACACGTGTGACCTCGACCCCCATTCTTGCAGGCCGTGCAATTATGCGCGTAATGTAATTTGCGAGATGACTACACACGAGACACCACCGGACATCAGCCTGCGCGAACGCAAGAAGCTGGAGACACGACGCCTGATCCGTCGGGTCGCATTGGACCTCGCCACGGAGCACGGCCTCGAAGAGCTCACCGTGGAAGCGATCGCCCACGGTGCCGACATCTCGCCGCGCACGTTCTTCAACTACTTCTCCCACAAGGAGGACGCGCTGGTGACGGACGCGGACGCCGCCGCTGAGGCGCTGCACTCGGAGATCGTCGCGCGGCCCGCAGACGAGTCTCCCCTCCACGCGATCCGCGCGGTCATCACGGAGAAGGACCTCTTCTCCCTCATGAACACGGACCGCGATCGCACACGCGCACGGCAGAGGCTGGTGCAGCAGCATCCGACCCTCACCTCGCGCCAGCTGAGTCAGCACGCGCTGATGGAGCAGTCGCTCCGTGCCGCGGTCGCAGAGCGCCTGGGCACGGACGAGGAGTCGGACCTGCGCCCCGCACTCGTGGCCGCGGTGGCGGGATCCGTCCTGCGGGTCGCCATCCAGCGGTGGACCGCCAGCGAGGAGTCGAAGCTGAGCGATCTGCTCGTCTCCGCATTCGACATGCTCGAGCAGGGCCTCCTCTCGTACACGCCCCTCGACGCGGGAACCGCACGCACGGACGTGTCAGACGCAGGAGCCGCAGGAGCCGCAGCGGCCGGAGCCGCAGACGCCGCCTCGCAGGCAGGAGGGAACTCGCATGAGTGACTCGCACACGGCGGGGCCACCGGAGCACTCGCCGGTGAACCGCAACGTCGTCATGGGCGTGCTGCTGTCCGGCGCGTTCGTCATCATCCTCAACCAGACGCTCCTGAACACGGCGCTGCCCGCCTTCATGCTCGACTTCGGCATCACCGCCAGCGAGGCGCAGTGGGTGACCACGATCTTCATGCTGGTCAACGGCATCATGATTCCCATCACCGCGTTCCTCATCCAGAAGTTCACGACCCGCACGCTCTTCCTCACCGCGATGGTGCTCTTCATCGTCGGGACGCTGATCTGCGCGTTCGCACCCGTCTACCCCGTGCTGCTGCTGGGCCGCGTCGTCCAGGCCATGAGCGGCGGTCTCATCATCCCGCTCATGCAGACGATCCTGTTCGCGATCTTCCCCGTGGAGAAGCGCGGCACAGCGATGGGCACATTCGGGCTCGTCATCTCGTTCGCCCCCGCGATCGGCCCCAGCCTCTCCGGCTGGATCGTCGACCATCTCCCCTGGCAGATCCTCTTCTTCATGATGCTGCCGATCGCCTTCATCGCGCTGGTGGTCGCCTACTTCATCCTCAGGAACGTCACCGAACGGACGCACCCGCGCCTGGACATCCTGTCGATCATCCTGTCGTCGTTCGGGTTCGGCGGTCTGCTGTTCGGCTTCGGCGGGGCCGGCGATGCCGGCTGGACCAGCGCCGAGGTCCTGGTCCCCCTGGGCATCGGAGTCATCGCCCTGATCTGGTTCATCTTCCGCCAGCTGAAGCTCGACGAGCCCATGCTCGAGCTGCGCGTGCTGAAGTACCCCATGTTCACCCTCAACACCGTGCTGGGCATGCTGGTGTTCATCGCAATGATCGGCGGGATGCTCATCATCCCGATGTACATGCAGAACATGAGCGACTTCAATGCGATGGAGTCAGGACTGGCCCTGCTCCCGGGCGCGGTGCTCATGGGAGTCATGTCGCCGATCACCGGGCGCGTGTTCGACGCCGTCGGTGCCAAGTGGCTGTCGGTCATCGGCTTCGCGCTGCTGGCCGGGTCGACCGCCATGCTCGCGATGCTCGCTGTGGACACCACGTTCTTCTACATCGCGGCGGTGAACACCGTGCGCATGCTGGGTACGGCGATGGTCATCATGCCGGTGACGACGGCGGCGCTGAACCAGCTCCCGCCGCGGCTCATCCCGCACGGCACGGCGCTCAACAACACGATGCGGCAGATCGCCGCGTCCGTGGGCACGGCCGTGCTCGTCACCGTCATGGTCGGAGCCGCACGGGACCCCGAGGTCTACGGACCCGCCGGTCCGATCCACGGCGCGAACATCTCGTTCCTCGTCGCCGCCATCGTCGCGGGCGTCGGCTTCATCGGCGCGTTCTTCATCAAGAACTCGCACGGTCCCACGACCCGTGAGACACGGACGGAAGTCGAATGACGGGCACGCTCGCGGAGTGTTGGGCGCTCTCGTCACGTGGCGGGCACTCAACGCCGCGAGTCCACGTGACCAGCACGCTCGCCGAGTGATCGGCGCCCTCGCCGGATGACGAGCGCTCTCGCCGAGTTGGTGGGCACTCCACGCCGCGGGCTCACGTGCCCCACCCCGAAAATCACATCGAGTGAGTGCAAACCGGCCCCCGATCACCACGACGGGGGCCGGTTTGCACTCACTCGGCGGGCTCGTGGATGATGGCGGGCCAGACGAAGCGCGGCGGAAGCTCGTGCCCCCTCCCTGCGAGCTCCAGCATCCTCGCGCTCGGGATCAACCGCGCCAGGGCTCTCCCACCAGCACGAGCGTGGGTGCGGTCTCCTCTCCGAAGGACTGCACGCAGAATTCGGCATCATCAGCAGTCGTGACGATGAATGTCGGTTCGTCGTTCATGGACGTCCCCTTCCTGCCGTCCACCGAACCACATCCTGGAGCGTGTGACGAGAGCTTCGCGCACGCGATCTCCCGTTCCCTGATCCCACCCGCCATTCCTCCTTACATCGTCGGAATGCGTATGGGAGCCTGGTACGCATGGATGGCTCACCGACCGACCTTCCGCACACCGTGGGCCGCATCGCCGCGGACCACGGACTCGACCTCGATACGTCGACGATCACAGTCAACGAGATGGGGCTGGATTTCCGCGTGGCGATCGCCCGGACCTCCGACGGCGACGCCTGGGTCCTGCGCCTCCCCCGGCGACCTGACGTGCTCGACCGTGCGGGGGTGGAGGGTCGCGTGCTGCGACTGATCGCCCCGCACCTCTCCGCAGCCGTACCGGACTGGCTGATCCACACCCAGGACCTCATCGCGTATCTGCTGCTTCCCGGTGAGCCCGGGCTCACCCTGACGGATCAGGGCGAACCCCAGTGGCACACCGATGTCTCCTCCGACGCGTTCTCGGAGAGTCTGGGCGACTTCCTCGTCGAGCTGCACCGCATCGATCCGGCGGAAGTCACAGATTCCGGCATCGAGGTCAGGACCCCCGAGCAGGAGCGCGAGAATTGGCGACAGGACATCGCCCGGGTCACCGCGGAGTTCGACGTCGCAGACCACCTCACCTCCCGGTGGGCTGCGTGGCTGCGTGAAGACAGCTACTGGCCGACGTGGAGCGTGCTCACCCACGGGGAGGTCTATCCCGCGCACACGCTCGTCACCGATGACCACATCACCGCGGTCCTCGACTGGACCACCGCATCGATCGGCGACCCGGCGAAGGACTTCATGTTCCACTGCATCGCCGCGTCACCCACTGCGTTCGAACAGACGGTGACGCGGTACGTCGAACGCGGCGGTCGCGTCTGGCCGCGGCTCGCGGATCACTGCACGGAGATGTTCTCCGCGAACGCCGTGGGCTACGGCCTCTACGCCCTGGAGACAGGCGATCCGACCCACCGCGAAGCGGCCGCCGCGCAGCTGAACCCTCCCCCGGACTGAGCAAGCGGCCCGCCAGCCCCGGCCCCGGCCTCGGCCTCGAGTGAGTACAACCCGGCCCCACCCCAGCCACAGCCCCGGCACCGGCACCGGCACCGAGTGAGTACAACCTGGTCCACACCATGCTGGAAGTGGACCGATTTGCACTCACTCGAGCAGCGCTCCCACCTCACCCGGGGCAGGTCTCCCCACACCCCATGATCGAGTGAGTGCAACCTGGCCCCGAATCGACGAATACGGGGCCAGGTTGCACTCACTCGGTGTCGCGACGTGACGATGGGGCCCGTCCCGCGAGCCCCATCGACGCCCTCACACGACCACCACCGTCGTTCACACGAGCACCACGGTCCCCTGCGTCCCGTCGAGGCGGACGCGCTGCCCGTTCTCCAGCCTCTTCATCGCGTCGCGCACGCTCATGACCGCGGGGATCCCCAGTTCCCGCGCGGTGACCGCTCCGTGCGACAGCGCGCCGCCGCTCTCCGTGATGACGCCCGCGGCCTGGTAGAACAGCGCCGTCCACGCCGGGTTCGTCGTGCGCGCCACGAGGATCGCACCGGCCGGGAAGTGCGGGAAGTCGTCGGGACTGTGGACGACGTACACCTCGGCCTCGGTCTGGCCCGGGCTGCCCGCGGTGCCCTGCAGATCCGCGTCGGTCGGGACCTCGGCGGTGTCGCTCTGTCCGTAGACCCAATCCGGATCGGACCGGGTCGCAGCGACGTAGACCGCCTTCTGCCGCTCGGCCAGCGGCCGCAGGGCGGCCAGCGCCTCAGCCGACCCGTCCCGCACAGCCGTCTCCACACCTTCGACGTGCAGGAAGTACACGTCGTCGCGGCTCTCCAGCGCACCGTGCTCCACCAGCCGCGCCCCCAGAGCGCGCAGGGCGCGACGCATCGGGAGGGTGAGCCGGGTGGTCTGGTAGTGCTCGAGGTCATCGAGCGCCGTGTACGCGCGCGCCAGCCGGATGACCTCCTGGAGGAAGTAGCGCATGTCGTCGGGGACCGCGTCCAGGACGCGGCGTTCGACCTCGGCCTGCTGGGCGCGCAGCTGGTTGGGAGACGCCTGCGCCTCCTCCTCGCGGTGAGCCAGGACGCGCAGCTGGTTGACGACGATGTGCGGTGCCTCGACCCAGGTGGGGTGGTAGGCGTCGAAGTCCAGCTCCCGGTGGCCGTGCCGCGCCAGGAACCCGTCGAGGTCGCGCATGAACCCGGGGAACTCCGCACGAAGATCGTCCACGCGCCCTTCGGCCGATGGGACCGCGTCCAGCCACTCGAGCAGTCCCGGGGTCGCCCGGATGGTGCGCGACAGCTCCCACAGCTCGTCGTTCACCTGCCCCGTCTTCGTGTCCGTCTGCGCGAGCAGCTGGTCGAAGACGCCCTGCGCCTGATCTGCGGGCAGCCCCATCTGCAGCAGCGTGAGCAGACCCTTGTACAGCGTGCTCTGCGTCAGTGAGATCGCGATGTTCGGCAGGAAGTAGTCGGTGCCCAGGTCGCTGATCTCCCGCACGTGGTCCCACAGCTCTGCGACGTCCTTGTCGTTAAGCGGCTCGTGGGTCAGACGCCCGATGCCCAGGAGGTAGGTGTCGAGGTCGCGCATCCACTGCACCGGCAGCTCCTGCACCCACGCGTAGCGGCGGGCGATCTCCGGCAGGGCCTCACGGATGGCATCGGCATCGCGGAACATGGCCACGGGGAAGCGGCCGCCGTAGAGCTCGACCGCGGTCTGGTTGCCGTAGATGAAGCTGTCGCGCATCGCGAACCACTTGTCGCCGAACGGCGGCAGCCCCATGAGCTGGAAGCTGTGGTTGAGCGACTGGTGGAAGCCCGCCTCGACGAGGTCCCAGGTGAGCGGCGTGACCGGATTCGGGTAGCGCTCCGCGGATTCGTCGCGCGTCCAGCGGGCGGCCACGCGTGTGACCGGCCGGGACTGCAGGAGGAACAGCTCACCGCCCGTGATCGCCCATTCGATGTCCTGCGGGAAGCCGAAGTGCTCCTCCGCGCGCACCGCCAGCTGGGCGACGGCCGCGCGGTCGGCCTGCTCGATCGCGGCGCGGTCGGCGAGCGCGGCATCCACCGCGACCTCCTCCGTCCCGCCGTCGGCGACGACGATCAGGGCCTGGGGCTTGTGGGCGACACGGACTTCGCGCTCCTCCGCTCCGTCGCGGCTGAGCAGGTACTCGTCCACCTCCGCTTCTCCGCCGACCACGGTCTCGCCGAGGCCGAACGCCGCATTCACGAGCACCGTCGTGAGGTCGCCGCGCACGGGGTCGATCGAGAATGCGACGCCTGCCGCCTCGTGCGCGCCCACCTCGACCATGCGCTGGACGACGACCGCCATCGACGCCTGCAGGTGGTCGAGTCCCAGCCGATCGCGGTACTTCATCGCGTGCGCGTTCCACAGGGAGGCGTAGCAGCGGCGGACCGCGAGGGCGATGGATTCCGCGCCCCGCTCCCCCAGGAACGTATCGTGCTGGCCGGCGAACGCGGCGCCCGGCAGGTCCTCCATCGTGCCCGAGGACCGGACGGCAACCGCGTGGTCCGACAGACCGTGCCGCTCCAGTGCCGCCTCGATGTCACCGATCCAGCCCGGATCGAAGTCCGTCGTCATCACGAGCTCCTGGATCGCGGCGGACGCGTCCTCCGTCGACGACTCCCGCACGATCTGCGTGATCTGCTTCCGCAGGGGCACGAGGAACTCGTCATAGGCCTCAGCGGTGACGATGATGCCGGGCGGGACGGGCAGCTCGCGGGCGGACTTCGCCAGGCTCGCGCCCTTGCCGCCGGACACGTCCAGGCGCGTGGCGTCGTCGTGCGCGAAATCGATGATGCGGGACATGGAGTCTCCTCTGCTGGGCGAGCGATCAGTCGTCTGGGCGGGCGGTCTGCGAGTCAGTCGAGCGGTGCGGTGTCGAGCGGTGCGGTGTCCAGAGGTGCGGTGTCGGGCTGCCAGCGACGAGCGCGCAGCAGCAGCCGGCCGGCCGCCGCGCTGAGGAGACCGGCACCCGCGACCGCCCCTGCGGTCGCACCGGCACCTGCGAGCACAGCCCAGACCGCAGCAGCCGCGACGATGAGGAGCCATATGACGACCCCCGCACTGCCGCCGAGGCTCCGGAAGAACGACACGGTGTTCCGTGCATCGGCCTTCTTCCCCGCGAGCCAGCCTGCGAGGAGGACCGGCGCGAGCAGCCAGTGGAGGGCGATCCCCAGGCGGCGAGGCCACGGCGACGGAGCCGCAGTCGCGGCAGAGGCCGGGCCCGAGGCCGTGACCGGCTCCGCGGAGACAGCCGAGCCGGCAGACGGGCCACCGTCGACCGTGTCCGCGCTGGTCACACTCTGCACCGCCGCGGCCTGCTCGTCGAGGAATGACGCGGCGAACGACTCCCCTGCTCGTGCGCGCTCGGTCGCCCGCCGCTGCACGATGTCGAAGGTCTGTGGATCCGGGCAGTGCACCGATACCGCATCGAGTGCCTCGGAGAGAATCGCGTGCGCTCGCTTCTCCCTCTCGATGCGTGGCCCGTCCGTGTCCTGCGGCAGGTCGACGTCGGGCCCGCACCACAGTTCCGCCATCGTGCCGAACCGCTCCGGCGCCAGATAGAACAGGCCCACGGGGATGACGTCGACGTCGACGCCCGCTTCCTGCAGGCGGCAGACGATCTTCGCAGCACCGCGCTGGTAGGCGCCGGCCGTGTGCTGCCATTCGCTGGTGCCTTCGGGGAAGATCACCAGATCACCGCCGGCGGTCAGGTGGTCAACGCCAGCGCTCACCGGATCGTTCACACTCGAACGGTCCATCCCATAGCGTTCGACGTCGCGCTGCCGGATGACGGGAATGCCGGTGAAGAGCAGGCGGAGCGGTCCGCGCAGCAGCTGCATCGACACGAGGTACTGCGCATGGGGGAAGGCCGACTGGACCAGCGCACCGTCGATCGCCCCGTTGCGGTGACTCGAGACGATGAGTCGGGGGCGACGACGCGGCCCCGGGACTGCTCCGCCGCTCCGCACGCGGACGAAGGACGCGCGCCGCATGCACGTGAGGACCCACCGGTGCCACAGATCCAGAGCCGCGCTTCGCGGAGGCTTCCCCATGCCGATCAGTCTCGCATACGGCACACGGCACACCGGCGGACTTCATGGTGCTGATCTGCAACAGCAGTCAGCCCCGCCGCCGGCGGCAGGGCATGGGAGCGGTGCTCTACAGTGATGTCGTGCTCAGACGCCTCATATCCCGCGCCTTCTGGTTCCTCAGCCCCTGGAAGCTGACGACGCAGCCGGCGCCCGACCGGCCGACGATCCTCATCGGTGCACCCCACACCTCGAACTGGGACTTCATCCTGATGCTGGGCATCGCCTGGCGACTGGGGATCGACGTGCGGTGGTTGGGGAAGAACAGCCTCTTCGCGGGCTGGCGCGGTCCGATCATGCGCGGCCTGGGCGGGATGCCGGTCGATCGCGCGAACCCGACCAGCGTGGTCACGGACGTGGTGCGGCAGGTGCATGCGGGCAAGGTGTTCGGCCTGGTCGTCACCCCGGACGGCACGCGCTCCGGGCACACGCACTGGAAGTCCGGCTTCTACCGCATCGCCCGGGAGACCGGCATGCCCGTCACCCTGGGATACGTCGACCGCCCCACGATGACGACGGGGCTGGGACCGACCATCGAGCTGACTGGTGACGTGAAGGCGGACATGGACCGGATCCGCGCGTTCTACTCGGACAAGACCGGGTTCCACCCTGAGAAGCGCGTGGAACCGCGGCTGCGCGACGAATCGTCGCAGGGATAGTCACTCGGGGTGCCCCCGCCCCACAGCACGGGAATCGCCCGAACGAGACCATGAATGATACCCACAAGTAACTTTCGTGAGTCCTCTCTCAAACCATCACGAACGCCGCTCACTGCTAGCAAACGCAGGACAAGACGAATACTGTGAATCGCGTCAGCGGTTCCTGCGAGATCAGCGAACTCGCAGCGCGATCAGACCGCACCATCACCATCAGACATCGATTCTGCGCCGAGGCCGCTGAGCGACCGCTCGTTCCCCGGAAAGAGAAAAGGGGTATCCATCTTGATGCCGATGGACGGGGCCGGTCTGCCGGGTAGGGTCGGGTGACGTAAGGGCCCCCGCGCTGCGTCAACAGCCGGGGGCATGGACTACACCGTCAAGGGGTGTATGTC